>NZ_SGXD01000002.1:600000-900000 GCF_004216915.1 Motilibacter rhizosphaerae
CCCAGGAGCTGCTGCGCCCCTTGGCCGCCGCCGCGGGCGCCGCGGCGGCCTGCGCCGCCGCCCCGCTCGTCGTGGTGAAGTGCACGGTGCCGGACACCGGGTGCCCGTCGGCGGAGACGACGCGCCACGCCACGGCGTACGGGCCGGCGGGCATCGCCCCCTGCACCGGCACGCTCATCGTCTCGTCGACGGTGCTCGGCGTGCCGGTCGTGACGACGCCGGAGGGGCCGGTGAGGGTCGCGTACGCCCCGATCCGGGACACCGCCTCGTCGAACGTCAGCTGCAGCTGGCCGGGGGCGGTCGCCACGGTCGTGCCGTCGGCGGGCACGGCCTTGAGCAGCACCGCGTGCGCCGAGGCGGCGGGCGCGGCGAGCAGGAGGAGCAGGCCGGTGGCCCCGAGCGCGGCGAGCAGCCGCCGGGTACGCATCACGCCTCCCAGCATGCCTCGCCTCACGCCCTCGGGCCGCCCGTCGGGCGCCGGCGCAGCGCGCTCGTGGCCGCCAGCGCAAGGGCGAGCACTCCGGCGACCAGCCCGGCGCCGCCGAGCCAGCGGGCGAGGTCGTCCGCGTGGGACGCGGCACCCGCAACGGTGAGCACCGGCGCGGGGTGCTCGGCGTCGACCCCGGCCTGGTCCCAGGACACGCTCGTGCCGTCGCTGAGCCGCTGGGCGGCGGGGAACGCGATCTCGCCGGCGCCCTTCGGCAGCGGGCCGACGGTGAGGAGGAACTGGTCGAACTGGCCCGCCGGGATGCCGTCGCCGGTGGCGGTCCAGGTCACGGTGTGCACGGCCTTGGTGAGGGTGACTCCGTCGTCGTCGGTGAGCGGGTGGGCGAGCGGAGCGGTGGTGGTCGCCACGGTCCAGCCGGGCTTGGTGCCGGCGGACACGGAGGCGAAGGGCGTGCCGTCCGGCAGGGTCACGGTGAGGGCGGTGGTCCGGGCGGTGGCGGACTCGGTCGGCACGCGGAAGACGAGCGTGGCGAAGCCGCCCGGCGCGGCGTCGGGCGAGCTGACGCGGACGTGCGCGGAGGCGGCAGGGGCGAGGGCGAGGCCGGCGAGCAGCGTCGCGGCCAGCGCCAGGGCAGCGCGGGGCAGGGAGCGGAGCACGGGTGGTCCTTCGGTGAGCGGGGGGGTGGTGGGCGCGCGCAGGCACCCGCCCTGCTCAGGCGGGTGCCGGGACCCGGGGTGGACCGCGTACGCCGGCGGCGCCCTGCTGCCGGGAGGCGGCGGCCGCTCCCAGCTCGGGGAGGTGGGGCTGTCCTGTGAGTGCGGGGAGGCGGGCGCGTCCCGGCGGGAGGAGGCGGGCGACCGTACGCCGCCACGCGCGCCGGCCCTCCTCCGTCAGCGCGAGGGCGGCGACCGTCGCGACCGCGTGCGCGAGGAGCATGCGCGCCGGGGAGCCGTCCCCCGCGCAGACGAGGTGCCCGGCGGCCTGGGCGAGCGCGAGCAGCGCGAGGTGCTGGAGCGCGCCACCGGCGGGGAGCCGCCGCTGCAGCGCCGTGACGGCTGCGGCGACCGCGAGCAGCGCGGCGAGCGCGCCCGGCCCGGCCGTCCCCCCGCCCGCGATGTGGGCGAGCAGGGTCGCAGCGACGAGGCCGAGCGCGCCGAGCAGCCGGTCGACACCCGCCGTGCGCACGGCCGCGAGCGTACCGGCCACTAGGGTGAGCGGCATGTCCGACCGACTCGTGTGGATCGACTGCGAGATGACCGGTCTCGACCTGGCCAAGGACGCGCTGGTCGAGATCGCGGTGCTCGTCACCGACAACGAGCTGACCGTGCTCGGCGAGGGGGTCGACGTCGTCATCAAGCCCCCGGACGAGGCGCTCGAGACGATGCCCGACGTCGTGCGCCAGATGCACACGACCTCCGGGCTGCTCGCTGAGCTCGCCTCCGGCACGACGCTCGAGGACGCCGAGCAGCAAGTGCTGGCGTACGTGCGGGAGCACGTGCCCGACCCGCGCAAGGCCCCGCTCGCCGGCAACTCGGTGGCGACCGACCGCGGCTTCCTCGCGCGCGACATGCACGAGCTCGACGACCACCTGCACTACCGGATCGTCGACGTCTCCTCGATCAAGGAGCTGGCGCGGCGGTGGTACCCCCGCGTCTACTTCCAGTCGCCGAAGAAGGCCGGCGGCCACCGCGCCCTCGCCGACATCCGGGAGAGCATCGCGGAGCTCGCGTACTACCGGGAGGCGCTGTTCGTCCCGCAGCCCGGCCCGGACTCGGAGCAGGCGAAGGCGATCGCGGCGAAGCACGTGATCGAGCCGTCGTAGTCGTCTGCGCCGCTCTGCGCACCCGCTACACTTCTCGACGGCGCACGCGCGAGCGTGCGCCGATGGTGGGTGTAGCTCAGCTGGTAGAGCACTCGGTTGTGGTCCGAGATGTCGCGGGTTCGAGTCCCGTCACTCACCCCACCTGGAAGAGCCCCGGACCTGCGCATGCGGGCCGGGGCTCTTGCGCGAGCCGAGCACCCCGGTCCTGTCGTCGTGGCCGGCCCTCGAGCTCCCCCGCCGAACGCGGTCCGCTCAGAGGCTGGTGACGACCAGGACGACCCCGATGACGGCGAAGGCGAGGCCGATGACCCGGCTGTAGGTGAGGTACGCGTCGCTCGGCTGCACCGCCTCCGGGTTCTTGTACTCCCAGCGGCTGCCGCGCTTGTTGAAGTCGAAGAACGCCCTGGGCCACGCTGCCTGCCCGAGCCCGAAGGCCACGAAGAGGACCCCGACGAGGACCGACGCCACGTCCTTCACGCCGGCTACTTCGCTCGCCGCGCGACAGCGCGGACGACGGTGACGGCCCCCACGACGATCAGCGCGAGGACGGCGAGGATGATGAGCAGGGCCGGTAGCCCCGTCAGGGTGACGCTGTGGGTCTCCGTCGCGGCGTCGAGCAGCACCTGCGGCTCCTCTCGGATCTCCGGCCTCCTTGGCCGTGCGGGCGTGATGGTCCCCTGGGGTCCGCGTAGCGAAACGATCACGCTTCGTCCAGGGACCGGCCCGTCGACGTCGTCGGGGTAGCGCCGCGCGGATCCCGGGTACGCGGCGATCATGTCCGACGCCGCGCCCCGGCTCCCGGGGTCCATCCGCGCCTGCCTCTTCGACCTCGACGGCGTGCTGACCAGGACGGCCGAGGTCCACGCCGCGGCGTGGAAGGAGATGTTCGACGGCTACCTGCGCTCGCGCGACGGCGACGGCTTCACGCCCTTCGACCTGCACGACGACTACGACGCGTACGTCGACGGCAAGCCGCGGGCCGACGGCACCCGGTCCTTCCTCGAGTCGCGCGGGATCTCGCTGCCCGAGGGCGACCCGGACGACGCACCAGACGCGGAGACCGTGCACGGGCTCGGCAACCGGAAGAACGAGCTGGTGCAGCGCAAGATCGAGCAGGACGGGGTGGCGACGTACCCGGGCTCGGTGCGGTTCCTCGCGGCGGTGCGGGACGCGGGGCTCAAGACGGCGGTCGTGTCGTCGAGCGCGAACACCCTGCAGGTGCTCCAGGTCACCGGCCTGGTCGACCAGTTCGACGAGCGGGTCGACGGCACGACGGCTGCCGAGGAGCACCTGCCGGGCAAGCCGGCGCCGGACACGTTCCTCGCGGCGGCCCGCAAGCTCGGGGTCGAGCCGGACGGCTGCGCGGTGTTCGAGGACGCCCTGGCCGGGGTCGCGGCCGGGCACGCGGGCCACTTCGGCCTCGTGGTCGGGGTGGACCGCGCGGGCCAGGCGGACGAGCTGCGTGCGCACGGCGCCGACCAGGTCGTCGAGGACCTCGCCGAGCTGCTGGCGTCCTCGTGAGCGAGCCGCTCTTCCCGGTCGAGCCGTGGGTGCTGCGCGAGACGGCGCTCGACACCGGCCTGCTGCCGCGTACGGAGTCGCTGTTCGCGCTGTCCAACGGCCACATCGGGCTGCGCGGCAACCTCGACGAGGGCGAGCCGCACGGGCTGCCGGGGACGTACCTCAACTCGGTGCACGAGACGCACCCGCTGCCGTACGCCGAGGCGGGCTACGGCTACCCCGAGTCCGGGGAGACCGTCATCAACGTCACCAACGGCAAGCTGATCCGGCTGCTCGTCGACGACGAGCCGTTCGACGTGAGGTACGGCGACCTGTTGGCGCACGAGCGGGTCCTCGACCTGCGCGCCGGAACGCTGACCCGGTCGGCGGAGTGGCGCTCACCTGCAGGGCGGGTGGTGCGCGTCCGCTCGACGCGGCTGGTGTCGTTCACGCACCGCTCGGTCGTGGGCGTCGTCTACGAGGTCGAGCCGGTCGACGGGACGGCCCGCGTCGTCGTGCAGTCCGAGCTGGTGGCGAACGAGCAGCTGCCCGGGCCGGCGCACCCCGACCCCCGGGCGTCCGCGGTGCTCGAGAACCCGTTGCGGTCCCTGGAGCACGCCGCGAGCGACGCCGGAGCGCTGCTCGTGCACGAGACCGTCCGCAGCGGCCTGCGCGTCGCGGCCCACATGGACCACCGCGTCGAGGCGAGCGACGGTGTCGACGTCGAGGTGCAGGCGGAGTCGTTCCCCGACTCGGGCCGGGTGACCTTCACCGCGGTGCTCGAGCAGGGCCAGCGGCTGCGGCTGGTGAAGCTCGTGAGCTACGGCTGGTCGGGCACGCGGTCCCTGCCCGCCGTACGCGACCAGGTGCGCGCGGCGATCGTCGGCGCCTGGCACAGCGGCTGGGACGGTCTGCTGGCGGACCAGCGCGCATACCTCGACGACTACTGGGCCGGTGCGGACGTCGAGGTGCACGGCGACCCCGAGCTGCAGCAGGCGGTCCGCTTCGCGCTCTTCCACGTGCTGCAGGCAGGGTCGCGTGCCGAGCGGCGGCCGATCCCGGCCAAGGGGCTGACCGGCCCGGGCTACGACGGCCACTGCTTCTGGGACACGGAGACCTTCGTCCTGCCGCTGCTCAACCGCACGGCGCCCGACGCGGCAGCGGACGCCCTGCAGTGGCGGAGGTCCACGCTGCCCGCGGCGGTGGCGCGCGCGCAGCAGCTCGGGCTGCGGGGCGCCGCGTTCCCGTGGCGGACGATCGACGGCGCGGAGTGCTCGGCGTACTGGCCGGCGGGGACGGCGGCCTTCCACGTCAACGCCGACATCGCCGACGCCGTCATCCGCTACGTCGACGCTACCGGTGACGACGATTTCGCGCGCACCGCCGGCATCGAGATCCTCGTGCAGACAGCGCGGTTGTGGCACTCGCTGGGCCACCTCGGCGCTGACGGGTCGTTCCGCATCGAGGGTGTCACCGGCCCGGACGAGTACTCCGCGGTCGTGGACAACAACGTCTACACGAACCTCATGGCGCAGCGGAACCTCCTGGCAGCAGCCGACTCCTGCGACCGCTATGCCGACCAGGCGGCTGAGCTGGACGTGTCGACGGAGGAGAGCGCCGCGTGGCGCAGCTGCGCGGAGGCGATGCACGTGCCGTACGACGAGGAGCTCGGCATCCACCCCCAGGACGACGCCTTCATCGCGCACGACCTCTGGGACTTCGCGGTGACCCCTGCGGAGAAGTACCCGCTGCTGCTGCACTTCCCGTACTTCGACCTCTACCGCAAGCAGGTCGTGAAGCAGGCCGACCTCGTCCTCGCGATGCACCTGCGCGGCGACGCGTTCACGGCCGAGCAGAAGGCCCGCAACTTCGCGTACTACGAGGCGCTGACCGTACGCGACTCGTCGTTGTCCGCGTGCACGCAGGCGGTCCTCGCCGCCGAGGTCGGGCACCTCGACCTCGCGTACGACTACGCCGCGGAGGCAGCGCTCACCGACCTGCACGACCTCGCCGCGAACACCGGCAACGGCCTGCACATGGCCTCGCTCGCCGGCGCGTGGATCAGCCTGGTGCACGGCTTCGGCGGCCTGCGCGACGATGGCGGCCGCCTGGCCTTCGCGCCGCGGCTGCCCGAGGGCATCGACCGGCTGGTCTTCCGCGTCCGGCACCGCGGACTCCGCGTGCGGGTGGAGACGGACGGCAGGCAGGCGACGTACGCGGTGGAGGACGGCGGCCGCGAGGCCGTGGTCCAGCACTACGGCGAGACGCTGGTCCTGCGGCCCGACGTCTCCGAGACCCGCGCCGTCCCGCCGGTCGAGCCCCGACCCCGCCCCCGCCAACCGGAGGGCCGCGCCCCCCTCCCCCGGTCCGCGCGGAAGGGTGGCGTGGCCGCGCGGGAGACGTGAGGGAGCGGCACGGTGGGGTGCGGAAGCCGCGAGGAGAGGTGCGGTCGCCCCCTCCCCCGTGATCATGCACGTTGTGGGGCGGGGACGGAGCTTCATCCCCTCCCCTGATCATGCAGATCTTGGGAATGATCGCGCCTGGTGCACCGCCCTCTCTCCCCGTGATCATGCAGATCTTGGGCGGCCGTCGTCGCCAAGTTGATCGGGTTACCCGATCAACTTCGGTGACGGTGCGGGGTAGAGAAGTCGCTGTACGGCAGCGGTTCTCTGAGATCCGACTCTGTCAGTGGTGGCTTGTACGTTGTCGGCATGAGCTCGAGCAGCCAGCCCTCGCGCGATCCCCGGTCGGGGTCGGCGCGTGGTGTCGCGCTGCTCGAGAAGCAGGCCGCGATCGCCCGGCTGCACGCCGAGTTCCTCGCCGATCTGGCCGAGTTCGACGCCGCGGGCGAGTTCGTGCTCGACAACCAGGTCACCGCTCAGGCGTGGCTGCGGCACCACGCGCGGATGGACGCGCTCGACGCCCGCCGAGCGGTGAGCGCGGCACGGGCGCTGCGCGACCTGCCCGAAACGCAGGAAGCGCTGGCGGCCGGCGCCATCAGCGCCCGACACGTCGACGAGCTGGCGGCCGGGCACAAGCGGCTCGGCCCGCAGGTCATGCTCGAAGCCGAGGACACACTGCTGCCACTCGCAAAGGACGCTGCACCTGCGGACGTTCGCGCCGCGGTCACGCGTCTCGAGGAGGCCGTCGGGGCCGACGAGTCCCGCGAGGAGAAAGCGCAGCGGATCCACGACAGCCGCTACCTGCTGCTCTCCACCGGCTTCAACGGCACGGTCGAGATCACCGGCCGGCTCCCGAAGGCGGAGGGGCTGCTGCTGCAGAAGGCGATCCGCGCCGGCTCCCAGCCCAACCCCGAGCCCGGGCAGACTGTCGACCTCCGCACCGCCGCCCAGCGCCAGGCTGACGCGCTCGTCGAGATCGTGCAGACGGTCCTCGCCACCGAGCCCGGGGTCACCTCGCTCCGGCTCGACACCACGCTGGTCGTCGACCTGCCCACCCTGCGCGACGAGCTCAAGCCGGGCGACGGCAGGACCGGCATCAGCGCCATCCTCGGCACCGCGTTCACCGCGGAGGAGCTGAAGTACCTCACCTGCACCGCGAACGTCAGCGTGCTGCTCACGTCCACAATGAGTCCGCACGCGGGCCGAGCGCAGGCCGGCATGCAGGTGACAGTCGCGCCTGGCGTGCCGCTCGCGCTCGGCCGCGAGTCCCGCCTCGCGACCCGAGCCCAGCTGAAGGCCCTCTGGGTGCGCGACGGCGGGTGCATCGCCCCCGGCTGCCGCAACAGACGCGTCCAAGCCCACCACATCCGCCACTGGTCCGACGGTGGCCCCACCGACCTCACCAACATGTGCCTGCTCTGCAGCCGCCACCACCACCTCCTCCACCAGGGCGGCTGGCAGCTCGAACCCGACCCCGACCGAGCAGGACGATTCCGCTGGCGACCACCCGACGGCAGAGACCCCGTACAAGCGACCCACGCCAGCGACCGCAACCCCGGCACGAGCACGCGCCTGTGGGACGACACGGGCACGGGCTGAGCGCACGGCAGGACCAGCACGAACTGACCGCCAGCACGACGAGATTCCGCCCCCGCGGCCACCACGTCGTGCGGTCGGCCGCGAACTTGATCGGGCAACCTGATCAACTTCCCAGCCGCGCTCAGCCACCCGGCACCACGTGCACCTTCGGCCCGGGCCCCGCGCCCACGGGAAGCTGCCCGGCGAGCACCTCCCCCACCGACTCCAGCCCCGCGACCGCCGACACGAGCGGGCGCGGGTCGACGGCTCCGGACGCGTACGCCGCGATCGTCGCGTCCAGCCCGGGCGACGCGGACAGGATGCCCACCAGCGTGACGTCCTTCAGCGCGACGGTCCGCGTGTCCACCGTGCTCGGCACCCCGGCGAGCCCGATGCAGACGACCCGGCCGGCGGGCTCCACGAGGTCCAGCGCCAGCGCCGGCAGCCGCGGGTCGTTGGAGGCGTCGACGACCGCGTCGAACGCCACGCTCGGGAGCGACCCCTCGTCCCAAGCAGCGACGAACCCCAGCGAGCGGGCGAAGTCCAGCGACTCCGGCGTACGCCCCAACACGTGCACCTCAGCACCTGATGCGCGCAGGAACATCGCCGTGAGCAGCCCGATCGTCCCCGGGCCGAGCACGAGCACCCGGTCCGCCGGGCCCGCGCCCGTCGCCGACGCAGCCCGCAGCGCGTTGCCGCCCGGCTCCACCAGCGCGCCCAGCTCCGCGTCGACGGAGTCCGGCAACCGGTGCAGCGATGCGACCGGCACGGCGACCTGCTCGGCCAGCGCGCCCGCGCGCCCGGCGCGGATCCCCACCTCGGAGCGGGCGGCGCAGACGTGCTGGGCACCGCGTGTGCACCGCCGGCAGGTCCCGCACCCGAGCATCGTGTCGCCCATGACCCGCCGCCCGACCCACGACGGGTCCACCGCGGCACCCACCGCGGACACCCGCCCGCACCACTCGTGGCCGAGCCGCATCGGGTAGTGCGCGTGCCCGTCGGCGAGGTACGCCATCTCCCCGGTGAAGAACTCGACGTCGGTGCCGCACAGGCCGACCCGCTCGACGTCGACGACCACCTCTCCGGGTGCCGCCACAGGGTCAGCGACCTCCTCCACAGCACCGGAGGACGGCCCGTGCAGCACCCACGCGCGCATGCTCAGCGCGGCCCGACGACGCGCTGGCGCTGCTGCCCCAGCCCCTCGATCCCGAGCTCGATGACGTCGCCCTCCTGCAGCCACACCTGCGGCCGCAGCCCCATGCCGACGCCCGGCGGCGTACCGGTGTCGATGAGGTCCCCGGGCTCGAGCACGAGGAACTGGCTGAGGTAGCGCACGATCTCGTACGGGTCGAACACCATCGTGCTCGTCGTCCCGGTCTGCCGGCGCACGCCGTTGACGTCGAGCCACATGTCGAGCGCGAGCACGTCGACGACCTCGTCGGGCGTGACGAGCCACGGCCCCGTCGGGTTGAACGTCTCGGCGGACTTGCCCTTGGACCACTGGCCGCCGCGCTCCATCTGGAACGCCCGCTCGCTCACGTCGTTGACGAGGACCCAGCCGGCGATCGCGTCACGCGCCTCCTCGACGGACTCGAGGTAGCTGGTGCGCCGCCCGATGACGATGCCGAGCTCGACCTCCCAGTCCGTCTTGGTGGCCCCGCGCGGGAGCCGCACGTCGTCGTACGGGCCGACCACGGTGTTCGGCGGCTTGGTGAACAGGATCGGCTCGCTCGGCACCTCCTGGCCCGTCTCCGCGGCGTGGTCGCGGTAGTTCAGCCCGATGCAGAGGACCTGGTGCGGCCGGGCGATCGGCGCGGCGACCCGCTCGCCCGCGAAGGACGACACACGACCCGCCGCGACCCGCTCCGCGACCACGGGCCGGACCCGCTCGATGCCCCCGCTCCCGAAGAACTCCTCGTCGATGTCGCGCACGAGGTCGGAGAGGTCGACGTACGTCTCGTCGTCGACGTACGCGACCGGCTTCTCGGCGCCGGGCGCGCCGATGCGCATCAGCTTCACGGGTGCTCCTGGACGGGTGGCATGGTGCCCCCACTCTGCCGCACGCGGGATCCAGCAGGCCCTCCACACCCCAGGGCAAGTCGGCGACAAGCGGGTGGCAACTCCGCGGCGGCACGGTGTGGCCCTTCCTCCTGAACGAAGGGCCCGTCATGCACTCCAGCAGGGTGCCGCGCTCGCGGCACCAGATCCCGGCAGCAGCCGTCCGCGCCGTGGCCGTCGCGGTGACGACCGCGGTGCTCGCCGCGCTCTGCCTCGGCACGACCGTGCCCGGCGCAGCAGCGGCGACGACCGCGCACGCCTGCACCGGCACGCTGCCCGTCTCGACCTACCCCGACCGCTCGACCGCGTCGACCGCGCTCAAGCGGGCGCTGGACTGCCTGGCGTACCGCGGGATCGGTGACTCCCCCGCGCTCGCCTTCCGTCCCGCCGCCGCCATGACCCGCGGCGAGCTCGCCGACTTCCTGCTCGACACCCTCGTCGCCGCGGGCCGCGCAGCCGGGGTCCCGAAGCTCAGCAGCCCCGACCGGTTCAGCGACATCAGGGGCGACGCGCACCACGACGCCGTCCAGCGCCTCGCCGCCGCCGGCGTCGTGACCGGGTACGCCGACAAGTCCTACCGCCCGGACGTCGCCGCCACCCCGGCCGACTCCGCGGCGGCGCTGCTGCGTGCGGCGCGGCTCGCCTTCACCGGCAGGACCACCCCGGTCGCCGTCACCGCGCTGGGGCTGGCCGCCGCTTGGGGCGTGCCGCCGCGGCCGAGCGCGCCGACCGTACGCCGGGGGGACGCGGCGCTCGTGCTGCAGCTGTTCCTCGAGGCCGCCTTCGACCCGTCGAGCGCGCCGCCGCCCGTGAGCACCCCGACGCCCACTCCGACACCCACCCCCACGCCCACTCCGACGCCCACCCCCACGCCCACGCCCACCCCGACCCCGACCTCAACGCCCACCCCGACCCCCACGCCCACCCCGACCCCCACCCCCACGCCGACCCCCTCCCCCGGCGGCATCTCCGCCCCGCCCGTCGCGCCGGGCGTGACGACCGACTTCGGTACCAGCACGTCCTTCCTCTACTCCGGTACGGACCCCGTCCAGACCGGCGTGGCCGCCGGCACCGTCGACCAGCGCCGCGTGGGAGTCGTCTCCGGCCGCGTGCTGACCCGCGACGGGAAGCCGCTCGCCGGGGCCTCGGTGACCGTCCACGACCACCCCGAGCTCGGTAGCACGACCACACGCGCGGACGGCGCGTACGACCTCGCCGTCAACGCCGGCGGGGACGTCACCGTCGCGGTCGCGAAGCCCGGCTTCCTGTCCGCCCAGCGCACGGTCCGCTCGCTCCAGCACGACTACCAGACCGTCGACGACGTCGTGCTGGTCGCGCTCGACCCGGCGAAGACCGTGGTCGGCTTCGGCGCCGGCAGCACCACGCTCCAGGTCGCCAACGGCTCCGTCGTCACCGACGTGGACGGCACTCGCCAGGCGACGGTGATGGTCCGCCCCGGCACGACGGCGACGATGCGCCTGCCGGACGGGACGACGAAGCCGCTCACGACGGGGACGCTGCGCGTGACGGAGTACACGATCGGCGAGGACGGCCAGGCGCAGATGCCGGGCGACCTGCCGCCGAGCTCGGCGTACACGTACGCCAGCGAGTTCTCCTTCGACGAGGCGCAGGCCGCGGGCGCGACGTCCGTCGAGTTCTCGACGCCCGTCGTCGCGTACGTCGACGACTTCCTCCACTTCCCCGTCGGCGGTGCCGTGCCCCTCGGCTCCTACGACCGCACGAAGGCGCAGTGGGTCGCCGAGCACGACGGCCGGGTCATCGGCGTCGTCTCCGTCACCGGCGGCAAGGCGCAGGTCGACGTCGACGGGGACGGCAAGGCCGACACCGGCAGCGCGCTGACCGCCCTCGGCATCACCGACGACGAGCTCACCGCGCTCGCCGGGCGGGCGAAGGCGGGCGACGCGTTCTGGCGCGTCGAGCTGGGCCACTTCACGCCGTTCGACTGCAACTGGCCGTACGCGCCGGACGCGACCGCGCCGGCCCCGCCGGTCCCGGACCTGCCGACGCCGCGGAGCCCCAAGGACGACGACCCGGACAAGCCGTGCGAGAACGCGGGCTCGATCATCGAGTGCGACTCGCAGGTGCTCGGGGAGACCGTCGGGATCACCGGCACGGGGTACCAGCTGGCCTACTGGAGCGACCGCACCGAGGGCTTCCACGCGGCGAACAGCGCGACCGTGCAGCTGACCCCCGACTCGCTCCCGGCGGGCCTGACGTCGATCACGTGGACCGCCACGGTGGCGGGGCAGACGCTCGCGAGCGAGCGTCAGGTCCCGGCGGCCGCGGGCATGGCGAGCACCCTCGTCTGGGACGGCAGCGACCGCTTCGGGCGCCCCGTCGACGGGACCTTCCCGCTCCACGTGCACGTGCAGTACGACTACGACCGGGCCATCCAGATGGTGCCGCTCAAGGGCGGCGCGTACGACGCGGCCTTCGGCCGGCTCGCCGAGGAGGGCGGGGAGATCACCTCGGGGCGGGGTGAGGTCGCCGGGCGCGCGCACTACGTCCGGCAGCAGGACCTCGAGTCCTCCGTCACGACCTGGGACGCGCCGCGGTACCAGGCGGCGGGCGGGTGGGACCTCGACGTCCACCACACGCTCGACGTCTCCTCGGGCACCGTGTACCTCGGCTCGGGCGGGGTGATCAGCACCCACGACCTGGCCGACGGGGGTCAGGTGACAGCGGTCGCCGGCAGCTACGACGCGCCGGGCGACAGCGGGGACGGCGGCCCCGCGACGGACGCCCTGCTGCAGGAGCCGCACGGCGTCGCGGTGTCCGGCGACGGCACCGTGTGGATCGCCGACGGCAGCGGCGGCACCGGACGGGTGCGGAGCATCTCGCCGTCCGGGACGGTCTCGGCCGTCCCCGGGCTGCAGTCGCTGTCCAACCCCACCGACCTCGACCTGTCCGCCGACGGCAGCCTGCTCGTGGGCGACGCCGGTCCGCTCGACCAGTCCGCCGGTGGGCGGGTGCTCGAACGCAGCGCCGACGGCACCGTCCGCGTGCTGGCCTCCGGCATCGCGGGGCTCGGCTCGGTGTCCGCCTCGCCGGACGGCAGTGTCGTCGTCGTCGCCTCCGTCGGGATGGAGCGCATCGGCACCGACGGGCTGGTCACCAGGATCCCCGCTCGGGAAGCGGGTTCTCCGCTGGTCTCGCACGCCGACGTGGGCCCGGACGGCAGCATCTGGTTCAGCGTCGACGAGTCGCACGCGGTCGAGCGGTTGATGCCCGACGGCTCGGTGGGTCACGGCATCGACCGCATCGGCGATGTCACCGACATCGAGGCGGAGGCCGACGGCAGCGTCCTCGTGGTGTCGAGCACCTCCGTCATGCGGGTGCTGCCCGACGGCACGGAGCTGCACGTGGTGGGCGGCGAGCTCAGCCAGTGCGACGCGGTGCTGCCGACCTTCCCGCTGCGGTACGGACCCTGCCGTGCCGAGGGCGGCGCCCTCGCCCCCGACGGCAGCGTCGTGCTCGCCGACTCCGCCGGACGGCGCGTCGTGCGCGTCGACCGGCCGCACCCGCACCTCGTGGGTGACGGCATCCGGGTGCCGAGCGAGGACGGGACCGAGGTCTACGTCTTCGACGGTGCCGGCCGCCACCTGCGGACCGAGGACGCCTTGACGGGAGCGACGGTCCGGAGCTTCGGCTACGACGACAGGGGCCGGCTCGCGAGCGTCACCGAGCGCGGCGGCAGGACGACGCGGATCGGGCGCGACAGCATCGGGCGGCCCGTCTCGGTCACCGCACCCGGCGGAGAGGTGACGACCCTGCAGGCCGAGCTGGACGGCCCCGGCTACCAGCTGGAGGCGGTCACCGACCCCGCGGGTGAGACCACGCAGTTCCAGTACACGACGGTGGGCAGCCTGCTCACCACCCTGCGCGAGCCGACCGGCGCCCTGCACACCCTGCGGTACGAGGCGGCCGGCCTGCTCGTCAGCGACAAGGGGCCCGACGGCGGGGAGACGACGCTGGCGCGCACGGACCTCGCCGACGGCCACCGCGTCGTCGTCACCGACCCCGAGGGGCGGGTCACGACGTACACCACGAGGAAGGCGGACGACGGCACGCTGACGCGCTCGGTGCAGGACCCGACGGGCACGACGAGCACGACGTACGTCGCGGACGGCACGATCACGACCACCGCCCCCGACGGCACGGTCACGACGACGACCCGCGCGGCCGACCCGGTGTGGGGCATGGCGCTGCCGTACGCCGCGCAGCTCACCGTCAAGGTGCCCGGCAAGCCGGCCCTGACCGCGACCCAGCAGCTCACCGCGGTGCTCGGCTCGCCCGGTGACCCGCGGACCGTGCAGCGCGTGACCCGCACGAGCACGGTCCAGGACCGGCACAGCACGGCGGTCTGGGACCGCACGACGCGCACGTCGACGGGGACGAGCCCCGCGGGGCACGTCCAGACCACGACCCTCGACGCCGACGGGCGGGTCGTGTCCGCCGCGGTCGACTCGCTGGCTCCGTGGACCTGGACCTACGACGCGCTCGGCCGGCTGGTCCAGGCCGCGCAGGGCAGCGACGTCACGACGCGGACGTACGACGGGACGAGCGACCGGCTCCTCACGCTGCACGACGCGACGGGGCAGACGAGGACCTACGGCTACGACGCTGCCGACCGCGTGATCAGCGCGACCGTGCAGGGCCAGCCGGCGGGCTACCGCTACGCCTACGACGACGACGGGCGGCTCACGACGCTGACCATGCCCGACGGCGAGGTCCACCGGCTCACGCCCGCGCAGCACGGCGGGCTGACCGACTACAGAAGCCCGGGCGGGCTGGGCGTGCACGCGGCGTACGACCGGTCCGGTCTGCGCACCAGCACGACCACGCCGTCGGGGACGGTGCTGACCCGCAAGCTGGCGACGGCGACCGGGCTGCTCGACGCGATCAGCAGCACGGCGGCGGGGTCCAGCGCGAGCTTCACCTGGGACGCGCCGAGCGGCGACCTGCTCTCCGCGGTGCGGACCACGGGCGGCTCGACGACGACGCTGAGCTCGACGTACGACGGCGGCGGAGTGTCGGGGACGACCGTCTCCGGTGCCGCGCAGGGGACGTACGCCGTGACCCGCGACGCGCTCGGCCAGGTCGCGTCGTACGCCCTCGACGGCGGCGCCCCCGTCGCGGTGGCGCACGACGCGGACGGCATGGTCACCCGGCAGGGCGACGTCACGCTCACCCGTGGCGCGCCGGGCGGGGCGGTCAGCAGCATCACCGGCCCCGACGGCTACGCGCTGGCGCTGGGCTACGACGGCACCGGCGCGCCGACGAGCCGCACGCTGCGCAGCGGCGGCACGCAGGTCTACGCCGAGTCGCTCGTCCACGACGCCGCCGGGCGGGTCACCCGCCGGGTCGACACCGTGCTCGGGACGACCACGACGTGGGACTACGCGTACGACGCGACCGGCCGGCTCGCCCAGGTGCGCCGGAACGGCACGCTGGTCGAGGACGTCACCCGCAACGGCGACGGCGCGCGGACCTCGGTCAGCGGCACGCCGGTCGCGGTCGACGCCGACGGCCGGGCCACCTCGGTGGGCGGGACGGCATGGACGTACGACGCCGACGGCGACCTCGCCACGCGCGGTGCCGACCGGTTCGGCTGGTCCGACCGCGGTGAGCTGCTCAGCGCGAGCGTCGGCGGGCAGCAGGTGAGCTACGCCTACGACGCGCTCGGGCGGCGGGTGGCGCGCACGGCCGTCAGCGGAGCGGGCGCCGGGGGGACCACGCAGTACCTCTACGGGAACCCCGACGACGCGCTCCAGGTCACCGCGGTGCGCGAGGCCGACGGCTCGCTCACCACGCTCACCTACGACGACCAGGAGCGGTTGGTGGCCGTCACCAGGGGTGGCACGCGGTACGGCGTGGCGACCGACCACCTCGGCACGCCGCAGGTCGTCGTCTCGCCCGGCGGGTCGGTGGTCAAGCAGGTCGAGACCGATGCCGACGGGGTCGTGCGGTCGGACAGCAACCCGGGCTTCGCCCTCCCGATCGGGTACGCGGGCGGCCTCGCCGACCCGCTGACCGGCCTGGTGCGGTTCGGCGTCCGTGACTACGTCCCCGCGCTGGCCCAGTGGGCGGCGGCCGATCCCGCCCTGCTGGGCGGCGGGCAGGCGAGCCTCTACGAGTACGCGCTCGGCGACCCGGTCGACCGGGTCGACCGCACGGGCACGGTGTCGTTCGAGCTCGGTGCCGGCCTGCTGCTCTACCTCGGGGTCAAGGCGAGCGTCGACACGAAGGGCTTCTCCTTCTGCTGGGAGGGCGGGGTCGGCTTCGGCGCGACGATGGAGGTGGACCCCTTCTCGGGCACCGACTCCACGGGCACGACGGTCCTGCAGGAGGTCAGCACGGAGATCATGGGCCTCGGGGTGACGGGCGACCTGGAGGAGCCGATCGTCACCACCCCGTGCGGCAAGGGCATCGGGCACGTGAAGCGCCAGATCAAGGTCTGCGCAGCGGTCGTCTGCGGCACCTTCGACGACCAGCGCAACGTCGGCGGCGCCGCGGCACTGGCGAGCGTCGTGGGCGCCAAGTCCTCGGCCAAGGCGACGGTGAAGACCTGCCAGGCGGGGACCTGGAGCTAGCGCGGTCCATGCGCCCCGAGTGAACGGGGGCACCCAGTGGCGGTCGGACCGCCACTGGGTGCCCCTGTTCACATCGACGGGGCGCGCGGGCCGCGGTCAGCCTTGCGGCACCCGCACCGCGATGAAGCGCGTGCGCCGGCGCAGCTCGAAGCCCAGCGCCTCGTACAGCCGGATGGCGCCCGTGTTCGTGGCGGCCGCGTGCAGCAAGGGGGTCTCCCCCCGCGCGCGGATGCCGTGGGCCACCGCGAGGACGAGGCGGGTGGCGTACCCGCGCCGGCGGAAGTCCGGGTCCGTGCACACCGCGCTGATCTCGGTGAACCCCGGAGGGTGCAGTCGCTCTCCGGCCATGGCGACGAGCCGGCCGTCGACGCGCACGCCGAGGTAGGTGCCGAGCAGGTAGGTCCGCGGCAGGAACGGCCCGGGCTCGGTGCGCGCGACGAGGTCCAGCATCTCCTCGGCGTCGTCCGGCCCGAGGGGCACGGCCTCGGGGAAGGCCCTGTCGTGCAGGCGGTCCGTGGCCACGAGCTGCACCCCCTCGCCCCCGGCGACGACCTCCCAGCCCTCCGGCGGCTCCGGACGCGGGCCGCTCACCGCGACCACCTCGCCCGGCGGGACCAGCGCGGCGAGGTCGCGCCACGCCTGCGGGTCTGCGAGATCCTGCAGCGCGACGAAGCGGGCGACGTCGTCGGGGTACGCGCGGGCTAGCCCCGTCCCGAGCGCGAGGTCGGCGTGCGGGCCCGTCAGCGACGCCCACACCGGGTTGTCGAGGACGTGCGGGACCGCCGCCTCCTCCGTCATCGGTTGCAGCCCGTCGGAGACGCTCATGCGGCCCTCCTCTGTCGTGCGGCCCACTCCGCGGCCAGCAGCTCGTAGGACCGTACGCGGTCCGCGTGGTCGTGCGTGATCGTGGTGATGACGAGCTCGTCGGCCCCGGTGGCCTCCTGCAGGAGCTCGAGCTGGTCGGCGACCTGCGCCGGCGTGCCCACGAACTGCGTCTCCAGCCGGTCGCGCACGAGCGCCCGGTCGGCCTCGGTCCACTCGTGGAGGGCGGCCTCATCGGGCGAGGGGAACGGGATCGCGCCCTCGCCGCTGCGGATGCTGCGCACCCAAGGCGCGTAGCCCGCGGCGAGGTGGCGCGCGGTAGCGGTCTCGTCGGCGACGACGACGTCCGCGCTCACCGCGACGTACGGCGCCGCCAGCACGCCGGGCTGGAACGCCGCGCGGTAGCCCTCCACCGCCTCGAGGACGGAGGCGGGGCTCACGTGGTAGTTCGCCGCGAAGGGCAGCCCGCGCTCTCCGGCGACCTCCGCGCTCTCCCCGCCGCTGCTGCCGAGCACCCACAGCTGCAGCGGCGCGCCCTCGCCGGGCACGACGTGCGCCTCGGCGCCCTCGGCCGACGCGTACGTGCCGGCGAGCAGCCCGAGGATGTCGTCGACCTGGTCGGCGTAGTCCTGGGCCACGGCGCCGGGCAGGCCCAGCAAGGACTTCTGCAGGGCGAAGCGCGGCGACCCCAGCAGGTGCTGGAAGGAGAAGGGCTCGGGGATGCGCAGGCCGTTGAGGGCGCGGCCGTCGACGACCGCCGGCGCGCCGGCGGTCGCGGGCACCTTCGCCGGGCGGTTCGACGGGCGGCCCGAGCGGCCGATCCCGAGGTCGACGCGCCCCGGGTAGGCCGCGTCGAGCAGGCCGAACTCCTCGACGGTGGAGAGCGCGGTCCTGTGGCCCATGAGCACCGCTCCGGAGCCGATCCGGATCGTGCTCGTCGCGGCGCCGATGAGGGCGAGCACGACCGCGGGCGAGGTGCCGGCGACGCCGGGGTTGAGGTGGTGCTCGGCGACCCAGTAGCGGGAGTAGCCCGCCCGCTCGGTGGCGCGGGCGAGGTCGGCGGCGTTGCGGAGTGCCTGCTGCGGCGTGGATCCGGAGGCGACGGGGACGAGGTCGAGCACTCCGAGCGGGACGGCGGCCATGCGGCGGCTCCTAGGCGTGGACCGCGGGAGCCGCGGCGGCGAGCAGCGGTCCCGCGCCCCAGGGCGGGTCGGGGATCTCGCGCCGCAGCACCGGCGCGATGTCGGACTGGAACAGCTCGAGGCTCGCCCGGTGCTGCTCCTCGCTGAGCCCGCCGGCGTCGGCGTGCAGGTGCATCGCCGTGTGGCCGAGGCCGTCGTGGTCGCGGTGGACCTTCTCGATCACCTGCTGGGGGCTGCCGACGTGCGGGGAGCTGCGCTCGACGACGTCCTCCAGCGTCGGGAGGACGGGCTCGAGGCCCAGCCGGCGCTGGAAGGCGAGCTGCCCGCCGAACACCGGCTCGTACGCCGCGATCGCGTCCTGCGAGCGAGGAGCCGCCCACCGCTGGCCGCAGTGCCGGACGAGCTCGGCGTACGGCTCGATCGGGTCGATGACGTTGGCCGAGGACCGCTCGTGCGTCGTGACCTGCCGCCCCGCCACCGGGTGCGGCGCGTGGACGACCAGGGTGATGGCGAGGAACGTCATCCGACCGGCACCGCGTTGCCGAGCGCGGCGAGCCCGAGGTGCTCGCGCAGCGTCGTCCCCTCGTACTCCGTGCGGTAGACGCCCTTCTCCTGCAGCAGGGGGACGACCGTGTCGGCGAAGCCGTCCAAGCCGCCCGGGGTGACGTGCGGCACCAGGATGAAGCCGTCGCTCGCGTCGGCCTGCACGAAGCGGTCGATCTCGTCGGCCACCGTGCGCGGGCTCCCCACGAAGGACTGCCGGCCGGTGACCTCGATGATGAGCTCCCGGATCGACAGGCCCTTCTCCGTCGCCAGCGCGCGCCACTCGCGGGCGACCGCGACCGGGTCGCGGTTCATCCGCACGCTCGCGCGGCCCTTGGCGATGTGGTCGTCGCCGGTGTCGGGGTCGATGTCCGGCAGCGGGCCGTCGGGATCGTAGGCCGAGAGGTCGCGGTTCCACAGCTGCTCGAGGAAGCGGATCGCCGTCTGGCCGCTCACCTGCTGCAGCCGCACCTGGTGGGCGATCTCCTGGGCCTCGGCGTCGGTGTCACCGAGGACGAACGTCGCCGCCGGAAGGATGAGCAGGCTGTCGCGGCTGCGGCCGTACGTCGCGAGCCGGTCCTTGACGTCGGTGTAGAACGCCCGACCGGCCTCGAACTCGCTGTGGCGGCTGAAGATCGCGTCCGCGGTGGACGCCGCGAACTCGCGCCCCTCCTCGGAGTCGCCGGCCTGGAAGATGACCGGGCGGCCCTGCGGCGAGCGCGGGACGTTGAACTGACCGGAGATGCTGAACTGCGGGCCCTCGTGGGAGAACGCCCCCACGTCGGGGCGGGAGACGAACTGCCCCGATCCGGCGTCGGCCGCGATCTCATCGCCCTTCCACGAGTCGAACAGCTCGAACGCCGTGGTGAGGAACTCCTTGGCCCGCGCGTACCTCTGGTCCTGCGGGAGGAAGCCTCCCCGGCGGAAGTTCTCGCCCGTGAAGGCGTCCCAGGAGGTGACGACGTTCCACGCGGCGCGCCCGGCGGAGAGGTGGTCCAGGCTCGCGAACTGCCGGGCGACCTCGTAGGGCTCGTTGAAGGTCGAGTTGATGGTGCCGGTGAGCCCCAGTTGCTCGGTGACGGCGGCGAGCGCCGAGAGCACGGTGAAGGTGTCGGGTCGGCCGACCACGTCGAGGTCGTAGATCTTGCCGGCCTGCTCGCGCAGCCGCAGTCCCTCGGCCAGGAAGAGGAAGTCGAACTTCGCCCGCTCGGCGGTCTGCGCGAAGTGCACGAACGACGAGAACTCGATGTGGCTGCCACCGCGCGGGTCGCTCCACACGGTCGTGTTGTTGACGCCGGGGAAGTGCGCGGCGAGGTGGATCTGCTTGGGCATCGGTCGTCTCCGGTGGTGGCGTCAGATCGCCGTCAGACGGCGGCGTAGCGGTTGGCGGGCCGCGGGAGCCCGAAGTGACCGCGCAGGGTGCTGGCGGTGTAGGCCGTGCGGAAGGCCCCCCGCCGCTGCAGCTCGGGGACCAGCCCCGTCGTGATGTGCGCGAGGTCGGTCGCGAGCACGGCGGGACGCAGCCGGTAGCCGTCGAGCCCGGCGGAGGCCCAGTCCTGCAGGCGGTCCGCCAACTCGGTGGGCGTCCCGGCGATGACGTCGACGTCGGTCGACCACGGCTCCCCGGCGAGCTCGTCCAAGCGTGCCAGGCGGTCCTGCGCCTCGGCGGTCGTGGCGCCGAGCACCACGGCGAGGTCGCCGAGGACGTGCCCCGGGCCGTCGGTACGCGCCGCGGCCGACCGCTCGGCCGCCACGCCCTCGACGGCGGCGCGCGCCTCCTCGAGGCTGTGCGGCGTCACGATGGCCACGTCGGCCGCCCGCCCTGCCACGGCGTACGCGGCGGGGCCGTGCGCGAGCGCGACGACCAGCGGCTGGCCCTGCGGCGGGCGCGGCGTGATCGAGGGGCCACGGACGCTGAAGTGCTTGCCCTCGAAGTCGATGTAGTGCAGCTTCTCGATGTCGACGAAGCGCCCGGTCGCGACGTCGCGGATCTCCGCGTCGTCCTCCCAGCTGTCCCAGAGCCGGCGCAGGACCTCGACGTAGTCGACCACCTCGCCGAGCAGGTCGACCACGAGCGGATCGCCCGCGATGTCGACGCCCTGGCGCGGCACGAAGGAGACCTCGCGACGCCCGAAGTGGCGGGCCTCGAAGGGCCGCAGGGAGGCCTGCACGCGCAGGCCCGCGCGACCGGTGCTGACGTAGTCGAGCGTGGCGACGGCCTTGCTCAGGTGGAAGGGCTCGGTGTGCGTGACGGTGGCGCTCGGCACGAGGCCGATGTGCCGCGTGGTCGGCGCCACGCGTGCGGCGGTCAGCACGGCGTCGAGCCGGCCGCGGACCCGGTCGGTGCGGCCGTCCGGCGCGTCGTCGCGCTCGGACTGCAGGGCCAGCCCGTCCTCGATCGTGACGAGGTCGAGCAGCCCGCGCTCGGCCACCGCGACCAGCTCGGTCCAGTACGCCGCCGACAGCAGGTCGTGTGGCGCGGCGGCCGGGTCGCGCCAGGCCGCGGGGTGCCAGCCGGCGCCCTCGAGGCCGACGGCGAGGTGGAGCTGGCTCATCGCTCGCCCTCCCACTCGAGCTGGACCGCACCGGGCCCGGTGAACGAGGCGAAGCGGGTGGTGGAGCGGAAGGCGGGGAGCGCGTACAGCTCGCGCCCCCAGCGCCAGAGGGCGGGCCAGTGCGGCAGCGCCGGGCCGATGCGGCCGCCCACGTTGTGCTCGGCGTCGTAGCGGACCACGGAGACCCACAGCCGGACATCGGCCTCGGTGAGCTGGTCGCCGAGCAGGAACCTGCTGCCGGACAGGCGCTCCTCGAGCTCGGCGAAGCGCGCGAGCAGGCGCTCCCGCGCCTGCGGGGCGCCCGGGCCGTCGCCCCCTGCCACGCTGATGCCCTGGTTGACGTCGGGGCCCAGCTGCGCGTCCAGCGCCTCGATCTCGTCGCGCAGGTGCTCGGGGTAGGTGCCAGCCGTCGCGCCGAACTGCGTGGCGAGGTCGATGCCGAGCAGGCGGAAGTCGTTGCTCACCACGCGGCCGGTGACGCGGTCCCACAGCGTCGGGACGGAGACGAGCCCGTCGAAGCCCGGCTCGGTGCGGTCGTACGCCTCGCGCAGCAGGGCGAAGCCGTTGACAGGGTCCGGCCCGTGCGTCTCGCGGAACGCCCAGCCGCGGCCGTCGCGCTCGTCGTCGACGAAGGACACGGAGACGACCTCGGCCAGACCGTTGAGCGCCAGCTCCAGCGTGACCCGCTGGGACCACGGGCAGAACCAGCCGGCGTAGACGTGGTAGCGCCCACCGACGGCGGGGTAGCCGCTCGCCCCGTCCGCCGTGATGCGGTCGGTGAAGCGGTACACCGGGCGCGTGTCTCCGGGGTCGCGGTGCACCGCGTAGGTGCCGTGCTCCCCCACGTCCACGGGGCTGGCGCAGGTCGCCATGCTCATGCGTCTCCTGTCGTCGGGGAGCACGAGGCCGAGCCCCACGAGGGGAGCCCGGACCCGCGCTTGCCGCGGTGCGGCCGTGTCCTCACCCGGGGCACCCCGCCGCGGTCGGAGGGTTGCCGGCCAGCTAGCCGGGGCTTGTCGCTGGCGCTCGTGACGACTCCGAGCATGCGTCGAGATCCTCGTAGCGGCAACCGTTCTATCGCCCCGTTCCACATCGTGGACAGGTCCTCGAACCGGTCGGCCGGGGGGCCGGAAGCCGCGTACGGTCCTCGCCAGACGACCTGCGGGAAACGCCCCGGCACCGCGGGTCCCGTCCCCGCGGCTCGGCAGGACGCACGCCCGCGTCCCCGGCTCGCGCTCCCCCTCGCCCTGGAGATCCCGCATGAGCGCCACGCAGACGCCCGAGACCGGCACTGCGCCACCGGTCCCGGCCCCGCTCCCGAAGGCAGCCGAGCAGGGCGCCGCCCACGGCAGCGACCCCACCGACGGGCTCCTCCCCGGCCGCCCGCTGCCCGCGCGCCGCCCCGGCCGCTGGGCCGCGACCGCGGTGACGCTGGTGGTGGTGGCGCAGCTGGTGCACGGCCTCGTCACCAACCGCGCCTTCCAGTGGACGGTCGTCGGCGACTGGTTCGTCGACCCCGTCGTGCTCGACGGTCTGCGGATCACCCTCGAGGTGACCGCCCTGAGCGCGGTCCTCGGGGGCGCGCTCGGCGTGCTGCTGGCCCTCGCCCGGCTCTCGGGCGTACCGCTGCTGCAGGGCGCGTCGTGGGTCTACGTGTGGATCTTCCGCTCGGTGCCGATGCTCGTGCTGCTGCTCCTCGTCTTCAACTTCAACGCGCTCTACAGCCGGTTGCAGGTCGGCGTGCCGTTCGGGCCCGGCTTCGCGCACGTCGACACGCTGACGCTGCTCGGCAGCCCGCTGGTGATCGCGGTGGTGGGCTTCACGCTCAACGAGGCGGCGTACGCGGCGGAGCTCGTCCGCGGCGGCATCCTCTCGGTCGACCAGGGCCAGCTCGAGGCGGCCAGCGCGCTCGGACTGCCGAAGCACCGGCAGTACACCCGGATCGTGCTGCCGCAGGCGCTGCGCGCGATCGTCCCGACCTACGTCAACCAGATCATCGGGCTCGTCAAGGGCACCTCGCTGGTCTACTACGTCTCGCTGCTCGACCTCTTCGGCCAGGTGCAGACGCAGAACTCCCGCGTGCCGCAGGACATCATCCCGCTCTACCTCGTCGCGACGATCTGGTACGTCGTGCTCACCAGCGCCCTCGGCGTCGTGCAGTACTACGTCGAGCGCAGGTACGCCCGCGGCCACGTCCGCTCGCTGCCGCCCACACCGCTGCAGCGGCTGCGGGCGCGCGTCGCCTCGCTGCGCCCGCAGCAGGTAGCGGCATGACCGCGCTGCAGGCCGAGCCGAGGCTTGGCAGCGCGCTGCAGGTGCGCGGCGCCCACAAGTCCTACGGCTCCGTGCCCGTCCTCCAGGGGATCGACCTCGACGTGCCGCACGGCCAGGTCGTCGCCGTCATCGGGCCGTCGGGGTCGGGGAAGTCCACGCTGCTGCGCACGATCAACGGCCTCGAGCGCCTCGACGAGGGCTGGGTCAGCGTCGGCGGCGAGCTCATCGGCGTGCGCCGCGAGGGCGACCGGCTGCGCGAGCTGACGGAGCGCGCGCTGCTGCGCCAGCGGGCCCGTATCGGCTTCGTCTTCCAGAGCTTCAACCTCTTCCCGCACCTCACGGTGCTGGACAACGTGGTCGAGGCGCCGGTGTCCGCGCAGCGGCGCAAGCGCGCCGAGGTCGAGCCCGAGGCGCTCGAGCTGCTCGCCCAGGTCGGGCTGGCGGACCGGGCCGGCGCGTACCCGCGCCAGCTGTCGGGCGGTCAGCAGCAGCGCGTCGCGATCGCGCGGGCGCTCGCCCTGCGTCCCGAGCTGATCCTCTTCGACGAGCCGACCAGCGCGCTCGACCCCGAGCTCGTCAGCGAGGTGCTCGCCGTCATCGCCGGGCTGGCCCGCTCCGGCACCACGCTCGTCATCGTCACGCACGAGATCGCCTTCGCCCGGGAGACGGCCGATGTGGTCGTCTTCCTCGACGAGGGGCGCGTCGTCGAGCAGGGCCCGCCCGCGTGCGTCCTCGACGACCCCCAGCACCCGCGTACCCGCGAGTTCCTCTCCAAGGTCCTTTAGACCCCCTCCCCGCAGCACGTTCTCCAGCACCCCGATCAGGAGCACTCCCATGCCATCGCCCGCCCGCACTCCTCTAGGCCTCGCTGCCGCCGCCGCCCTCGCCGCGACCGTGCTCAGCGGCTGCGGGTCGTCGACCAGGGCGCAGGACGCCGCGAGCAGCACCAGCGCCGGGGGCTCCACCGCGGCCGCGGGCACCACGTCCGTCCTCGTCGGCGGCAACGCGGGCTCGCTGCACGCCTCCACCCCGGTCACGCTCAGCATCGCGGTGGACCAGGCCGCGCGGGCCGAGCTGCCCGCCGACGTCGTCAAGCGCGGCACCCTCGTCATCGGCGAGGGCGCGCTGCCGACGGGGTTCCCGCCCCTCGCGTTCGTCGGCGACGACAAGCGCACGCTGACCGGCGCCGAGCCCGACCTCGGCCGGCTCGTCGCGGCGACCCTCGGCCTCAAGCCCGTCATCACGAACGCCACGTGGGACAACCTGTTCGTCGGCATCGACAGCGGCAAGACCGACGTGGGCTTCTCGAACATCACCGATACCGAGAAGCGCAAGGAGAAGTACGACTTCGCGAGCTACCGGCAGGACAACCTCGGCTTCCAGGTGCTGGCCTCCAGCACCTGGCAGTTCGCCGGTGACTACCACAACCTCGCCGGGCTCACTGTCGCCGTCGGCAGCGGCACCAACCAGGAGAAGATCCTGCTGGAGTGGCAGTCCAAGGTGAAGGCCGAGGGCAAGAAGCTCAACGGCAAGTTCTACACCGACGACAGCACGATCGCCCTGGCCCTGCGCTCGAAGCAGGTCGACGCCTACCTCGGCCCGAACCCGAGCATCGCGTACGCCAACCAGCAGTCGCGGGGCACCGCGAGCGCGACGCGCACGGCGGGCACGTACTCGGGCGCCGGCGCGAGTCTCCAGGGCCTCATCGCCGCCACGACCAAGAAGGGCGACGGACTCAACAAGCCGGTGGCCGACGCGATCAACACGCTCATCGCGAACGGCACCTACGCCAAGTGGCTGGCGGCGTGGAACCTCAGCAACGAGGCGGTCAAGACCGCCGAGATCAACCCGCCCGGCCTGCCCATCACCAACAGCTGAGCCGAGGGCTCATCGCAGGGCGCGCACCGCTGGCGACTGCGGTGAGCCACCGCCGGACGGCGTCGACGAGCGCGTCGACGCCGTCCGCCACGTCCACGGTCTGGTCGGCGTCGTCCCCGGTGAGCAGCCGAGCGCGGACGGCCTGCTCCCCCGGCTCCTCCCCGTCGGGCTCGTGCCACGCGCGGATGACGAGGACCGTGCTCATCGCGGCCTCCGCTCGGCGGGCCTGCCCAGCAGGTCCGCGACCAGCCGGCGGATCGCCGGCAGGGGCGCGAGCCCGAGCTCGCTGCGGACGAGCCTGCGGTAGAGGTCGTACTGCCGCAGCGCCTTTCCCGGGTTGCCCTCGGCCAGGTGCGCCTCGATCACCGCGCGGTGCGCGCTCCCCCGCAGCGGCTCGCCTGCGACGGCAGCGAGCCCCGCGGTGAGGGCGCTGTCGTGCTGTCCTTGGGCGCTGGAGCGCCGGCAGAGCGCCTCGAGCGCGTGCAGCCTCCGCTGGCGGTGCCGCTCCCGCTCGAGCAGCACCCAGTCCTCGCCCCAGTCGGGCAGCACGTCGCGGTCGAGCAGCCGGACGTCGCACTCGGTGCCCTCGACCGACAGGCTCGTGATGCTGTCCTCCGCCGCCCAGAGGTCCACGCTCGTCCCGCCCGCCAGCCCCACGTGGGTCGGGGTGACCGTGATGAGCGGGAGCCCGCGCGGGCGCGGCAGCCGCCACAGCGTCGAGCGCAGGCTGGCCCCCGCCTTGTCCTCCATGCTCTCCGGCCACAGCACGCCGGCGAGCTGCTGACGGCGTACGGGCCTGTGGTGCAGCGCGAGGTACGCGACCAGCCGCTCCGCGCGCGACCGGAGGGCGACGCTCCCCTCTGCGCCTCGTCGCCGGCACTGCCTGCACGGCTGTGTGCGTGCTCGACCTCGTGGTGGTCGGGCTGGCCGTGCGCTGAGGCGTCTGCGAGGCTGGGCGGCGCCGCACCGCCGCACCCGCTGGAGCATCCGTGGACCTCGCCCTGCACGTCCCCGACTTCACGCCGTACGGCGACCCCGCCGGCCTCGCCGAGGGGCTCACGGCCACCGCGCGCGCGGCGGAGGACGCAGGCTTCGTGACGCTGACGCTGATGGACCACTGGTTCCAGATGGAGGCGATGGCGCCGGCGACCGACCCCATGCTCGACGGCTACACCGCCCTCGGCTTCCTCGCCGGACGCACCGAGCGGCTGCAGCTGGGGCTGCTCGTCACCGGTGTGACCTACCGGCACCCGGGGCTGCTCGCCAAGACGGTCGCCACGCTGGACGTGCTCTCCGGCGGCCGCGCGCTGCTCGGCATCGGCGCCGCGTGGTACGACCGCGAGCACCGCGGCCTCGGCGTGCCGTTCCCGCCGGTCGCCGAGCGCTTCGAGCGGCTCGAGGAGGCGCTGCAGATCTGCAAGCAGATGTGGAGCGACGACGACGGGGCCTACGAGGGCAGGCACTACCAGCTCGCCGAGACGCTCTGCGTGCCCCAGCCGCTGCAGCCCGGTGGGCCGCCCGTCCTCATCGGCGGGATGGGCGAGCGGAAGACCCTGCGCCTCGTCGCGCAGTACGCCGACGCCTGCAACCTGTTCGACGCCGGCCTCGACGTGCTGCGCGACAAGCTCGCCGTGCTGGACCAGCACTGCGCCGACGTCGGCCGCGACCCCGCGACCGTGCAGCGCACCGTCGTGGCGGCCGGCGACCCCCTCGCGGACGTCGACGAGTTTGTGGCGCGGATGCAGAGCTACGCCGAGCTCGGCATCAGCAAGGCGTGGGTGTCGCGCCGCGGCCCCGGCCCGGCGATCCCCGGGTGGGTCGAGCAGGTCGGCGAGCAGGTGCTGCCGCGGCTGCGCGAGCTGTAGGCATGCTCCGGGTCGGGCCCTAGCCGAGGGCCTGCGTCTGGGCCAGGGCCTGGGCGACGACCTGGAGCAGGTCGACCGCGGCGTACGGCTTGGCGAGGTAGCGCGCGCCCTGCGCCCGCACGCGGTCCGCCAGCTGCACCGCGGGCGAGGCCGTCACCATGACGACCCGCTCGGCGCGGAGCCCGGCCCGCGCGAGCGAGTCCAGGACGCTGAACCCGTCGGCGCCCGGAAGCCCGACGTCGACGATCGCGACCTCAGGGGCGGGCCCGCTCGCGAGCAGCGCGACGGCCTCCTCGCCGCTCGCGACGCAGCGCGCCTCGTGGTCCGCGCGGCGCAGCTGGGCGGCCAGAAGGAAGCGCACGTCCGGGTCGTCCTCGACGACGAGCACCCGCGCCATCCCGCCACCTCCTCGTCCGCGTCCCCGTCCCCGTCTCCTGCCCTCCCGATCGGCGGGGCGGCGGGCGGGCTGAGCGAGTGGCGCCCCCTCCCTGGTGATCATGCACATCCTGGCGAGGGCGTGGTCATGCACGTGTCGGCGAGGCGTGGTCTTGCGCATCTCCGTGAGGGCGCGATCGAGCACGGCTACCTAAGGACGTGATGAAGCACGGCTCGGGCAGCGGCCGGGTCGCCGTCCGCCCGCCCTCTTCCGCCGTGATCATGCACATCGTGGGGAGGGGTGTGCCGCGGTTCGCCCGCCCCCCCTTCCGCCGTGATCATGCACATCCCGGGGCTCGGCCCGCGCCAGCTACATCCTCGCGATCACGCACTTCTGGGAGGGCCGACCTGTCACCCGAGGACTGAGCCCACAAAGGCCGGCTGACCCTTGCCGAGCTCGCCTGGGAGCTGTACGATTCGAACATGCGTTCGAATAACGGTCCTGAGCGGGGCGACGGGTTGCCCGTCCGCCCGGTGCCCGGGGTCGTTGCGCTGCCTGGGCCGGGGCGGCCGTTCGCGAGGGCGGTGGAGCAGGTCGTGGCTGGTCCGATGCTGCTGTCGCTGGTGCAGCAGCTGAGTCGCGACGAGGGCCTGCTGCGGTCGTGGGCGCTGGCGGGGGAACCGGCCCCCGGTGTGGCCGGGTCGAAGGAGGGCCGCCCGGAGGTCGTGGTCCTCGCCGACGCGCGGTTGGCGCTGGTGCAGGCGTGCGCGCGGGTAGAGGCTGTGGCGGCGGCGGTGAAGGCGGAGCTGGTCGCCTCGGCCTACGGGCAGATCGCGACGGCGACCGCGGAGACGGTGCCGGGTGCGGCTCGGGGTGGTGGGGCGAAGGTGTCGGCGCGGGCGGAGATGGCGCTCGCGCTGCGGATGACCGAGCGCGGTGCCGCCGCGATGGTCGACGGTGCGCTGCTGCTCACGTCGCGTCATCCGGGGACGCGGTGGCTGCTCGCCGAGGGCCACCTGTCACCTGCCCACGCCCGGGTGGTGGTCGACGAGGCGTCCGTGCTGGCCGACGAGTTCATCCCGGCGCTGGAGGCGGCGGTGCTGCGCCGCGCGCCGGAGCGGACGGTCAGCGAGCTGCGCCGCGACGTCCGTCGCGCGGTGGCGAAGCTCGACCCGCGCGGGGCGGTGGAGCGGCACGCCGACGCCGTCCAGCAGCGGGCCGTCCGGATCACCCCGCTGCCCGATGGGATGGCCGAGATCCGCGCGCTGCTCACCGCCGACGAAGCGCAGGTCGTGTCCAGCGCGCTCGACCGGATCGCCCGAGACCTGCCCACCGCTGACGGCGGGTTCGCCGCTCGAGCCGGCTCACGCGCCGACGCGCTCGTCGCGGTGTGCTCCGTGCTGCTCGACCCGAGCGCAGACGGCGACTTCGTCCCGGCGCTGACGAGGACGGCCGCACCGGTCGCCGTGCAGGTGCAGATCTCCGCCGCCACCCTCCTCGGCCTCGCCGAGGACCCCGCCCACCTCGTGGGCCACGGCCCGATCCCCGCCGACCTCGGCCGCCTCCTCGCCAGCGACGGGACCTGGCAGCTCGCCATCACCGACCCCGACGGCAAGCTCCTCGACCTCCACCGCCTCCGCTACCAGCCCACCGCCGCCCAACGGGCTCACGTGACCGCGCTGTGGCTGCACTGCGGACACCCCACCTGCTCCGTACCCGCGGCCCGCTGCGACGTCGACCACACGGTCCCGTTCAACCGCGAGGACCCCGACGACCCGGGCGGCGGGCACACCACCTGCCGCAACCTCTGCCCCAGATGCCGGCTCCACCACAACCTCAAGACCTGGTGGGGCTGGACCACCACACCACTCCCCGACGGCACCATCGCCCACCGCACACCCCTCGGCCGGATGTACGAAGCACGACCAGAACCCCAACCCTGCGCCGCCTGACTCAGCCGTCGGCAGTGGAGAGAACCCCGAGCAGCAGCAGGACCAGCACGACCGCCCAGCCCCGCCGGCACCAGCCGGACGGGGCTACCGGCGCGCTCCTTCCCGCGGCCGAGCCGCACTGCGCCGCACTGCGCCGCACCCGCGGGACCCGCCGACCCGTGCCCGTCACACGGCTCGACTAGCGTGACGAGGACGGCGTACGGGCCGGCTTCGGGGAGGACCATGCGCAGGTCGGGGCGGACGGGCCGGCTGGCTGCGCTCCGCCGCGTACCTCGGCCGGACGTCGGGCTCGTGCTGCTGACCGCGGTCCTCGTGGGCGTCGCGGTCTCCGCGCCCCTCGACGTGGCGGCCGCCGGGGAGGCGACCTGGCGCCACGGGCGGGAGGCGCTCGACCCGTCGGCGGTCTCCGCCACCGTCGTGGGCGGTACGCGCGGGCAGGGCGCCGAGCCCCAGACCGAGCGCCTGGCGCACCTCGACGCGCTCTCCTCGGCCGTCAGTGCGGCCGGCCGCGACGCCGGGCTCGGCGACGCCCTCGAGCTGCAGACGGTCGAGCCGGTGAGCGTCCAGGACCCCGCCGTCCCGGGCCCGAAGCACGCCCACGCGCCCGTCGTGCTCGTCTCCCGCACGAGCACGAGCACGAGCACGAGCCCGACCAGCACCACCACCAGCAGCTCGGCCGAGGCCAACCTCCACCTCGTCGCCGGACGCGTCGACGCCGCGGGCGTCCTCGTCCCCCAGGACCTCGCCGACCAGCTGCACCTGCGGCCGGGCGACCGGATGACCCTCGCCGGCAGCGTGACGACCAGGGCCCGCCCGGCAGGAGTGACGGTCTCGGGGATCTACGTGCGCCCGGCGGCGCCCCTCGCGGCGTACTGGGCGGGGCTCGGCCTGCGCTTCTTCCTGCGGGCACCGGGCCGCGGCGACGAGGGCGTCGTCTACCCGCCGGCGCCCGTCATCGCCGCGCCGGCCCTGCTGGACGCGCTCGCCGGCACCATCGACTCCCCGGTCGACGTCGAGTGGTCGTTCCCCGCACCCCGCACCCTCGACCTCGCCACCGCCGAGCGAACGGCGTCGGCGTACGCCCGCCTCGCCGCCGCCGTCGCCGGCGGCCGGGTCACGGAGGCGGCCCTCCCCGTCGGCGATCCGCCGGTCCTGCGCACCTCGCTGCCCGGGCTCATCGCGGACGCCCGCAGGACGACCGCGCTGCTCTCCCCGCCGGTGCGCGCCGTGGGCGTCGGCGGTGCGGCGGCCGCGCTCGTCCTCGTCGGGGCATGGGCGGCGGCGTCGTCCCGGCGGCGCGAGGTGCAGCTCCGCGGACTGCTCGCCCGCGGGCTGCGGCCCGCCGAGGCCGCGGGCCGCGCGGCCCGTGCGGCCGTACCCGCGGTCCTGCTCGGCGCGGTCCTCGGGACGGCCCTCGGCTGGGCCGGGGTCTCGCTGCTGGGGCCCGCCCGGGTGCGCCCGGACACGGCGACGGCGGCCGGTGCCCTGCTCGCCGCGGTCGCGGCCCTCGTGGTGGTCGCGGTCGTCACCGCCGCGCTCGTCGCGCGGCTGGACCGGGTGGACGCCGGACGGCTGGAGCAGCGGCTCGGCCGCGTCCCCTGGCTCCCCGTCCTCAGCGCGGTCGCCGCCGTCGCGGCGCTCCCCCTCCTCCACGGCAGCGGCACGAGCACCGGCACGAGCACCGGCGGCGCACCGCTCGGTGCGGTCGCGCTGGCGGTCCCCCTGCTCGTCGTCGGGGCCGGCGCCGGGCTCGCCGTCACCGCGCTCCAGCGCCTGGCGCCGCGCGCGCTCCCCGCGCTCGACCGACTGCCGACCGGCGCCTTCCTGGCCGCACGGCGCGTCCTCGCCGCCCCTGGAGCCGCGCGCCTCGTCGTCGTGGCGTGCGCCGTCGCGCTCGGGCTCTCCGTCTACGCCAGCGCGCTCGCCGACTCGTCCTCCCGCACGCTGCGCGCGAAGGCGGCCGTGGCCGTCGGGGCGGACGCCGTCGTGTCGGCCGACGACCGCGTGCTGCCCGCGCTGCCCGCGGGGACCTCGGCCGTGCTGCGCGACCCCCAGGTGAGCGTCGCGTCCGCCACCCGCAACGCCGCCCTGCTCGCGCTCGACCCGGAGACGTTCGCCGCGGTGGCGACGTGGGACACCCGCTTCGGGGACCGCGACCGCCTGCTGCACCGGCTGGCCGGGGCCCCGGGGAGCGTGCCGGTCGTCATCGCCGGCGACGCGACGGGGCTGCCGAGCACCGGGGCGGCGGCGCTGCAGGAGGGCCCGTACACCCTGCAGGTGCAGGTCGTCGCGCGCGTGCCGGCCTTCCCGGGCATGCTGGGCCGCGGCCCCCTCGTCGTCGTGGCCCAGCAGCCGCTCCTCGCCGCCCTCGCCGCGCACGACCCCTCGCCGCGCGCGCTGTTCGACCAGGAGGTCTGGGTACGCGGGGACTCGGCCCCCGCGCAGCGCGCGCTCGGCCTCACCGGCAGCGGCGCCGCCGCCACGACGACGACCACCGCGGGCTTCCTGCAGCGGCCCGACGTCCGCTCCGCGGCGTACGCGCTGGCCTACCTCCGCGCGGTCGCGGGCGCGGGCGGCGCCCTGGGGCTGCTCGGGCTCGTGCTCCACGCCGCGGGGCAGCAGCGGCGCCGCACGGTCGCCACCGTGCTCCTCGACCGCATGGGCCTCGGCCGCGCGGCCGGGCGGACGGCCGCGGCGCTCGAGCTCGGACTGCTCGCCGGGACGGCGCTCGTCTGCGGCTGCGTGCTGGCCCTGCCGGCCTGCGCCTTCGTGCTCGGCCGCGTCGACCCGGTCCCGGCAGTGGCGCCGGCGCCGCTCTTCCGCGTGCCCGCCCTCGCCCTGCTCGCCGTGGTGGTGGGCACGCTCGCCGCGGTCGTCCTCGGCGCGCTGCTCGTCGACCGGCTCGCCCGGCGCGCTCCCGCCGGCACCGTCATGCGGGCGCCCGCGTGAGCGCCGCGGCCGCCGCCCGGTGCTCGGGCGTGGTCCGCATCTACGCCGCGCCGGAGGGTGACGTGCACGCCCTCAAGGGCGTCGACCTGCAGCTGCCCGCGGGCTCGCTGACGGCGCTCACCGGCCCGTCGGGCTCGGGCAAGACGAGCCTGCTGCGCATCCTCGCGGCCCAGGACCGGCCGACGGCGGGCACCGCGGAGATCGCCGGGACGCCGCTCGGCCCGCTGTCGCGGCGCGGGCTGCGCGCCCTGCGCCGCCGCAGCGTCGGCTTCGTCCTCGCGCGTCCGTCGGACAACCTGCAGCCGCAGCTCACCGCGCTCGGGCACCTGCGCGCGGCGGGGCGGATGCGCGGCCTGCGCGGCCGCCCGCTCACGGAGGCCGCCGACGAGCTGCTCGGCCTGCTCGAGCTCGGCCACCGCGCGGAGCACCGTCCGGACCAGCTCTCCGGGGGCGAGCAGCAGCGGCTCGCGCTCGCCCAGGCCGTGGTCGGCGGCCCGCAGCTCCTCATCGCCGACGAGCCGACCGGCGAGCTCGACGAGGCGACCGCGGACGACGTGCTCCGCGCCGTGCGGGCGCTCACGGCGCGCGGGACCACGGTGCTCCTCGCCACGCACGACCCCCGTGTCGAGCAGGTCGCCGACCGGGTGCTCGCCATGCGGTCGGGGACGATCGCCGGGGAGCGCGTCGACGGCCGGCACGTCGCCGTCATCGACCCCGACGGCCGCGTGCAGCTGCCCGACGACGCCCTGGCCCGCTTCCCCGGCGGCCGCGTGCTCGTGACCCTGGACGAGCGCGGCGTGCGCCTCGAGCCGCCGGCATGAGCGCGCTGCCCGACGCCGCGCCCGTCCTGGAGGTGCGCGGGCTGCGCAAGTCCTACCGCCGCGGCGACGAGGTCGTCCACGCCCTGCAGGGCGTCGAGCTGCAGGTGGCCGCCGGCGAGCTGGTCGTGCTGCTCGGCCGGTCCGGCTCGGGCAAGACGACGCTGCTCAGCTGCATCCTCGGGTGGGAGGATCCGGACTCCGGCGAGGTCGAGGTGACGGCCCCCGGAGCCGCGACGGCGTGGGAGCGGACCGCGGTCGTCCCCCAGCAGACCGGGCTGCTCGAGGAGCTGACCCTGCTCGAGAACGTCGCCCTGCCCGCGCGCCTCGCGGGGGTGCCCGCACCGCGTACCGCGGCGCTGCACGCCCTCGAGGAGCTGCAGATCGCCGGGGAGGCCGACCGCCGCCCCGACGCGGTCTCCCTGGGCCAGGCCCAGCGGGCCGCGCTCGCGCGCGCGCTCGTCGTCCGGCCGGCCCTGCTGCTCGCCGACGAGCCCACCAGCCGGCTCGACGAGGACCTCACCCGGGTGGTGCTCGCCGAGCTGCGCCGCCGCTGCCACGCCGACGGGCTCGCCGTGCTGCTCGCGAGCCACGACGCGCTCGCCACCGCGTACGCCGACCGCGTGGTCCGGCTCGCCGAGGGACGGCTGGCGGCGGGCTAGGCACGATCCTCCGCTGTGGCAGCCTGTCCTCGTGCGCCCCGTCATCGGCATCACCAGCTACGTCGAGCCCGCCGCCTGGGGCCCCTGGGACGCCGTCCGCGCCGTCCTGCTCCCCGAGGCCTACGTCGCCCGGGTCGTCGCGGCCGGGGGCCTGCCGGTGGTGCTCCCCCCGGCCGCCGCGCTCGACCCCGCCGCCGTGCTGGCCCACCTCGACGGGCTCGTGCTCGCCGGGGGCGCGGACCTCGACCCGGCGCTGTACGCCGCCGAGCCCGACCCGCGCACCACCGGGCTGCGGCCCGACCGCGACGCCGCGGAGAGCGCACTGCTGCAGGCGGCCCTGGAGCAGCGGCTGCCGCTGCTGGGGATCTGCCGCGGCATGCAGCTGCTCACCGCAGCGGCGGGCGGGACGCTCTGCCAGCACCTGCCCGACGTCGTGGGCCACGAGGGCCACCGCCCCGAGCCCGGCGTCTACGGACGCCACGCCGTCCGGCTCTCCCCCGGGACGCTCGCGCACGCGGTGCTCGGCGACGAGGTGACGGTCGCGTCCTACCACCACCAGGGCGTCGACACCGTCGGCTCGCTGGTCGCCTCCGGCACCGTCCCGGACGACGGGAGCGTCGAGGCCGTCGAGGTGCCCGGGCACCCCTTCGCGCTGGGGGTGCTGTGGCACCCCGAGGTCGACGAGGACCTGCGGCTCTTCGAGGGCCTCCGCGCCGCGGCGCAGGACCACCGCAGCAGGCAGTCCTGAGCACCGACCGGCGACTCGCCCGCTCCGCACCCGCGCTCGTCGCCCTCGGCGTGGCCGCGCTCGAGGTGGCGACCGGCAAGCACGCGGTCGTCCTCGCGCTCGCCGTCATCACCCCGCTGCTCGCCTCCAGCCTGCTCGGCCCGCGGGCGACGGCCGCGTACGCGGTGCTCGCCCTCGCGCTCGGCGCCGCCCTCGGCACCCTGTCCGACCAGTACGCCGCGCCGCGCCTGCCCGACCAGGTCGTCCGCCTCGTCCTCATCGCCGCGGGCGGGGCGCTGGCCGTCGCCGCCGCGCGCAGCCGGGTGCACCGGGAGGAGCGGCTCGCCCGCGTGCAGCGCATCGCCGCCGTGGCGCAGCAGGCGATCCTGCCCCCGGTGCCGCGGCGGCTCGGCGACCTCGTGCTGACCGCGTCCTACGAGAGCGCGGACGAGGACGCCGCCGTCGGCGGCGACCTGTACGCCGCGGTCCCGAGCCCGTTCGGCACCCGCCTGCTGCTCGCCGACGTGCGCGGGCACGGGTTGGACGCCGTCCGCCTCGCGAGCACGGTGCTCGGGGCGTTCCGCGAGCGGGCGCACGAGCGGGCCGACCTCGGCGAGCTCGCCCGCGACCTCGACCGCGCGGTGGCCCGGGCCGCCGGGCCGGAGGACTTCGTCACCGCGGTGCTCGCCGAGCTCCAGGGCGACGAGCTGCGCGTCTGCAACGCGGGGCACCCCCCGCCGCTGCTCGTCCGCGCGGGCCGGGTCGAGACGCTGCCGCCCCCCGCGGGCGCCCTGCCCCTGGGGCTCGGCAGCAGCGGCAGCTGCTCGCGGGTGCGCCTCGTACCCGGCGACCGGCTGCTGCTCTACACCGACGGCGTCGTCGAGGCGCGCGGGCCCGAGGGCGACTTCCCCCTGCTGACCGCCGGCGGCCGGCTCGCCGACGGCAGCCTCGAGCAGGGGCTCGGCGCCCTCCGCGCCGCCCTCCACGCCTGGTCGCGCGGCAGCCGCACCGACGACGTCACGATGCTCGCGGCCGAGTTCGCGCCGCCTACACCGGCGTGACGTAGGCCCCGGAGATGCCGCCGTCGACGAGGAAGGTGGACGCGGTCACGAACGACGCGTCGTCGCTCGCGAGGAACGCCACGGCAGCAGCGATCTCGCTGGCGTCCGCGAAGCGGCCAGCCGGGATGTGCACGAGCCGGCGCGCCGCGCGCTCGGGGTCCTTCGCGAAGAGCTCCTGCAGCAGCGGGGTGTTGACCGGCCCGGGGCACAGCGCGTTGACGCGGATGCCCTCGCGCGCGAACTGCACGCCGAGCTCGCGCGACATCGCGAGCACGCCGCCCTTGGAGGCGGTGTAGGAGATCTGCGACGTCGCCGCGCCCATCACCGCGACGAACGACGCGGTGTTGATGATCGAGCCCTTGCCCTGCCGCTGCATGTAGGGCAGGACCGCCTTGCAGCACAGGTAGACCGAGGTCAGGTTGACCTCCTGCACGCGACGCCACGCGTCGATCCCCGTGGTGAGGATCGAGTCGTCGTCGGGCGGCGAGATGCCCGCGTTGTTGAAGGCGATGTCGACCGACCCGTACGTCTCGTACGCCGTGGCGTAGACCGCCTCGACCTGCTCCTGGTCGGTCACGTCCGCGCGCACGAAGGTGCCGCCGACCTGGTCGGCCGCGGCCTTCCCGGCGGCCTCGTCGACGTCGACCACGACGACCTTCGCCCCCTCGGCGGCGAAGCGGACGGCTGTCGCCAGCCCGATCCCGCTCCCCCCGCCGGTGATGACGCCGACGCGGCCCTGCAGGCGCTCTGCCACTGCTCTAACCCTCCGTGCTCAGGAAGACGTTCTTGACCTCGGTGAAGGAGCTCAGCGCGTCCGGCCCGAGCTCGCGGCCGAGCCCGGACTGCTTGAACCCGCCGAACGGCGTCGAGTAGCGCACCGACGAGTGCGAGTTGACCGAGAGGTTGCCGGCCTCGACGCCGCGCGCGACCCGGAACGCGCGCCCGACGTCACGGGTCCAGATCGAGCCCGCCAGGCCGTACGCCGTCGCGTTGGCGATCCGCACCGCGTCCGCCTCGTCCTCGAAGGGCACGACGGCGACGACGGGCCCGAAGACCTCCTCGGTGAGGACGCGGTCGCCGGGCGACACCGGCGCCAGCACCGTCGGCGGGAACCAGAACCCCGGGCCCTCGGGGACCGAGCCGCGGAAGGCGACCGGGGCGCCCTCCGGCACGTACGACGCCACGCGGTCGCGCTGCTCCGCGCTGATCAGCGGGCCCATCTCGGCGCTCTCGCTGGAGGGGTGCTCGACGCGCACGCCCTTGACCGCGGGCTCGAGCAGCTCGAGGAAGCGGTCGTAGGCGCTGCGCTGCACGAGGATCCGCGAGCGCGCGCAGCAGTCCTGGCCGGCGTTGTCGAAGACGGCGTACGGCGCGGTGGCCGCCGCGCGCTCGAGGTCGGCGTCGGCGAAGACGATGTTGGCGGACTTCCCGCCGAGCTCGAGCGTGACGCGCTTGAGCTGCTGCGCGCAGCGCGCGGCGATGTCCTTGCCGACGGCGGTCGAGCCGGTGAAGACGACCTTGCGGACGTCGGGGTGCTCGACGAGGCGACGGCCGACGACCGGGCCCTCCCCCGGCAGGACGGTGAGGACGCCCTCGGGGATGCCGGCCTCGAGCGCGAGGCGGGCGAGGTGCAGCGCGGTGAGCGGGGTGAGCTCGGCGGGCTTCAGCACGACGCAGTTCCCCGCGGCGAGCGCCGGGGCGAAGGCCCAGGCGGCGATGGGCATCGGGAAGTTCCACGGCACGATGGCGCCGACGACCCCGAGCGGCTCGTGGAAGGTGACGTCGACCCCGCCGGCCACCGGGATCTGCCGGCCGAACAGCCGCTCCGGCGCGGCGGCGTAGTAGTCGAGCACGTCGCGGACGTTGCCCGCCTCCCAGCGGGCGTTGCCGATCGTGTGGCCGGCGTTGCGCACCTCGGTCTGCGCGAGCTCCTCGCGGTCGCGGTCCACGAGCGCGGCGAAGCGGCGCAGCAGCCGGGCCCGGTCGGCGGGCGCGACCGCCCTCCACGCCGGGTACGCGGCGAGCGCGGCCGCGACCGCGGCGTCGGTCTGCTCGACCGTCGCGAGCGGCACGGTCTCGACCAGCTCCTCGGTCGAGGGGTCGAGGACGTCGAAGGTGGTGCTCACAGCCGCTCGAACCCCCGGTAGCGCTCCCAGTCCGTCACGGCCGAGCCGAACGCCGCCAGCTCGACGCGCGCGGTGTTGGCGTAGTGCTCGACGACCTCGGGACCGAAGGCGGCGAGCGCGAGCTCGCTGGACTCCCACAGCTGCAGCGCCTCCTGCAGCGTCTCCGGCACGCGAGGGCCGTCGTCGAGGTACGCGTTGCCGGGGAACGCCGCCTCCAGCGGCAGCTCCTCCTCGATGCCGCGCAGGCCGGCCGCGACGATGCCCGCCACCGCGAAGTAGGGGTTGACGTCGCCGCCCGGCACGCGGTTCTCGACGCGCAGCGACTGCCCGCGCCCGACGACCCGCAGGGCGCAGGTTCGGTTGTCGCGCCCCCAGCGCACGGCGGTGGGGGCGAAGGAGCCCGGGGCGAAGCGCTTGTAGCTGTTGATGTTCGGCGCGAACAGCAGGGTGAGCTCGCGCAGCGAGGCGAGCTGGCCCGCGAGCCAGTGCTCCATGAGCGGCGAGAAGCCGTGCTCGCCGTCGCCCGCCATGACGGGCGCGTCGTCGTCGGCACCTCTCACCGAGAGGTGGATGTGGCAGGAGTTGCCCTCGCGCTGGTCGTACTTCGCCATGAAGGTCAGCGCCATGCCCTCCTGCGCGGCGATCTCCTTGGCCGCGGTCTTGTAGAGCACGTGGTCGTCGCAGGTGCGCAGCGCCTCGGCGTAGCGGAAGGCGATCTCGTGCTGGCCGAGGTTGCACTCGCCCTTGGCCGACTCGACGGTCAGCCCGGCACCCGCCATCGCGAGCCGGATCCGGCGGAGCAGGGGCTCGATGCGCGCGGTGCCGATCATCGAGTAGTCGACGTTGTAGAGGTTCGCCGGGGTGAGGTCGCGGTAGCCGCTCGTCCAGGCCTGCTCGTAGGTGTCCCGGAACACCAGGAACTCCAGCTCCGTGCCGGCGTAGGCCCGCAGCCCGCGCTCGGCGAGCCGGTCGAGCTGGCGCCGCAGGATCTGGCGCGGGCTCTGCGCGACCGGGCTGCCGTCCTCCCACTCCACGTCCGCGAGGACCGAGACGGTCCCCTCCTGCCACGGGACGGGCCGCAGCGTGTCGAGGTCGGGCTTGAGCACGACGTCGCCGTAGCCCGACTCCCAGGAGGAGATCGCGTAGCCGCCGACCGTGTTCATGTCGACGTCGACGGCCAGCAGGTAGCTGCAGGCCTCGCTGCCGTGGGCCAGCACCTCGTCGACGAAGAAGGGCGCGTGCAGGCGCTTGCCGGACAACCGGCCCTGCAGGTCCGTGAGCGAGAGGAGCACGGTGTCGGTGCGCCCCGCCTCCACGTCCACGCGCAGCTGCTCGACGGTGAGCGGCGTCATGCGTCCTCCTCCGGGGATTGGTACGGGAACCGTACCTTGGGCTCGGGGCTCACGACAGGAACCCCCGCAGCAGCGCCGCCGTGCCGTCGACGTGCTCCTCCATGGCGGTCCGCGCGCCGACCGGGTCGCCGCCGAGGACCGCGTCGACGATGGCCGCGTGCTGCCGGTCGGAGTGCGCGATGTTGTGCCGCAGCACGGGGATCGCCCGGAGCAGCTCGTCGAGGCGCAGCTGCACGTCGGCCACCGCACGGGCGAGCGACTCGCTGCCGGCCAGCCCCGCGATCGCGAGGTGCAGCCGGCTGTCGGCCAGCCGCCGACCGCTGTCCGCGGAGTGGTGGTCGCCGGGCGGGGCCTCGGCGGCGGCCAGGCAGGCGCAGAGGTAGTCGCGGTCGGAGTCGGCGAGCTCGCGGGTGGCGGCCAGCGCTGCGGCGCCCGGCTCCACGACGCGCCGGAAGTCCAGCGCGTCGAGGAGCCGGTCGCCCATCCCCCGTGCCATCGCCGCCGCGTCGGCGCCACCCCTGCGGGCGCCCGCCCAGACGACGAAGGTCCCCCCGCCGCGACCGCGCCGGGACTCGACGAAGCCCGCTTCGCGCAGGGCCTTGATGGCCTCGCGCAGCGTCACCCGGCTGACCTCGAACCGCTCCGCCAGCTCGCGCTCGGGCGGGAGGCGGGCGCCGTACGGCAGGACGCCGAGCCGGATGCCCTGCGCCAGCCGCTCGACGGCGACCTCGAAGGTGTTGCGGTCGCGTACGGGCCGGAACAGCGAGCGCGACCAGAGCGCCTCGACGTTGCTCGCCGCCGGCCCGGCCACCACCGCTAGGCCAGGCTCTCGAGCTCGCGCTCGATCGCTGCCAGCTCCTCGGGCGTGCCCTGGACCTTGGGCCCGACGAACCACTTCCGCGCCGAGAGCACCCAGTAGAGCCAGGCGAAGCCGATGACCGCGACCACCGCGACCGGGGCGTAGTTGAACGAACTGGCGGTGACGGGGCTGAACTGCGGCAGCAGCAGCGGGAAGCAGATGAGCACGACCCAGATGATCGCGGCCCAGCCGATGAGCGGGCTCCAGCGCCCGAGGTTCCACGGGCCGGGCTGGAAGCTGTCGCCGGCGAGCCGGCGGAGCAGCACCGGCATGACGTAGGAGATGTAGAGCCCGACCACCGCGACGGAGACGATCGCGAAGAACGCGACCGGGACGCCGGCCTTGTTGGTGACGAGCGACGGGATGCCGAGGACGAAGGCGAACGCCGCGGCGAACCAGATGGAGTTCGTGGGCGTCCGGGTGCGCGGGTTGATGCGGTGCCAGAGCTTCGAGCCCGGCACGGCGCCGTCACGGGAGAACGCGTAGATCATGCGGCTGTTGGCCGTCACCGACGCCATGCCGCAGAAGAACTGCGCGACGACGATGACGAAGAGGAGGAACTTGGCGAAGCCGCCCCCCACGGCGTCGAGGATGATCTGGCCGGCGGAGAACGTGCCCAGCGCGGCGATGTCGTCGTAGCTCTTCGGCGGGATGGCGAAGGTCAGGCCGAGCATGAGCACGAAGCCCGCGACGACGCTCACCCAGATCGAGGTCATGATGCCCTTGGGGCCGCTGACCGAGGCGTCGCGCGTCTCCTCGGTCATGTGGGCCGAGGCGTCGTAGCCCGTGAGGGTGTACTGCGCGAGCATGCAGCCGATCGCTGCGACCCAGACCGCGTTGCCGGTGAAGCCCCACCCGGTCTCGTTCTCGTACTGGCCGAAGACCCAGCCGATGCTGCGGTGCTGGTCCGGCACGATGAACAGCGCACCCACGACGAGCACGGTGCCGACGAGGTGCCACCAGACGCTGACGTCGCTGAGCAGGGCGGTCAGCTTGACGCCGAAGGTGTTGAGCAGGCCGTGGAGCACGAGGACCACGAAGTAGATGCCCAGCACGGTGCGAGGGGTGGCGCGGAACGAGTCGTCGAAGACGAGCTTGACGAAGAACGCGATGAAGTTCGCGAGGCCGAAGTCGATCGACGCCGTCACGGCGACCTGGCCGAGCAGGTTGAACCACCCGGTGAACCAGCTCCAGACCGCGGCCTTCCCGGGAGGGGCCAGCTTCGCGGACCAGTAGTAGAGGCCACCGGCGGTGGGGTAGCTCGAGCAGACCTCGGCCATCGCGGCACCGACGAGGGTCACCATGCCGCCGACGAGCAGCCAGCCCCAGATGATGACGATCGGGCCGCCGGCGAGCATGCCGAGGTAGTACGTCGTGATGCCGCCGGTGAGGATCGAGATGATCGTGAACGAGACGGCGAAGTTCGAGAACCACCCCATCCCGCGCTTGAGCTCCTGGGCGTAGCCCAGCTCGTTGAGCCGCTGGGCGTCGCGGTCGTGCTCGGTGGCCGCCGGGCGGCTGGCCTCGGGACTGGTGCGGGACACGGGCCCTGCCCTCCTCGGGGACGCGCGACCGCGGTTGGTATGGAACGCGGTCCTTCTGCGCTGGATCTTGTCCCTGGCGGTGGCCGGTGTCAACGACTGCGCGCGGAAACTCCGTGTTGCGACCGCGGCGCGAGCGGAACCGTCGTCCGGACCCCTGCGGAGGCCCCGCAAAACCCGCCGCCCGGTGCTGGCGGCGGCAGCCCCGACGCGCCCGGGTGCCGCGCCCGCAACACCCGCGCAACAGGGAGTTCTCTTCGTGCCGCAACGGTTTCTTGCCCTCGGTGCGGTTGTGCGGGAGGGTGCGCGAACACGCCGGAAAAGTGCCGGTCACGGGGGTTGGGGCTCGTCCTGGGCGGGGACGAAGCAGTCGGGACCCTCAGGGAGGAGGCAGACCGTGTCGGTTGCCGCGGAGCGTGTCGAGCCTGACCGCCGTCCTGCCCTGCTGCGGGGCGAGCCCGAGCGGATCATCGACCTCACCCGGCGGCGGTCCACCATCCCCGCCCCCCTGACGACACCGCTCGCGCCGCGGAACCCCGCCGCCCCCCGGGTGCTGCGCGAGCCGGTCACCCTCCCCGCTGTGCGCGTCGCCCTCGGCGACGACGTGGAGTCCCCGCTCATGTGGCAGCGCGTGGCCGAGGCCGTGCGCGCCCTGCAGCCCGGCGGGGCCGTGGTGCTCGACGCGACCGAGCTCGGCGCCCTCCCCGCCGACCTCGTGGACTTCCTCCGCTACGCCGCCGGCTGCGCGTCCCGGCGCGGCGGCACCCTGCGCGTGGACCCCGCCGTGGACGGCACGGCCCGGGTCACGGCCCGGCCCGAGGTCACGGCACGGCCCGAGGTCGTCCGCCTCCCGCGCTAGGCCCGCCGGCGCTAGATCAGCCCGCGCCTCAGGGCGTACGCCACCGCGTGCGAGCGGTTCCTCAGCTCGAGCCGCGTCGTGACGTCGTGGAGCACGCCCTTGACGGTGCGCTCCGAGTACGACAGGTGCCGCGCGATCTCCGCCGTGTCGAACCCCTCGGCGACGAGCCGCAGCACCGCGACCTCGCGCTCGCGCAGGGGCTCCCCGTCCGCCCCGCTGCCGCCGGCGAGCGGGAGGGCCGCTGCCGCGGCGGGCACGGACACGGACACGGCGACGGGGGCGACCTCGACGAGCTCGCGCGCCGTCAGGTCGACGACCCGGGGGACGGCGGCCCGCTGGGCGGGGACGCCGCGGCTCCCCCCGCGCGCCAGCGTCGCGACCACCTCGGGCAGCCGACCGGCGCCGGTCTCCACGAGCGGGAGCAGGCTCACGCCCGCGGGCAGCTGCTGGCGCGCCCCTGCCGGGGGCACGGCGCCGCAGACGACGAGGCACGCGAGCCCCCGGGCCCGCGCCGCGGCGACCAGCCGCGAGCTCGTGACGTCGAGACCGCGCGCCGCGACGACCGCGACGGCCGCCCGGTCGGCCATGCTGGTCGGCAGCAGGCGGATCTCCGGGCACGTCGCGAGGCGTCGAGCGACCTCCGCTCCGAAGGACCGGTCGCTGGCGCTGAGCCACACTGGGACCTGCATCGAGACTCCCCTCTCGTGCACCGGGCCCTCGCCCGGCCGTCCCCCCGGCGGGGGTTCGACGGTCGGAGCGGAGACACCGCTCCGTTGATACACCCGGGCAACCGGTGCCGTCAGGACATCGAGGGGAATCACGGGACGAGAGCGTCGCGACGACGCCCTCCTCCCCCGGTCGGCGGCTACTTCGCGAGGATCGACCAGATGCCGAGGCCGATGCCGGCGAGGACGACGGCGAAGCAGACGGCGGCCAGCACGTACCCGAGCGGGGAGCCGCGGTGGACGCCGAGGCTGCCGTCGCTGGAGACGGTCTCGCCGCGGGCGGCGGAGACGCCGACCAGGCCGACGGCGAACAGCGCGACGAGCCCGGCGCCGAGCACGACGCTGGCCAGGAGCACCTGGCCCAGCGCGGAGAAGTCGATGTAGTCGCTCACGGGGACCTCCTGGAGTCGGGTGGGGAGGGGGCTCAGACGCCGGCGGGGACGCGCTCGTGGTCGGTGGGGGCGGTCGAGCCGCTCCAGTCGTCGTTGACGTTGTGGGCGCTGACGGGGGCGCGGCGCGACGCGACGAAGAAGCCCGCGGCGCAGGCCGCGAGGACGAGCGCCATGACGACGACGCCGGTCGTGCCCCCGATGCCGTCGGCGGCCTTGACGGCGACGCCGCCGACGACCGCGGCGGCCGGGAGCGTCAGCACCCACGCGACGGCCATGCGCCCGGCCACCGACCAGCGCACCTCGGCGAGGCGGCGCCCGACGCCCGAGCCGAGCACGGAACCGGACACGACGTGGGTCGTGGAGAGCGGGTAGCCGAAGTGCGACGAGGCGAGGATGACCGACGCCGACGCGCCCTCGGCGGCGAAGCCCTGCGGCGTCTCGATCTCGGTGATGCCCTTGCCGAGCGTCCGGATGACCCGCCAGCCCCCGAGGTACGTCCCGAGGCTGATCGCGAGCGCGCACAGCACGATCACCCAGGTCGGCGTCGCCGCGCCCTTGTCGATGGTGTGGTTCGCGACCAGGGCGAGCGTGATGATGCCCATCGTCTTCTGCGCGTCGTTGGTGCCGTGCGCGAGCGAGACCAGCGAGGCCGAGCCGACCTGGGCGATGCGGAAGCCGTGCGTGCGCGTGCGGTCGTCGATCCGCCTGGTGATGAGGTAGACCGCGAGGGTCCCGAGGAGCGCGACGAGGCCTGCCGCGAACGGCGCGAGCAGCGCGGGGATCACGACCGACTTGAGGATCCCCTTGCCGAGCACGGCGTGGGACCCGGCCGCGACCCACGTCGCGCCGATGACGCCGCCGATGAGCGCGTGCGAGGAGCTCGACGGCAGCCCGAGGTACCACGTCGCGAGGTTCCAGATGATCGCGCCCGCGAGGCCGGCGAAGACGATCGCGAGCGTCACCGACCCCTGGTCGACGATGTTGTTCGCGATGGTCGCCGAGACCTTGAGCGACAGGAAGGCCCCCACGAAGTTCAGCGCCCCCGACAGGGCGACGGCCACCTTGGGCCGCAGGGCGCCGGTGGCGATCGAGGTCGCCATCGCGTTGGCGGTGTCGTGGAAGCCGTTGGTGAAGTCGAAGCCCACCGCGGTGATGACGACGGTGAGCAGCAGGAGGTTCTGGGCGGTCATGGAGCGCCTCCGCGATCGGGGCCCGGTGGGTCACCCGCCGAGTTCCCCGGGGCTGCGGCGGGCAAGAGCCGCCGGCTGATCATTCACCGAAGGTTCACCTGCCGCGGCCGGGGGAGGACCGCCGGGGGCGGCACTGCGCGGTGCCGCCCGGTGGGGCACGATGCACATGCACGGCGCAGCGCAGGCGCGCCGGCCGACCTGGAAGGAGCCTCCATGGCCCTCGACGACAGCGACATCACCTCCGGCGACGGCGGCGCGGACTCCGGCGCCCACGGCCCGGCCGACTCGGGCGCGAGCGGCGTCCCCGGCGAGCACGACGGCGGCGCTGACGGTGGCGCCGACGGTGGCGCTGACGGTGGCGCTGACGGCGGCGCCGACGGTGGCGCGCACGGCCCGGCGGACTCCGGCGCCGGCGGCGTCGCGGGCGAGCACGACGGTGGCGCTGACGGCGGCGCCGGCGACGGCGGCGCGGACTCCTCCGCCTCCTGACCGCTCGGCCTGACCGCTCTCCGATGACGCTCCTCGCTGCCGGGCAGCGCCGGCCCCGGACCTCCGGGCCGGCGCTCGCCCGGCTGCTCCCCCTGCCCGTCGAGGAGTTCGCCGAGCGCCACTGGGGCCGGGAGGCGCTGCTCGCCCGCGCCGCTGCGCTTCCCGGCGGGCCGGGCGGCCTCTCCGACCTGCTCGACCTCGACGCCGTCGACGCCCTGGTCTCGACCTCGGGGCTGCGCACGCCGTTCCTCCGCGTCGCCAAGGACGGCAAGGTGGTCGAACCGGGGCGGTGGACCGGCAGCGGCGGCGCCGGCGCCGAGGTGGGCGACCAGGTCCGCGACGACGCCCTCCTCGGGCTGTTCGCCGACGGCTCGACGCTCGTCCTGCAGGGCCTGCACCGCACGCACCCCCCGCTCGTCCGCTTCGCCACGGACCTCGCCGCGGAGCTCGGGCACCCGGTCCAGGTCAACGCGTACGTCACTCCCCCGCAGTCGCGCGGCTTCGACCCGCACTACGACGTGCACGACGTCTTCGTCATCCAGGTCGCCGGCCGCAAGCGCTGGCAGGTGCGCCGCCCCGTGCTCGAGGCGCCGCTGCGCTCGCAGCCCTGGACCGACCGCAAGACGGCCGTCGCCGCCCGCGCCGCCGAGCCCCCGGAGCTCGAGGAGGTGCTCGAGCCGGGTGACGTGCTCTACCTCCCGCGCGGCTGGCTGCACTCCGCCGAGGCGCTGGGCGAGACCTCGGCCCACGTGACCGTCGGGATCCACAGCATCACGCGGTACGCCCTGGCGGAGGCCCTGCTCGCCGGGGCGGCGGGCGCCGAGGAGCTGCGCCGCTCGCTGCCGCTGGGCGTCGACGTCGCGGATCCCGAGCAGCTGCGCGAGGACCTGGCCAGCACGCTCGAGGCCCTCGCGGCCGAGCTGCGCGGTGCCGACGCGCAGGCGGTCGCGGACCGGATGCGCCGCCGCTTCTGGCCGCAGAGCCGCCCCGGACCGCTCTCCCCCGTGCGCCAGGCGGCGGCCGCCGCTGCGGTCGGTCCCGGCACCCGGGTGCGGCTGCGTCCCGCGCTGCGCGTGCGGCTCGCCGAGGGGACGCCGACGGACGACCAGGCCGCCCCCGTGCTGCTGCTGCTCCCGGAGCGCCAGCTCTCCCTGCCCGCGCAGACCCGTACGGCGCTCGAGCGGCTGCTGGCGGACGGCGGCGCAGTGGTGGGCGAGCTGCCGGTGGACGACCCCGGCGACGCCGAGGTGCTGGTGCGGCGGCTGCTCCGCGAGGGCGTGGTCGTGCCCGACGAGGGCCAGCAGCCCTGACCCCGCTCGGCCGGCGCCGGGATCATGGGGCCGGACGGGCCAACCGCGCGGGTTCCTGCCCGGGGCCGCGGCGCCCGCACTAGCCTCGACGGAGGAGGACGGCACCACCGCGGGGGACGGTGCCGCCGGCACGGAGGCGAGGGGGACTGGTGGGAGCGTTCACGTCAGGGACCGGGCGGCGCGGTGGTGCAGCGTGAAGGTCGTGCTCTTCTGCGGCGGCTACGGGATGCGGATGCGCGACGGGCTGACCGACCTGCCCAAGCCGATGCAGGTCATCGGGGACCGGCCGCTGCTGTGGCACGTGATGCGCACCTACGCCCACTTCGGGCACACGGAGTTCATCCTCTGCCTCGGCTACGGCGCGCACCACGTCACCGACTACTTCCTGCACTACGACGAGACGCGCTCCAACGACTTCGTCATGCGGCGCAGCGGGGCCGACGTGGAGATGCTCTCCAGCGACATCGGCGACTGGACGATCACCTTCGTCCACACCGGGCTGGAGACGCCGATCGGCGAGCGGCTGCGCCAGGTGCGCCCCCACCTCGAGGGCGAGGAGGTCTTCGCCGCCAACTACGCCGACGTGCTGACCGACGCCCCCCTCGACGTCATCGAGCAGCGCTTCCGCGAGTCCGGGGCCGTGGGCTCGCTGCTCGCCGTGCCGCCGCAGGCGGCCTTCCACATGGTCGAGATGGACGCCGATCAGCGCGTGGAGGCGATCCGCCCCGTGTCCTCGCTCGACGTGCGCGAGAACGGCGGCTACTTCTTCTTCCGCCAGGAGGTCTTCGACGTCCTCGACGAGGGCGAGGACCTCGTCACCGATGCGCTGCCCCGCCTCGCGGACCGGCGCGAGCTGCTGGCGTACCCGTACGACGGGTTCTGGATGCCGGCGGACACCGTCAAGGAGCGCAGCCTGCTCGACGACATGGCGCGCCACGGCAACCGCCCGTGGGCCCGCTGGGCGCGCGAGCCCGCCCGCGCGGTGGAGGTCCCGGCTCGGGCGCCGCGGCCGGCCGCCGTCGGGCAGCGCCGCGCGGCGGACGACGAGATCGCGAGCTGACGCTCGTGCTCGAGCTCGTCCCCTCGCTCGACCGCCCCCTCCGCCTCGTCCTCGTCGGCGCGCACTGCGACGACGTCGAGATCGGCGCCGGCGGGCTCCTCCTCGACCTCGCGGCGCGCGCCGCGCTCGGCTCGGCCGACGCCCTCGTGCTCGCCTCCACCCCGAAGCGCGAGCGCGAGGCCCGGTCGAGCCTCGCGGCGTTCTGCGCGCCGGTGGTCCCCACCGCCCGCTTCGGCGGTCTGCCCGACGGGCGGCTGCCGGGGCACTGGGACGCCGTGAAGGACCTGCTGCAGGAGACCGCGGCCGCGACCCGGCCCGACGTCGTGCTCGCGCCCTCCCCGGCCGACGCGCACCAGGACCACCGGTTGCTCGGCGAGCTCGTGCGCACGGCGTTCCGCGACGCCGTGGTCCTGCACTACGAGATCCCCAAGTGGGACGGCGACCTCGGCGCGACCCGCCCGCAGGTCTACTGGCCGCTCTCCCCCGAGCTGGTCGAGCGCAAGTGGGCGCTGCTCGACGAGCACTACCCCTCGCAGCGCCCCCACGACTGGTGGCGGGCCGACACGTTCTCCGGCCTGGCCCGGCTGCGCGGCATGGAGTGCCGGGCGGCGTACGCCGAGGCCTTCGCCGCGCCGAAGATCGTGCTCGGCGTGGCGGCGCTGGAGCCAGGGGTCGGGCCGGGGGCTGCTCCTCCCGGGTGAACCGCCTGCCCCGGAGGTGGGAAGCGCGTCCCCCGGGGGGATGCCAACCCGAGCGGCGCATCCAGGCACCGCCCGACCGGCCCGAGGACATTGCCATGGGAGCGACGACGATGGGCGCGCGGGACACCTCCGCGCAGCTGTGCATGCGACTGCTGCAGGCGGGGATCCCCCTGTCCCTGCTGTGCGACCTCACCGACGACGGCGGGCCGAGCTCGCGCGACATCCTCGAGCACGAGGGCCAGCCCGAGCTCGCCTGGTGGTCCGCGGGCTGACGGTCCGTCCACCTGCTGCCTGGAGCGGCGCGACCAGGCGGGCAGCAGCACCGGGCAGCAGCACCGGGCAGCACAGGGCGGGCCTGGCACGGACCGGGCCGAGGTCCTGCTATTCTCTTCCTCGCGCGCCGCTAGCTCAACTGGCAGAGCAGCGGACTCTTAATCCGCGGGTTCGGGGTTCGAGTCCCTGGCGGCGCACCCGTGAGAAGGGCGCTCCTCGATCGAGGGGCGCCCTTCGTCGTGCGCGTCAGAGGTACAGCCCGGTCGCGCCCTCGCTGACGCGCGCGGCGGCCAGCGCGGAGACGTCGCGCTCGCGCAGCAGGACGTACGTCGCGCCGTGCAGCTCGACCTCGGCCTTGTCCTCGGGGTCGAACAGCACGCTGTCGCCGGTCTCGATGCTCCGCACGCTGGGCCCGACGGCCACGACCTCGGCCCAGGCGAGCCGCTTGCCCACCGCGGCCGTCGCCGGGATGAGGATGCCGCCGGTGCTGCGGCGCTCCCCCTCGCCGCTGCCCGTGCGGCAGAGGACCCGGTCGTGCAGCAGCCGGACGGGCAGGCCGCCGGAGCCCTCCACCGCTGCCACTACTTGCGGCGCACCGCGCGCAGGACGACGAGGCCCACGGCGGACGCCGCCGCGGCGGCGGCGGCCCCGACGCGCTCGATGCGCAGCGCGCCGTGCTCGTCGACCACCTGGGCGCGCGCCTTCTCCTTGAGCTCCGCGACGACGTTGGCCGGCTTGACCCGGTCGCTGATCTCGTCGATGGTGCCGGCGAGGCGGGCGCGCGTGGCCTCGATGTCGCGCTCGATGTCGCCGGGGGTCCGGTGGGTGGTGCCGGCGGCCGAGTGCTGGCTCACGGTCGATCCTCCTGTGGTGGCCCGGGCTGGGCGCCTGCTGGTCTGTCCCGGGGATACCCGATCATGCCGGGTCCACGCCCGGGTGCCCAGCAGGGGGCGCCCGCCTATCCTGCTGGCCATGACCGACGCCGCTCCTGTGCGCCTCGCCCCCGGGGACCCCGCGCCCGCGTTCACCCTGCCCGACGCCGACGGCGGCGAGCTGTCCCTGGCCGACCTGCGCGGCCGCCGCGCGGTCGTCTACTTCTACCCGGCGGCCGGCACGCCCGGCTGCACGAAGCAGGCCTGCGACTTCCGCGACTCCCTCGAGCCGCTGCGCGCCGCCGGGTACGCCGTGGTCGGCATCTCCCCCGACCCGCCGGCGAAGCTGGCCGCCTTCCGCGACGCCCAGGGGCTGACCTTCCCGCTGCTGTCCGACCCGTCGAAGGACGTGCTGCGGGCCTGGGGGGCGTACGGCACGAAGTCGCTCTACGGCAAGCAGGTCGAGGGCGTCATCCGCTCGACCTTCGTGCTGGACGAGGAGGGCCGGGTCGAGCGTGCCCAGTACGCCGTCAAGGCGACGGGGCACGTGGCGAAGCTGCGGCGGGAGCTCGGCGTCTAGTCCCCGCCGCGCCGGTCGTGCGGGAGAGGGGGCTCGAACCCCTAAGCCCTCGCGGGCACGGGATCCTAAGTCCCGCGCGTCTGCCAGTTCCGCCACTCCCGCGGCGCGCGCCCAGCCTAGCCAGCGGAGCTCGTCCGGCCCCGCTCAGGCGACGCGCCGCTGGAGCTGGAGCCGGCCGCGGGTCGCGAGCCCCGAGGTGAGCGCCGCCACGACGGGGACGCCCAGCAGCAGGACGAGCAGCGGCGCCCAGGGCACGACGGTGCGCAGGCTCTCGTCCTGCCCGACGAAGGCCAGCGCCGGGACGAAGCCGGCGAGCACGCCGAGCAGCGTGCCGGTGCCGGAGACCGCGAGGGCCTGGGCGGCGGACACGCGACGGCGTACGCCGGGGTCGGCCCCGACCGCCGCGAGCGTGGCGGAGTCCGCGCGGGAGTCGGCCTGCGCGAGCCCGGTCGTCACCCACGACGCCCCGAGCACGACCAGCCCGGCGGCGAGGACGAGGGCGACGAGCAGGTACCCGAGCGTCCCGTGCCAGCCGCGCTCGACCTCGAGGTAGCCCGGGGACGCCGCGGTCGCGAGCGCCGCGCGGGCGGCGTCCTCCTGGGCGGCGCTCGGCGGCTGCGGGCCCGAGGCCAGCACCTGGGAGGGCCGCCCGGCCATGCCGAGCGACGCGACCAGCCGCGGGCCCAGCAGGGCGGCGGGCGCCGTGCTCGTCACCGGCACGACGACGGCGGGCACCGGCGCGTCGCCCAGCGCGGAGCCGTCCGGGCGGTCGACGCCGACCCAGAGCCGCCCGCCCTTGCCGAGGTACGGGTCGCCCGTCCCCACGCGGCGGAACACCACCGCACCGCCGTCGGCGAGCGCGCGCTGCACCGCCGGGTCGGTCGCGTCCGACGGGCGGCCCGTGATGGCGGCGACGGCGCGCGCGTCCCCCGTGGCCACGACGGGGAGCGAGCCCCCGGCGATCGCCCAGCCGCCGGCGCAGCGGGGGTCGCGCGGGTCCTGCCGGGCGCCGTCCTCCTGCGGGCAGCGGTCGGCCGGCGCGCGCTGGACCTCGACGGAGCGGCAGTCGCTGCCGTCCGCGCGGCAGCGCGGGTCGACCACCTCCCCGACCACGGCGCTGGTGGTGGCGCCGAGCTGCTGGCGCAGCACGTCCTGGACGCGCGCCGGGTCGTGCACGAGCTCCCGGGTGCCGCCGGCGCCGTCGTCGACGTAGGTCCGCAGCTGCACGAGGGCCGTGCCGACGGGCGCGTCCGGCACGTACGAGCGTCGGCCGCGGTCCTGCACGCTCGCGGCGACGAGGACGACGGCGCACGCGCCGGTCACCGCGGTGAGCACGGCCGCCACGGCAGGGGCGGTGCGGCTGCGCTGGCGGGCGGCGTCGCGCAGGGCGAGCCGCGGGGCGACCGGCAGCCGGGTCGCGACCCGGCCGAGCAGGGCGACCACCGCGCCGCTGGCGAGGACGAGCCCGAGCTCGGTGAGGCCGGCGCCGCCGGCGATGAGGCCGGCAGCGGCGTACCGGCGCGGGCCCCCGGCCGCGGAGCTGTGCGCGACCGCGAGGCCGAGCGCCGAGCCCAGCGCCGCCACCACGGCGCCGAGCACGCAGAGCACGAGGCCGGTCACCGGCACGCGGCGGCGCAGCGGCGGCAGCGGGCGCCGACCGGCCAGCACGGCCACGACGTCCTGGCGGGCGGCGGCACGGGCGGGCAGCAGCGCCGCCGCGACCCCCGTCAGCACGCCGAGCAGGGCGATCGCCGCGAGCTCGAGCGGGCGGAGCTCGACGTGGCCGGGCACCCCGCCGTACTCCGCGCGGCGCATCCACGCGAGCACGGCGCTGCCCGTGGCGACGCCGAGGGCGCTGCCGAGCACGCCGGCGACCGCGCCCAGCACGGCCCCGCCGGCGAGGACGACCCCGCGCACGTGGCGGGGCTCCCCTCCCGCCGCCTCGACCAGCGCCAGTGCGCGGGCCTGGCGCCGGGCGCCGACCGCGAAGGCGGCACCGGCGAGGAGGACGACCTCGAGCGCGGCCAGGACGACGACGAGCGTGGCGCCGACCGCGAGCGTCACCACGTCGCGGTTCGTGCTGCCCGAGCCGACCAGCCGGTACGCCGGCACCGCCGCGTCGGCGGGCGGGTGCAGGACGACGGCACGGGAGTACGTCACGACCCCGGTCGCCGACCACCGCTGGACCTCGGCCCAGCTGACCGGGCGCGGCGTGGTGACGAGCAGCCGGTCCGGTAGGGTGGTCGCGGGGAGGACCTGCCCCGGCAGGGTCGTGATGCCGAGGCCGTACGCCGGCCCGTAGCCGGTCGCCACGCCGACCACCGTGAGCTCGCGGGCCGGGTCGAGCAGCCGCAGGGTCCCGCCGACGCGCACGCCGGTCCGGGAGAGGACCTGCGGGGAGACGGCCGCCTCGCCGGCGGCGAGCGGCAGCCGGCCGCGACGGACGAGCAGCAGCGGGCGGAGCGCGGGCAGCCGGGTGTCGATCTCGGCGACCGGGCTCTGCGCCTGGCCCGCGCGCGTCGCGAGCAGCGCGCTGCCGGAGCGGGTGGGGCTGGCGGTGGAACCGGGAGGGAGCAGGGCCGCGGCGCGCTGCCACGCGGTAGCGGCGGGCAGCGTCCCCGTCGGCGCGTCCGGCGGGCTCGTCCACTGCCCGGCGCCCGGCAGCTGGAGCACCGGTCCGCCGGTCGGGTCGACCACGCGGAGCTCCGCGCTGGTCGCGCCGAGCCGGCGCTCGACCCGCTCGGAGGGGTCGAGCCGCACGCTCCACGCCAGGACGTCACCGGCGGTGAGGCCGAGCACGGGAAGCGCGACCATCGCGACCACCAGCAGGCTGCGCCCCCGGGAGCGCGCGGCGTCGCGACGGGCCACGCGCAGCAGCAGCCGCAGGCTCATGCGCTGCGCCCGTGGAGGACGGCGTCAGGGGTCGCGGCGTACCCCGTGTCGTCCACCGCGCGCCCGTCGCGGAGGAACACCACGCGGTCGGCCCAGGCGGCGTGCCGCGCCTCGTGCGTGACGAGCACGCCCGCGGCGCCGGCGTCGACCCGGGCGCGCAGCAGGCGGAGCACCGCCTCCCCGGTCTCCGAGTCGAGCGCGCCCGTCGGCTCGTCGGCGAGCACGAGGCGCCGGCCGCCGACGAGCGCGCGGGCGATCGCCACGCGCTGCTGCTGGCCGCCGGACATGTCGTCCGGGTAGCGGTCCGCGAGCTCGGCGATGCCCACCTCCTCCAGCACGTCGAGCGCCTCGTCGCGGGCCGTGGCGGCGCGGACGCCGTCGAGCTCGCGGGGCAGCGCGACGTTCTCGGCCGCGGTGAGGGCGGGCACGAGGTTGAGGTCCTGGAACACGTAGCCGACCGATCGGCGGCGCAGGCGGGCGAGCTCGCGCCGGCCCAGCCCGCGCAGCGGCATGCCCTCGACGAGCACCTCGCCGCTGCTGGGGGTGTCGAGCCCCCCGGCGATGGTGAGCAGGGTCGACTTGCCCGACCCGCTCGGCCCCATGACGGCGACGAGCTCGCCGGGGACGACCCGCAGGCTCACGCCGCGCAGGGCGTGGACCTCCGTGCCGCCCTGTCCGTGCACCCGGGAGACGTCCCGCAGCTCGAGCACGGGCTGCGTCGGGTCGGGGCTCATCGGCGCGGGGTTCATCGGACCGGCTCCCCTGCCTGCGCCGCGCGCTCGCGGTCAGGGGCGCTCGTCGCCGGGACGGGGAGCGCCGCCGCCCGGGCGAGGCGCGCCTCGACGTGGTCGAGCCAGCGCACCTCCGCCTCGGCGGCGAAGACCAGCGAGTCGAGGACGAGCAGCCAGGCGAGCTCGGCGCGGTCGCCGGTGCCGGCCCCCGCCTTGAGCCGGGTGTAGTCCCGCAGCGCGCGCAGCGTGGCGGTGCGCTGGGCCTGCACGACCGCGGCGACGTCCACCCCGGGGACCGTCACTGCGACCGCGAGCTTGATCGCGAGCTCGTCGCGTGCCGGCGTCGAGCGGTCGACGGGGGTGGCGAACCAGCGACGCACCTCCTCGTGCCCCTCCGGCGTGATCGCGTAGCTGACCCGGCCCTCGTCGTCAGCCCCTGCGCGGGACACCAGCCCGTCGCGCTCGAGGCGCGCGAGCGTCGTGTAGACCTGCCCGATGTTGAGCGGCCAGGTGGCGCCGGTGCGGGCCTCGAAGTCGCTGCGCAGCTGGTAGCCGTAGCGCGGACCGTCGGCGAGGAGGGCCAGCAGGCCCGTACGGATCGACATACCGCGTATGTATACGCGGTATGTCGGAGCCGGTCAACCGCCCTCCCCCGCGATCATGCAGATCCTGGGGCCCGTCCGGTCGGGACGAACCCCAGGATCCGCATGATCACGAGGAGGGTCAGTCCGTGGGCGCCGTCAGGTCGTAGACCGTCACGCCGCCGATCGTCGTCGCGGTGCAGTGCGACTCGACCCATGAGGTGATCGAGCTCGAGGCGCCGCTGCCGCCCATCTGGGTCCCGCCACCCATCCCGCCACCGGCGATGAAGTAGTGGATCTTGCCGGCGGCGACGTACGCCTCGAACTGCGCCAGCGTCGGCGACGGGTCGCTGCCGTTGAAGCCGCCGATCGCCATCACGGGCTTGCCGGTCGCCAGCTGGTAGCCGGAGGCGCTGTTCGACCCGACGGCTGCCGCGACCCAGGTGTAGTCGCCCGCGTCCGCCAGCAGGGCCTGGGTGATCGCGGTCGACGGGGTCGAGCCCTCGAGCAGGCCGCCGCCCGCGCCACCGCGGAACCCGCCCGTCGTGCCAGTCGGAGCAGTGCCACCGGGAGCAGTGCCCCCGGGGAAGCCGCCGCGGGGTCCGCCGCGGAACCCGCCTCCACCGCCGGGGCCGGGGCCGCGGCCACCGGCGACCTGGGGGCCGGCGCTCGGGATCGAGCCGGTGTGACCGGTCGAGGCGGTCTGCACCGCGTACGCCGCGGGGCCTCCCAGCCCCGCCACGAGCGAGAGCACGACCGCGGCGACGGCGACCCGGGCGCGCAGCGTGGCGCCGAGCATCAGCACGGCCGCGAGCAGCCCGGCCCCGAGCACGGCCCAGCGCAGCCACGGCACGAACGACGCGCTGCGGCTCAGCAGGTCGAAGGAGAGCCAGCCGGTGCCCGCGACGGTCGCCGCCATCACCCAGGAGACGACGATCGAGGAGCGCCCGCGCCACAGCAGCTCTGCGCCGATGGCGAGGGTCGCGCCGATGGCGGGGGCCAGCGCCACCGTGTAGTACGGGTGGAAGATGCCCTTCATCTCGCTGAAGACGAGCGCGGTGCCGGCGAGCCAGCTGCCCCAGATCAGCAGGGCCGCCCGGACCCTGTCCGTGCGCTGCGCCCGCCAGGTGAGCGCGAGCCCGGCGACGAGCGCGACCAGCGCGGCGGGGATGAGCCAGGACACCTGGCCGCCGATCTCGCTGCCGAACAGCCGCGTCAGTCCCGTGGAGCCCCACATGCCGCCGCCGTTCCCCCCGGCACCGCCGCCACCGCCGACCACGCTGCCGGTCTCGTCTCCGTCGAGCCGGCCGAGGCCGTTGTAGCCGATGACGAGCTCGAGGATGCTGTTGTGCTGCGAGCCGCCGATGTACGGGCGGTCGGACGCGGGCCACAGCTCGACGATCGCGACCCACCACCCGGCCGAGGCGACGAGCGCCACCCCGGCGAGGAGCAGCTGGCGGACCCGGCGCCAGAAGCCCGTCGGGGCCAGCACGAGGTAGACCAGCGCGAAGCCGGGGACCACGAGGAGCACCTGCAGCATCTTGGCGAGGAAGCCCACGCCGATCGCGGATCCCGCCAGCAGCAGCCACGTCGTGCGCGCGTCCTCGGTGGCCCGCGTCATCCAGTACGCCGCGAGCGCCATGCAGAGGACCAGCAGCGCGTCGGGGTTGTTGAAGCGGAACATCAGCACGGCGACCGGGGTCAGCGCGCAGACCGCACCGGCGAGCAGGCCCGCCCCGGCGGAGGCGACGCGGCGCACCGCGGCGTACACCGTCCCGACGGTGGCGATGCCGAGCACGGCCTGCGGCGCGAGCATCGACCAGGAGCTCAGCCCGAAGGTGCGGGCCGAGAGCTCCATGAGCCACAGCGAGGCCGGCGACTTGTCGACGGTGATGGAGCCCGCGGCGTCGGACGAGCCGAAGAAGAACGCCTTCCAGCTCACCGACCCGGCCTGCACGGCGGCGGCGTAGAACGAGTTGGCCCAGCCGGACGCGGACAGTCCCCAGAAGTAGAGGACGCCGGTCGCGGCGAGCAGGGCGAGCAGGGCGGGCCGGACCCACGCGGGGTCGTCGGCCCGCCCGTGCAGCAGGCGGCGCGGGTCGCGGGCCGGGCGCGGCTCCGGCTCCCGCACGTCCAGGGGCTCGAGGTGGTCGAGGGCGGTCGAGGTCATGGCACCACCGTCGGACCGGCCGCTGTCGTGCGGTTGTGCCCGCCCTGTGCGACCTCTGTGCGTCCCTCCCGCGCGTCAGTCGCGCGGGCGGCGCGTCAGCGTCAGGTGCGTCACGCCGCTCGGGGAGGAGACGGCCTCGATGTCGAACCGCGACTCGAGCCCCTCCTGCCCGTCCCACAGCCGCTCGCCGCGCCCGAGGACGACCGGGACCACGACGAGGTGCAGGTGGTCGACGAGGTCCGCCTCGAGGAACTCGCGCACCGTGGTGACGCCGCCGCCGATGCGCACGTCGCGCCCGCCTGCGGCCTCGCGGGCGGCCGCCAGCGCCTCCGCCGGGGTGGCGTCGAGGAAGTGGAAGGTGGTGCCGCCCTCCATCTCGATCGAGGGGCGCGGGTGGTGGGTCAGCACGAAGACCGGCGTGTGGAACGGCGGCTCGTCACCCCACCAGCCGCGCCACTCCTCGTCCGTGGGCGCGCCCTGCTTCGGGGCGAACTTCCAGCGCCCCATGATCTCGGCGCCGATGCCCTCGCCCCACTGGCTGGCGAACGCCTCGTCGACCCCGACCCCGCCGCCCTCGCGCCCCATCATCCGGCGGAAGGTGCGGGTCTCGAAGGCCCAGCCGTGGAGCCGCTGACCGGCGTGCCCGAAGGGCGTCTCGAGGCTCTGGCCCTCGCCGGTCCCGAAGCCGTCGAGGGAGATGCTGAAGTTGTGCACGCGCACCTGGGAGTCGCTCATGCCCGCAAGCCTCCCACCCGGCACCGACAGTCCGTGCCCGCATCCGCTCCCACGGCGCGGGGCGGGGGCGGGCCCACCGCTCGGTGGACCCGCCCCCGCTCCGGACCTGCTACAGCGTCGCCAGCACCGCATCCGTGCGGGCCAGCAGCGTCGCCCGGGCCGAGGCGCTCACCTTCCGGCTGGTGGCCACCGCGGCGCGGAACTCCTGCAGCCGGGCCTTGACGGTCGCCGGGTCACCGGCCACCTCCGCCGCCCGCGCGGCCGCCAGCTGGTCGAGCAGCCCGGCCGAGCCGGACTGGAAGACCGCGTCCTGCCGGCTGAGGTCACCGACGAGCCGCTGCAGCCCCTGCACGCCCGTACGCGCCGGGAGCTGCGCGTCGAGCAGCCCGCTGAGCCGGTCGCGGGCGGCGTCCCCGAGCTTCGAGGTGCGTGCCGTGTCCACCTCCGTGCGCAGCGCCTGCAGCCGGGTCCGCATCGTCGCGTAGTCGTGCGCGGCCCGCGCGGACTCCGCCCCGGTCGAGAGCGGCCGGAGCACGCCCGCCTCGCTCGAGAGCAGGTCGCCCGAGCGCTTCAGCTCGTCGACCGCCGCCGTGACGTCGCTCGGCGTCGTCGTGGTCGGCTCCTGCGCGGCCAGCGACGCGATCTCGGCGTCGCTCAGCACGCGGTCGTACGCGTGGACCGAGTCGATCGTGCCCGGGAAGAAGTCGACGGGGTTCCCGTCCCACTTCGCCCGGCCGATGACGAGGTTCCCGCCGTCGTCCACGCCGCCGCAGGTCGACGCCGTGCCGGCGAGCGCGCCGTCGACGTAGATCCGCAGCTGCCCGGCGCGCACGTCGCGGACACCGGTGAGGTGGTACCACTGGCCCACCTTCGGCTCCCCGACGTCCGACGCCAGCGCGCGTACGTCGGGGGTGCTGAACGCCCACCGGTGGTCGGCGCCGCTGTACTGCAGGAAGAAGTCGCTGCGGGAGGCGCCGTCCTGGCTCACCACCGTGGCGAACCCGTTGGTGCTGTCGAGCTTCGCCCACGCGGACACGGTGTAGTTCCCGCTGGTGTCGAGGATCTCCGCGCCCGTGTCGACGTACTGGCTGTGCCCGTCGAAGTGCAGCGCACTGCCGGTCTTGCCCGCCGTCCACGTCGGTCCGCCCACGAGCGTGCCGTCGTGCGCCCCGCCGCTCGTGTCCTCGGTGACGGTGCCGCTGCCCTCGTCGAGCTGCCAGTCACCGACGCCCACGAGACCGGGCTTGCCCGGCGGGAGCTGCACCTGGCCGGTGCTCTCGCCGGCGGCGATGATGCGCTGGTTGATGTCGCGCACCGCGGCCGGGTCGACCTTCTCGACGCGGCGGTCGTAGGTCCACAGACCGTTGAGCTCCGTCTCCACGTCGGTGATCTGCGTGTAGACCGAGCCCGAGAGCCCGCAGCTCGCCGCCGCGATGAGCGGCGTCTGGTTGGCGACGTACGCCCTGGTGAGGTCGGCCGTCGTCTTGAGGTCGGCGCCGTAGTTGCTCAGCGAGCCGCCCGGCCACGTGTGCCCGGGGATGACGAGGCCGAAGCCGCCGTGCTCGCCGTCGACGGCGGCGCGGTTCGCGTCAGGAGCCGGGAAGGCCGGCCCGTTGTACTGGTGCCAGTCGATGACGTCGCCGTGCCCGGAGTCGCCGTGCGAGTTGCAGCAGTTGACGCCGCTGTGCGCGTCGACGAGCCGGGTCGGGTCGAGGGCCTTGACGTGGTCGGCGACCTCACCGGTGAACTGCTTGGAGTACTCGCCCCAGCCCTCGTTGAAGGGGATCCAGCCGATGACCGAGGTGTCGCTGTCGTGCTCGGTGACGATCTGGTCGAGCTGGCTCTCGAAGCTCGCGCGCTTGGCGCCGGTCGAGAGGTCGAAGGTCGCCGGCATGTCCTGCCAGACCAGCAGTCCGAGCCGGTCTGCCCAGTAGTACCAGCGGTCGGGCTCCACCTTGATGTGCTTGCGCACGGTGTTGAAGCCCATCTCCTTGTGCTGCACCAGGTCGAAGGCGAGCGCCTCGTCGGTCGGCGCGGTGTAGATGCCGTCCGGCCAGTAGCCCTGGTCGAGCGTCGAGAGCAGGAAGGTCGGCTTGCCGTTGAGCACGATGCGCTGCTTGCCGTCGATCACCTTCAGCCCGATCGAGCGCAGGCCCTGGTAGCTCGTGACGGCATCCGTGGAGTCGCCGTCGTGCAGCGTCACCGAGAGGTCGTAGAGGTACGGGTCCGACGGTGACCACAGGTGGGCGTCGGCGATCGGCACCCGCAGCGCGGACGAGGCGGGGCCCGTCACCCGGGCGACCTCCTTCCCCTTGGCCGAGGCGACGACCGTGACGGTCGCGTCCGCCGAGGCGCCCGTGGTGCGCGGCGTGACGACGAAGGCCGAGCCCGGCACGTCGGAGGTGATGCCCAGCGAGTCGATGTGGGCGGCGGCGACCGGCTCGAGCCAGACCGTCTGCCAGATCCCCGAGGCCGGCGTGTAGAAGATGCCGCCAGGGTTGTTGGTCTGCTTGCCCACGGGCTGGTTGCTCGAGTCCGTGGTGTCGACGACGCCGACGACGATCTCCTGCGGGCCCGTACCGGTGACCGCGTCGGTGATGTCGGCGCTGAACTTGTCGTAGCCGCCGGTGTGGCTCGTCACCTGCGTGCCGTTGACCCAGACGGTCGCCTGGTAGTCGACGGCGCCGAAGTTCAGCACGAGGCGCTGGCCACTGCCGATCTTCCAGTCGGCGGGGACGGTGAAGGTGCGCCGGTAGAACATGCGGTCGACGTGCTTCTGCACGCCCGAGAGCTTCGACTCGACGGGGTACGGCACGAGGATGCTGCCGTCGAGCTGCTGGCCGAGCGGGGCCGCCTGGCCCTCGGTGGCCTCCTCGAACTGCCACGTGCCGTTGAGGTTCTCCCACTTCACGCGGGCGAGCTGCGGGCGCGGGTAGTCCGGCAGCGCGTTGGTCGGGCTGACGTCCTTCGCCCACGGCGTGTCGAGCGTGTAGGTCGAGGAGTTGATGCCCGGCAGGGAGAACGCGGGCAGCGACTTCTCCGACGTCGCGAGCCCGCCGTTCCCGTCGTAGGTCACGCGGACGGTCGCGCCCTTCTGCACCTGCGCACCGAGCGTGATGACGAGGTTCCCGGCGGCCGCCGGGTCCACGGCGATGCTCGTGACCGGGTACGCGACGTCGTCGACCATCACGTGCAGGTGGTCGGTCAGGCCCGTCGGGAGCGGCTGCACGAAGGGGTGGTCGACGGCGAGGGTCACGGCGGAGCCGTTCGTCGCCACCGTCGCATCCCCCGACACGGGCGGGGTGTAGTCGGCCGGGAGGTAGTACGCCGTGGCCGGGATCGGAGCCAGCGGGCTCGTCGGCGTCGACCAGGAGACGTGCAGGTTCGACCCGCCGAAGTCCTCGAAGTAGTCGACGCGGATGTCGTGGAGACCCGCCGTCAGCTGCACCGGGGCACTGGTCTGCCGGTTGTCCCAGTCGTCGACCCAGTGGTCGATGACGAGGGTGCCGTCGACCCACAGACGGAACCCGTTGTCGCCGATGATCGAGAAGGTGTACGCGTCGGTGGCCGGCACGTCGACCCGCCCGGTCCAGCGCACGGAGTCCCGGTCGTCCTGGCCGGTCGCGGCCTGCAGGACGCCCTCGAGGTTGGGGAACTCCAGGCTCGGGTCGATCTGCGTCGTCCGCAGCTCGGCGAAGTCGCCGACCCCCGGTCCGCTGGAGCGGTAGTAGTCGCCCTTGAGCCCGTGCACGAGCGTGTCCGCCGACGCGGGAACCGGGGCGGTGACGGCGACCAGCGCCCCCACCATCCCGGTGAGCGCGGCGGTCACGAGCGTCCGGGAACGGGCTGTCGGTCGTCGTCGATCGAGCAGCATGCGGCCTCCTCAGCCGAGGGAGTCGGATCCGGTCGCAAGCGCGCACAAGACGGGCTGGACCGATCAGGACGAGTCTGATCCAACCGCGACGACGTGCTCCGGTCAATCCCCTGTGCGCTCCAGTTCTTGCGTGCTGCCAGTCGATCTTCAACTGCCGGGGGCCGGGAGACAGCACGGCCCGGCCGGACCGCGGGACGCGGTCCGGCCGGGCTGCTGGGCGGGCGGTTCGAGTGGCCGGCTAGAGCCGCTGCCGGCGCGCCAGGAACGTCTGGATGACGACGACGAGCACGAGGAAGCCGCCGTTGACGACCGACTGCCAGTTGGAGTTGCTGAAGCCGATCTGGTTGATGATGTTGGCGATGACGCCGAGCAGCAGCACGCCGGCGAGCGTGCCGCCCGTGGTGCCGGCGCCCCCGGTCAGCAGCGTCCCCCCGATGACGACGGCGGAGATCGCGCTGAGCTCGAGCCCCACCCCCGTCGTGGTCACGCCCGAGGACGCCTGCGCCGCCGCCAGCGCCCCGCCGAAGCCGGCGAGGACGCCGGACATCACGTAGACCCGCAGGAGCACCGAGCCGACCGGCAGGCCCATGAGCCGCGCCGCGTCCTCGTTGCTGCCGATGGCGAGCACGGTCTGCCCGAAGCCCGTGCGCTGCAGGACCAGCACGCCGAGGGCGTACAGACCGACGGCGATCCAGACGGGGTAGCCGATCCCCAGCGCCGACCCCTGCCCCATCGTCGCGAAGGCCGAGCCGGAGGGGACGACGCGGGTGACGCTGCCCTCGGTGGTGACCGAGAGCAGGAGCCCCCGGGCGAACAGCAGGGTGGTCAGCGTGACGATGAACGGCGCCATCCCGGCGCGGACGATGAGCAGGCCGTTGAGCAGCCCGACCGCACCGCAGACGACGACCGGGGCGACCAGTGCGGCCACGGTCCCGTGCGACGACGCCCAGGCCGCGACGACGCCGCCGAGCGCGTAGACCGAGCCGACCGACAGGTCGATGCCACCGGTGAGGATGACGAACGACATGCCCAGTGCGACGACCGCGAGGAATGAGCTCTGCAAGCAGATGTCGCGCAGGTTGTCCACGCTGCCGAAGGTGTCGAAGACCAGCGAGGCGACGAGCACCGTCAGCAGCAGCACGACGAGCGAGCCGCGCTGCTGCGCCAGTGCCGCGAGCCGCTCCCCGCGCGAGAGCCCCTCACCCGGGTCGCCCTCGGGGAGCCGGGCGTCGGGACCGCCTGCGGTCACGGGAGTGTCCACCGTGCTCATCGCGCTCCTCGCCGGCGCTGGGAGTAGACCGCGACGATGATGATGGCCGCCTGGACCATCTGCGCCGCGGAGTCCTTGAGGTCGTGGGCGATTAGGGTCGAGCGGATCAGCTGCATGAGCAGCGCGCCCGCCACGGTGCCGAGGATCTTCACCTTGCCGCCGGACAGCGGCGTACCCCCGACGACCACGGCGGTGATGGCGCTGAGCTCGACGAGGTTGCCCAGGGTGTTGGGCGTGCTGGCCGTGAGCCGGGCGGTCGCGAGGACCCCGGCCACGGCGGCGAGCGACCCCGAGATGACGTAGACCAGGAGCAGCGTGCGCTTCACGGGGAGGCCCGCCAGCTCGCTGGCCGCGCGGTTGCCGCCGATCGAGACGATCCGGCGGCCGACGAGGGTACGCCGGACGAGGAACGCCACCACGAGCGCGAGGACGGCCGCGACGAGGACGGTGTACGGGATCCCCAGCACCGAGCCGGACCCCAGGTCGAGCAGCGTCCGGTCGTGGATGTCGGCCTGGTTGTCGAGCACGATGTTGGCCAGACCGCGGACGGCGATGAGCGAGGCGAGCGTCGCGACGATGGGCTGCAGGCCGATCGAGGCCACCAGCCAGCCGTTGACCAGCCCCACGGCCACGCCGCCGAGGATGCACACGACGAGCGCGACGGGCCAGCCGTAGCCGAGGTACTGCGGCAGCAGCGCGGAGGCGAGCGCCATCACCGACCCGACCGAGAGGTCGATGCCCTCGGTGCCGATGACGAGCGCCATGCCCAGCGCCACGATGACGACCGGGACCACCTGGATGAGCTGGGTGCGCAGGTTCGAGACCGTCACGAAGCGGTCGGTGAACGCCGCATTGGCCAGCAGGAGCACGACCAGCGCGGCGTAGACGCCGTTGTCCTGCATCCAGCCCGGGCGCAGCCGCAGGGCCGAGCTCCCGAGCCGCGGGGCGAAGCTGCTACTCGCCACCCTGCACCCCGCCGTCCGCCACGCTGGTCGCGAGCAGCTGCATGAGCCGGCCCTCCGTCACGTCCTCCCCCTCGATCGTGCCGACCACGGCACCCTCCTTGAGCACGACGATGCGGTCGGAGCCCTCGAGCAGCTCCTCCAGCTCGCTGGAGATCAGCACCACACCGAGACCCTCCGCGGCCAGCTCGTCGATGAGCGCCTGCACCTCGGCCTTGGCCCCGACGTCGATGCCGCGCGTCGGCTCGTCGAGCAGCAGCACCTTGGGCTTGGTGCACAACCACCGCGCCAGCAGCACCTTCTGCTGGTTGCCCCCGCTCAGCTGCGAGACGAGCTGGTCCGGCGAGGAGGCCTTGATGCGGAGCCGCTGCATGAACGTCTCCACGATCCGGTCCTGCTTGGCCCGCGACACCAGCCCGAACGTCGAGAGCTGCGGAAGTGCTGCCAGCACGATGTTCTCGCGTACGGAGAGGTTGGGGATGATGCCCTCGACCTTGCGGTCCTCGGACAGCAGGGCGACACCGGCGTCGAGCGCCGCACCCGTCGTGTGCCGGCGCAGCGGCTTCTCGCCCACCTGCACCTCGCCGCTGTCGAGCGGCAGCGCCCCGAACACCGCCTTCGCGGTCTCGCTACGGCCTGCGCCCAGCAGGCCGCCGAGGCCGACGACCTCGCCGGGCGCGACGTCGAAGGAGACGCCGTGCAGCGCGTGGCGGCTGCGCAGGCCGCGTACCGACAGGACCGGCCGGCCCGGACGGGCGTGACCGCCCCCGAGCTCCGTGCGCCCGTTGCGCAGCGTGGAGGCGTCGCGCCCGAGCATGAGCGACACGAGCTCGAGGCGCGGGAGACCGGCGAGCTCGCCGGTGTGGACGATCCGGCCGTCGCGCATGACCGTCACCTGGCGGCAGATGCGGTAGAGCTCGTCCATCTTGTGGCTGACGTAGAGCACGGCGACCCCGCGCTCGTTGAGCAGCTGGATGACCGAGAACAGCGTCTCGACCTCACGCGGCTCGAGCGAGCTCGTCGGCTCGTCCATGACGACGACGCGCGCGTCCGTGGAGACGGCGCGTGCCAGCGCGACCATCTGCTGCATGCCGAGCCCGAGCGAGCGCAGTGGGCGGCGCACGTCGACGCGTACGCCGTAGTCCGCGAGCACGCGCTGCGCGTCGCGCTCCATGCGCGCGAAGTCGATGAGGCCGAACCGGCGCGGCTCACGGCCCAGGAAGACGTTGCGGGCCACGCTCTGCAGCGAGATCAGGTTGACCTCCTGGTAGATCGTGCTGATGCCGGCGGCCTGCGCCGCGGCGGGCCCGGCGAAGCGGACGGGCTGCCCGTCGTGGCGCAGCTCGCCGGCGTCCGGCTGGTAGACGCCGGTCAGCACCTTGATGAGCGTGGACTTGCCGGCGCCGTTCTCCCCCACCAGCGCGTGCACCTCCCCGGGGTGCAGCGCGAACGACACGTCGTCGAGGGCGAGCACCCCCGGGAACCGCTTGGTGACGCCGACGACCTCCAGGGCAGGAGGTCCTGCTGCTGGAGCGGTCCTGCTCTCGTCCACTGATCCTCCTCCTGCGGGTGCTGCTGGGCGCGCGCCCCGTGCCAGGGCCGCCGGCACGGGGCGCGCGGTTCGTGGAGCCCGCTGCGTCAGAAGGCCTTCGCCACGTCGGTCTTCGCGTTGTCCGAGGTGTACTGGCCGTCCGAGATGACGATGCTCGCGGGGATCGGCTGGCCCGAGAAGAAGTCCTGCAGGGTCTTGAAGGCGAGCGGGCCGAAGCGCGGGTTCGACTCGATGACCGCGTTGTACGTCCCGTCCACGATCGCCTGCACGGCGTTCTTCGTCCCGTCGATGGAGACGAGCTTGATGTCCTTGCCGGGCTGCTTCCCTGCGGCCTTGATCGCGACCAGGGCACCGAGGCCCATCTCGTCGTTCTCGGCGTAGATCGCCGTGATGTCGGGGTGCGCCTGCAGCAGCGTCTCCGTCACGGACTGGCCCTTGTCGCGGGCGAAGTCACCCGTCTGCTGGGCGACGATCGTGATGCCGGGGGCGGTCTTCACCTCGTCGACGAACCCGGACGTGCGGTCGGTGGTGACGTTGTTGCCCGACGACCCCAGGAGCACGGCGACCTTGGCCTTGCCCCCGGTGACCTTGATGAGCTGGTCTGCGGCGCGCTTGCCCTGGTCGACGAAGTTGGAGCCGATGAAGGTGAGGTAGTCCTTGCAGGGCTGCGAGGTCACCTTGCGGTCGATGGTGACGACCGGGATGTGCTTCGCCGCGGCGGCCGCGAAGGCCGGCTGCAGCCCGTCGCTGTTGAGCGGCGCGACGATGAGCGCCTGGGCGCCCTGGTTGATCATCTGCTGGATGTCGGCGATCTGCTTCTGCAGGTTGGAGTTCGCCACGGTGTGCAGGAGCTTCTTGACGCCGAGCTTCTTCGCCTCGTCCTCGATCGACGTGGTCTCGGCGATGCGGAAGGCGGCGGTCTCCGGCTCGGACTGGGAGAAGCCGACGACCGCGTCCTTCAGGTCGATCTTCGTCGCGCCGGTCTGCTGCAGGGTGCAGCCGTCGCCGCTCCCGCTGCCGCTGGCGGCCGGGGCGGCCGAGGCGGCGTCCCCGCCGGCCGCAGGTGCTGCCGAGGCGGCGTCGCCCCCGCTGCTCGCGGCTGCCGCGGGAGCCGCGGCCCCGCTGCCGCTCGAGCTGCTCGCGGAGTCGTTCGCGGACTTGGCGCACCCGCTCGCCGTCAGGGCGAGCGCGACCGCGGCGATGCCGATGCCGGCGCGGCGCAGCACGGGGGTGGGACGGCCGGCGCTCAGGCGGTTGGGTGACAGCGCTGTCATGGGGGGACTCCTCCTCTGGGTGGTGGTCCCGGCGTACGCGGAGCGGCGAGAAGCCGGCCGCTCGGACCGCCGGTGCTCGGACAGTGCCAGCGGACGTCAGAAAGTGTCAACTTCTGTTTGGTCACGATTGGATCACGCAGCTTTTCGGCGTGACCGACGTGACCGAGCACGTGAGTCCGCCGATGTCCAACGTGGGAAGCCGTTGCGCGCCAGCGTTACCGGTCACATGGGCTGCTGGACAGCCCCGGTCGGCCTCGCCGATCAGTTCTGATCGCCCAACAGAAGCGAACACCGGAGCCGCCCAGCCCGTCGGAACGTGTGCCTCGGCGTTGACAGCGCTTTCAGCAGGCGGTAGGACTGCGCCATGCACCGTCGCGGCCGCGCTCCGCGCACCTGCTCCGGGGCCGCCGCGGTGACCTCGCTCGCGCACCCTCACACCCGGCGCAGAGGCCCCTGACAGCCGCTGCACAGCGGCACGGACGACGGTCGGGTCATGGACCTCGTGGTGCTCGTCCCGCCGGAGCGCCCGGTGCGGCAGCCGGCCTCGTGCTACTTCCTCGTCCGCGGCGTCGACGTCTCGGTCAAGGTCGACGACGCCCGCTGGCTGCCGCGCGCGCGACGGCTCGCCCGGCAGTCCCTGCTCAGCGCCGAGACGGCGACCTGCGCGTCGTACGACTCGGAGCTCGTCCGCCTGCGGGCGACCGGCGCCCGTGGCGTGCCCGTCTCCCCCGTGCTCGCTGACGTGCTCCGCAGCCTGGTCGGTGCCCGGGAGCTCACCGGCGGTGGGCTCCGCGGTGGACGGGCCTCCGCCGTCGCTGCCGGCTCGCCCACCGCGTCGTGCGGCGGAGCGGCCTGGCCGCGCGCGGCGGACCCGTGGGCCGGCATCGACGTGGCGGAGGGCAGCGCCACCGTGCCCGCGGGTCGCTCGCTCGAGGTGCCCGCCCTCGCCGCTGCCGTCGCCGCGGCCCGGGCGGCGACGGAGGTCCTGCAGGTGCTGGGCACCGGCGCGTACGTCGTCATCGGGGGGACCGCCGCGGCGCGGGGGCTGGCCCTGCCGCCCGTGGTGTGGGGGCTGGAGGTGCCCCCGGGAGGCACGGTCAGCCGTGTCGCCGGGAGCGCCTCATCGCCGTGGAGCGAGGCCGTCGTGGCATGGAGCGGCCCGGAGAGCGCGGCACTCGCGCAGGCCGCGCACTCCTGGGGTACGGAGGCGCCACAGCGGCTGCACGCGCTCGGCGCGCGGGCCCGGCTGAGCGGGCCGGGCGGCGAGGTGCTCGTCGCCTAGGTGGGCTGGCCGGCCAGGGCCACCAGGGACGGCGCGAGCGCCCGCAGCGCCCGCCCGCGGTGGGAGATGGCGTCCTTGCGCTCGGGGCCGAGCTCGGCGGTGGTGAGGCCGCCGGACTCGTCCGCGACGAAGACCGGGTCGTAGCCGAAGCCCCCGGCGCCGCGCCGCTCGCGGACGAGGTGTCCGCGCACGATGCCCTCCTCCACCACGCTCGAGCCGTCGGGGCGCACGAGGACGACCGCGGCGGTGAAGTGGGCGCCCAGCCGGTCGTCCGGCACCTCGGCGACCTGGGCCAGCAGCAGGTCCAGGTTGGCGTCGTCCGCGCCGTGGCGGCCGGACCAGCGCGCCGAGAAGATGCCCGGCATCCCGCCCAGCACGTCGACGCAGATGCCGCTGTCGTCCGCGATCGCGGGGAGGCCCGTCGCCTGCACGGCAGCACGGGCCTTCAGCAGCGCGTTCTCCGTGAAGGTCAGGCCGTCCTCGACGACCTCGGGCACGTCGTAGCCGTCGAGCCCGACGACCTCGACGCCCGTGGCCTCCGTAGCGGCGAGGATCCGGCGCACCTCCTCGACCTTGTGCGCGTTGCGCGTCGAGAGCAGGACCCGCGTCATGCCAGCGCCGCCTTCTGCAGCTCGGCCAGCTCGAGGTTGCCCACGGCGGCGAGGTCGAGCAGCGCGTCGAGCTCGGCCTTGCTGAACGGCGCGCCCTCCGCAGTGCCCTGCACCTCGACGAAGAGCCCGCTGCCGGTCATGACGACGTTCATGTCGGTGCCGGCCTTGACGTCCTCGTCGTAGCAGAGGTCCAGCCGGGCCTCGCCGTCGATCACGCCCACGCTCACCGCGCTCACGCTGTCCTTGAGCGGCTCGCCGTGGAGGGCCTTGCGACCGCGCAGGCAGGTGACCGCGTCGGCCAGGGCGACGTACGCGCCGGTGATCGCTGCGGTGCGCGTGCCGCCGTCGGCCTGCAGCACGTCGCAGTCGAGCACGATGGTGTTCTCCCCCAGCGCCTTCTCGTCCACGACCGCGCGGATGCTGCGGCCGATGAGGCGGGAGATCTCGTGCGTGCGGCCGCCGATCTTGCCCTTGACGGACTCGCGGTCGCTGCGGGTGTTGGTCGCCCGGGGGAGCATGGCGTACTCCGCCGTGACCCAGCCGAGCCCGCTGCCCTTGCGCCAGCGCGGGACGCCCTCCGTGACGCTCGCGTTGCAGAGCACGCGGGTGCGGCCGAACTCCACGAGCACGCTGCCCTCGGCGTGCTCCGTCCAGCCGCGGGTGAACGTGACGGGGCGGAGGTCGGACGCGGTGCGTCCGTCAGGGCGTGCCATGCGCCCGAGCCTATCCGGCGGTCTCGACCACGAGTCCGCTGCGGGCCAGCACGACCTGGCCGCCGAACGCCGCCTCCGCCTGCTCGAGCTGCTGCTCGGGCTCGACCCAGGTGGGGATGTGCGTCAGGACCAGGCCCCGCACGCCGGCCTCCCGTGCCAGCGCGCCGGCCTCGGCGCCGCTGAGGTGGACCCCCGAGCCGTCAGCCGGTGCGGCCGCCTCCGCGAGCAGGAGGTCCGCCCCCTGCGCGAGCGCGAGGACCTCGTCCGAGACCGCGGTGTCGCCGGTGTAGACCAGCGTCGTCCCAGCGTGCTCCAGCCGGATCGCGTACGACTCCCCCGGGTGGTGCGCGCGTGCCGTGCGCACGACCACCTCGCCGACGTCGCGGAAGGGACCGAAGGCGAAGGAGGACAAGGGTTCCTGGCGCTCCACGGCGTACGCGCGCTCCAGGCGGTCCTGCGTGCCCGAGGGGCCGAGCACCGGGAGCGGCGCGGATCGGCCGGCGCCGCCGTAGCGCTGGGCGACGTGCCACGCGCAGAGGTCGAGGCAGTGGTCGGGGTGCAGGTGGCTCAGCAGGACCGCATCGACGGCGCGCAGGTCCACGAGCCCCTGCAGCGGCGCCAGGGCACCCGGCCCGCAGTCGAGCACGAGCGTCGTCGCGCCGGCGCGGACGAGGTAGCAGCTGGCGGCGCCGTCGCGCCCGGGACCGGACCCCGAGCAGCCGGCGACGGCGAGCTCCACCTACGCGACCTCGATCTCCGGACCGAGGAAGCGCCTGCCCAGCTGCGTGAACAGGCTCGCGTCGCCCGTGGCGAGGAACGTGTGGCGTGGTGCAGGCAGTGCGGGATCGCGCAGGAGTCCCTTGTCCGACAGGACGCGGTAGACGTCGCGCGCGGTCTCGTCGGCGGAGTTGACCAGGGTGACGTTCTCGCCCACGACGTACTGGACGGCACCCGCGAGCAGCGGGTAGTGCGTGCAGCCCAGCACGATCGTGTCCACGCCCGTCGCCACCATGTCGTCGAGGTAGTCGTGGGCGACCTCGACGACCTCGGGCCCGCTCGTGATGCCCGCCTCGACCAGCTCGACGAAGCGCGGGCAGGCCTGCGTGAAGATCTTCAGGTGCGGCGCCGCCGCGAAGGCGTCCTCGTAGGCCCCGCTCGTGATCGTCGCGCGCGTCCCGATGACGCCGACGTGACCGTTGCGGGTGGTCGCCACCGCGCGGCGCACCGCAGGCCGGATCACCTCGACCACCGGGATCGGGTAGCGCTCGCGGGCGTCGGCGAGCATCGCCGAGCTGGCGCTGTTGCAGGCGATGACGAGCGCCTTGATCCCCCGCTCGACGAGGTCGTCGACCACCTCGAGGGCGTAGCGGCGGACGTCGGCGAGCGGCTTGGGGCCGTACGGCTGGCGGGCGGTGTCGGCCATGTAGAGCACCTGCTCGTGCGGCAGGCTGTCGAGCACGGCACGCGCGACGGTGAGCCCTCCCACGCCGGAGTCGAAGATGCCGATCGGTGCGTCCGCCACGCGCCCCAGCGTACGGGGCGGGTCACGCCACCCCGGGTACCCAACGTTGTGTCGCTGGTGCGGGGTCATAGCGCGAACCAGGCACACGACGTTGGGTACCGCGCGAGGGGGGCGTCATCCACAGGCTGCGTCGGGAGGCAGCACCAGCCTCGGCTCGTGCGGCACGGTGCTCGGGTGCAGGAGTGGGAACAGCTCGCTGAGCGCCAGGACGGGATCATCACCCTCGAGCAGGCGCTCACCCACGGGCACTCCCGGGACACTGTGCGCTGGCGCCTCACCAGCGGCCGTTGGCGCGAGGTCCACCCCCGCACGTACGCCGTGCACACGGGCCCGCTCCTCGAGCGCTCCGCGTGGTGGGCAGCAGTCCTCGGCGCCGGTGAGGGCGCGGTGCTGAGCCACGCGTCGGCTGCGGCACTGTGGGGATTGGGCGCCGGGCCTCCGGAGATCTCGGTCACCGTGCCGTACGAGCGGAAGGCGCCGCGGCTGCGCGGAGTGCGCGTGTTCCGCTCGCGCCACGTCGAGGACCGGCGGGACCACCGCGCGTTCCTCCCGTGCACCCGGGTCGAGGCGACCGTCCTGGACGTCGCCGTCGCGAGCCGCACGCCCCTGGCCGGGCTGGCCCTGGTGGCGAGGGCGGTCCAGCGCGGACGTACGCGGCCAGACCTCCTGCTGCAGGAGCTGGACGCGCGGCACAAGGTGCGTCACCGAGCGGCGCTCGCAGCAGTGCTGCTCGACGTCACGGCAGGCGCGCACTCGGGGCTCGAGGCGGCGTACCTCCACCTGGAGCGGGCCCACGGCCTCCCGGACCCGGAGCGCCAGGCACCGGGCGCGGGTCCGGGCGGCCGCGTCTTCCGGGACGCGCTCTACCGGGAGCAGGGGGTCGCGGTGGAACTCGACGGCCGCGCGTTCCACGCCGACGCCGACACGCGCTTCCGCGACATGGCTCGGGACAACGCCGCTGCTGTGGAGGGGCTCGTCACGCTGCGCTTCGGGTACCTCGACGTCCTCGGTGAGCCGTGCCGTGTGGCCCGTCAGGTCGCGCGGGTGCTGCGCGACCGCGGCTGGCAAGGAAGTCCCCGACGTTGTGGCCCTCAGTGCGGACTATGACGCGAACCAGGGCCACAACGTTGGGAACCAGGACTCACGCCCAGAGCTGGCCCTCGATCGACTCCTCGGCCTCGTCGAGCTCGCCCTCGTACGCCCCGGTGGAGAGGTACTTCCAGCCCCCGTCGCACACGATCAGCGCGATGTCGGCGCGCCGGCCCTCCTTGACGCAGCGCCTCGCAACGCCGAGCGCGGCGTGGACGATCGCGCCGGTGGAGATGCCGGCGAAGATCCCCTCCTGCGTGAGCAGCTCGCGGGTGCGCTTCAGCGCGTCGCGCGGGCCCACGGAGAACCGCGTGGTCAGCACCGAGGCGTCGTACAGCTCGGGCACGAACCCCTCGTCGAGGTTGCGCAGGCCGTAGACCAGCTCGCCGTAGCGCGGCTCCGCGGCGACGATCTCGACGCCCGGCACCTTCTCGCGGAGGAAGCGGCCGACGCCCATGAGCGTGCCGGTCGTGCCGAGCCCGGCCACGAAGTGCGTGATCGTCGGCAGGTCCTCGAGCAGCTCGGGGCCGGTGCCCTCGTAGTGCGCGAGCGCGTTGGCGGGGTTGCCGTACTGGTAGAGCATCACCCAGTCGGGGTGCTCGGCCGCCATCGCCTTCGCGACGCGGACCGCCTCGTTCGACCCGCCGGCCGCCGGCGAGAACGAGATCTCCGCACCCCACATGCGCAGCAGCTGGGCGCGCTCGGGCGAGGTGTTCTCCGGCATCACGCAGACGATCCGGTAGCCCTTGAGCTTCGCCGCCATCGCCAGCGAGATGCCGGTGTTGCCGGACGTCGGCTCGAGGATCGTCATGCCGGGCTGCAGCAGCCCGGAGCGCTCGGCCTCCTCGACCATGCGCAGGGCCGGGCGGTCCTTGACCGAGCCGGTCGGGTTGCGGTCCTCGAGCTTGGCCCAGAGCCGCACCTCGGGCGACGGGGAGAGGCGGGGCAGGCCCACCAGCGGTGTGCGCCCGACAGAGTCGAGCAGGGAGTCGAAGCGCACGCGGGACCTCAGCCGCCGGCGACCGCGGGGAGGACGGTGACGTTGTCGCCGTCCTCGACCGGTGCCTGCAGCCCGCCGAGGAAGCGGACGTCCTCGTCGTTGAGGTAGACGTTGACGAACCGGCGCAGCGCGTCGCCGTCGACCAGGCGGTCGCGCAGGCCGGGGTGGCGGGACTCGAGGTCGGCGATGAGCTCGTCGAGCGTGCCGCCCGCCCCCTCGACGGCCTTCGCGCCGTCGGTGTACTGCCGGAGGATCGTCGGGATCCGCACCTCGATGGCCACTGCCGAACCTTCCTGACGTCGAGCACTGGGCGGAGCCCCTGGAGGGGCGTCCGCGCACCGGGCAACCGGGCCCGCCGTCCAGGGTATTCCCCTCAGTCGACGAGCTCGACGGGCTCCTCGGTGACCTCCCCGTCGACGATCCGGTACGACCGGACCACCGCGGTCTCCGGGTCCGCGGTCGAGACCAGCACGTAGTGCGCGCCCGGCTCGGAGGCGAGCGACACGTCCGTGCGCGAGGGGTACGCCTCGGTGGCCGTGTGCGAGTGGTAGATCACGACGGGCTCCTCGTCGCGGTCGTCGAGCTCGCGCCAGACCTGCAGCTGCTCCATCGAGTCGAACTCGTAGAACGTGGGCGAGCGGGCCGCGTTGAGCATCTCGACGATGCGCGTCGGGCGGTCGGAGCCGAGGGGCCCGGCGAGCAGGCCGCAGGCCTCGTCGGGGTGGTCGCGGCGGGCGTGGGCGACCATCGCGTCGTGGAGCGCGCGCGGGAGCTGGAGCACGGCCCGACCCTAGCCCAGCAGATCCAGCCCAGCAGACCTAGCCCAGCGCCCTGACCAGCAGCTCCTGGACGTCGGTGAGGAACTCGTAGACGGCGTACGCGTACTGGCGCGGGTCGTCGGGGGACAACCGGGACGCCGTGGCCTCCCAGTCCTCGTCGACGCCGAGCCGGGTGCCGAGCGCCAGCCGCGCGTCGTTGAGCGCGCCGAGCCAGGCGAGCACGACGTCGTGGCGCAGCCGCAGCGGGCCGCGCGGCTCCTCCCCCTCGGCCGGCAGCGACGCGAGCGCGGTGCTCGCCGCCGTCCGCTTGCGCTCGCGCAGCCCGAGCTCGGTGTAGCGCCGGAAGTCGCCGGACGCCTCCGGGTCGTCGGGGTACGCGTCGGGCAGCAGCCGCCGCAGCGCCGGGTCCTCGGGCGGTGCGGTGCTGACGCCGATGGCGAGCGCCGCGGAGAGCGGGTCGCTCGGCGGCGGCCCCTCCTCCGGCTCGAGCAGGTCGAGCATCTCGGTGAGCACGCCGCGCAGCACGGAGACGGCGGCGGGCTCGAGGTCGAGCTCCACGGTGCCGTCGCGGCGACGGCGGACGGGCCCGCTCACGTGTCCTTCTGCAGCGTCGCCCAGAGGCCGTAGCCGTGCATGGCCTCCACGTCGCGCTCCATCTCCTCGCGGGTGCCGGTCGAGACGACCGCGCGCCCCTTCTGGTGGACGTCGAGCATGAGCTCGGTGGCCTTCTCCTTGGAGTAGCCGAAGTGCTCCTGGAACACCCAGGTGACGTAGCTCATGAGGTTGACCGGGTCGTTCCAGACCAGGGTGATCCAGGGCACGTCGGGCGCGAGCGCGTAGTCCTCGACGGGGTCGGGCGCGACCCGCTCCGGAGCCTCGACGGGCGCGCTGGACACGCCACCACCCTAGACGTGCCGGGGGCGGGGGCTGGCTAGGGTGCGCGCATGAGCGGATCGTCCACCGGCCTGCTGACCGACCAGTACGAGTTCACGATGCTCGAGGCGGCCCTGCGCTCCGGCGCCGCGGAGCGCCGGTCGGTGTTCGAGGTGTTCGCGCGCCGGCTCCCCGAGGGCCGCCGCTACGGCGTCGTCGCGGGTACGGGCCGGCTGCTCCACGCCCTGGCGGAGTTCCGGTTCGGCGACGACGAGCTCGCCGTGCTGCAGCGCGCCGGCATCGACCGGCGCACGCTCGACTGGCTCGCGGCGTACCGGTTCACGGGCGACGTCGACGGCTACGCCGAGGGCGAGGCGTTCTTCCCGGGCTCGCCGATCCTCGTGGTGGAGGGCACCTTCGCGGAGGCCGTGCTGCTCGAGACGCTGGCTCTCTCGATCCTCAACTTCGACTGCGCGGTCGCGAGCGCGGCGAGCCGGATGACCTGCGCGAGCAGCGGGCGGCCGTGCATCGAGATGGGCTCGCGGCGGGCCAACGAGCAGGCGGCCGTGGCGGCGGCGCGGGCGGCGTACGTCGCGGGCTTCGCGGCCACCTCCAACCTCGAGGCCGCGCGCCGCTACGCCATCCCCTCGACGGGCACGAGCGCGCACGCGTTCACGCTGCTCCACGACTCCGAGCAGGAGGCGTTCGCCGCGCAGGTGGCCGCGCTCGGGCCCGGGACGACGCTGCTCGTCGACACGTACGACGTCGAGCAGGGGGTGCGCAACGCGGTCGCGGTCGCCGGCCGGGCGCTGGGTGCGGTGCGGCTCGACTCCGGCGACCTCGTCGCTCAGGCGCACGACACCCGGCGGCTGCTGGACTCCCTCGGCAACGACGAGACGCGGATCATCGTGACGAGCGACCTCGACGAGTACGCCATCGCCGGTCTCGCCGCCGCCCCCGTCGACGGGTACGGCGTGGGCACCTCGCTCGTCACCGGCAGCGGCGCGCCGACCGCGGGCCTGGTCTACAAGCTCGTGGCACGGGAGTCCACGTCCGGTGGGGAGCTCGTGCCCGTCGAGAAGCGCTCCGTGGGCAAGGCGTCGCACGGGGGGCGCAAGTGGGCCGTCCGCCGCTACGAGGGCGGCACCGCGGCGGAGGAGGTCGTCGGCCGGGTGGCCGACGGTGAGCCCGTCGAGGGCCGGCAGATGCTCGTGCCCCTCGTCCGCGGCGGCGAGGTGGTGGGCGCCGAGCCGGTCGAGGCCGCGCGCGAGCGCCACGGCCGCTCGCGCGGCGAGCTCCCGCCCGCCGCGCGCCAGCTGTCCAAGGGCGAGCCCGTGGTCCCGACGACCTACCTCTAGCCGGCAGCCCGGCTAGCGCACCTTCAGCGGGTCGTGCCCGAGCGACATCAGCCAGTGGCGCTTCGCGCCGTCGGTGAGGTCGATCGTCGCGTCGGTGTCGCCGTCGGGGTAGGCCCCGCGGATCTGCTCGACGACCGTCCGCATCGTGTCGACGTCGTCGTCGGTGAGGTCGGTCTTGCGCTTGGAGAGCACGGCCGCGACGGAGTCGCCCAGCGCGCCCTCCTGCCCGGGCAGCGCCTCGCCCTCCTCGCCCGCGGCGTCGCTGCGCAGGAACTCCCGCAGCTCGCGGGAGTCCATCGTCACCAGGTCGTGGAACTCCTGCCACAGCGCGTCGAGCTCCGGGCCCTTGTCCTCGTTCTGCACCATGGTCTGCTCCTTCCCGCGACCGCCGATGATCACGCGAGGGATTCCCGCCCGTCGGAGGGCCGGCGACGTTGCTTCCGTCGCGGCGTACGGGCATGCTCGGGGGCATGACCGAGGCTCCCGCGCTGCCCCCCACCCGCCTGCCGCAGGAGCGGCGCACCGTCACCGACCTGCCCGGCCCGGTGTCGCAGCAGCTGGCGGCCCGACGGGCGGCCGCGGTCACGGCGGCGGTCGGCTCGACGATGCCCGTCTACGCCGCGGACGCCGACGGCGGCGTGGTGGTCGACGTGGACGGCAACAGCCTCATCGACCTCGGGTCCGGCATCGCGGTCACGAGCGTCGGCAACGCGAGCCCCGCGGTCGTCGCCGCCGTGCAGGAGCAGGTGGCCCGCTTCACGCACACCTGCTTCATGATCACCCCGTACGAGGGCTACGTCGCCGTCTGCGAGAAGCTCAACGAGCTGACGCCGGGCAGCTTCGAGAAGCGCTCCGCGCTGTTCAACTCGGGCGCGGAGGCGGTGGAGAACGCCGTCAAGGTCGCGCGCAAGGCGACGGGGCGCTCCGCGGTCGCGGTCGTGGACCACGCGTACCACGGCCGCACCAACCTCACGATGGCGCTGACGGCCAAGAACACGCCGTACAAGAACGGGTTCGGCCCGTTCGCCGGCGAGATCTACCGCGTGCCCACGTCGTACCCGTTCCGCGACCCGGAGGGCATGACCGGCGAGGAGGCCGCGGCCCGCGCGACCCGCCAGCTCGAGGTGCAGGTCGGCGCAGGCAACGTCGCCGCGGTCCTCATCGAGCCCATCCAGGGCGAGGGCGGGTTCATCGAGCCCGCGCCGGGCTTCCTGCGCGCCCTCGCCCAGTGGTGCGCGGACAACGGCGCGCTGTTCATCGCCGACGAGGTGCAGACCGGGTTCTGCCGCACCGGCAGCTGGTTCGCCGCCGAGCACGACGGCGTCGAGCCCGACATCGTCGTCACGGCGAAGGGCATCGCCGGCGGCCTGCCGCTCGCCGGCATCACCGGTCGCGCCGAGCTGCTGGACGCCGTGCACAAGGGCGGGCTCGGCGGCACCTACGGCGGCAACCCCGTCGCCTGCGCCGCCGGCCTCGCGAGCATCGAGACCATGGCCCAGTACGACCTGGCCGCTCGCGCCCGCGGCATCGCCGAGCTCACCCTCCCCCGCCTGCGCGACCTGCAGAAGCGCACCGACCGCATCGGCGACGTCCGCGGCCGGGGCGCGATGCTCGCGATGGAGCTGGTGCAGCCCGGCACCGACGAGCCCGACTCCGCCGCGGCCACCCGCATCTCCCAGGCGTGCCACGCCCAGGGCGTGATCGTGCTGACAGCAGGCAGCTTCTCCAACGTGATCCGGCTGCTGCCGCCGCTCGTCATCGGCGAGGAGCTCCTCCTCGAGGGCCTGCAGGTCCTCGAGGAGGCCGTGCTCGCGCTCTGAGCCGGGCGTCACGCGGCCGTCGGGTAGACCGATCGCAGGTCCGCTGAGGCGGCCGCCTTCGCCCGCACGCTCGCGTCGTCGACGAGCACCTCGAGCGCGTCGGCCGCGATGCCGTCCAGGGCCGCGCGCGCGACGTCGGCGGGGTCGTTCTTCGGGATGTCCCAGCCGGCCATCATGTCGGTGTCGACGGCGCCCATGTGCAGGGCGGTGACGAGCGTGCCCTGCCGGGCCAGCTCGAGCCGGATCCCGTTGGTCAGGCTCCACTCCGCGGCCTTCGCGACGCTGTACGCGCCGGAGCCGTCGTAGGACAGCCACGACAGCGCGGAGAGCACGTTGAGCACCGCGCCCCCGCCGTTCGCGGCGAGGACGGGTGCGAAGGCCCGCACCATCGACAGCGTGCCGAAGACGTGCGTCTCCAGCTCGAGCCGGATCGCGTCCAGCTCGCCGCTCACGAGGTTCTGGTACGTCGCGACCCCCGCGTTGTTGACGAGCAGCGACACGTCCTGCGCCGCCTCCGCCGCTGCGGCGACCGACGAGGGGTCGGTGATGTCGAGCTGCAGCACGCGCGCACCCGGCAGGTCGACCGCCTCGGGGCGGCGCGCGGTCGCGTACACCGTCGCTCCGCGCTCGAGCAGCTGGGCGGCGACGTGGCGGCCGATGCCGCGGTTGGCGCCGGTGACGAGCGCGACGGATCCCTTGATCTCCATGACGTCCTCCTGCTGGACCTGCGGCCGGCCCCCTCGGCCGGCCCGCGCTCGCTACGCTAGGAGTTGACGTTGGCGTCAAGGTCAAGTGCTGGACGAGGAAGCCCCGGGAGGACCCGTGCGGATCGGTGAGGTCGCGGCAGCGGCGGGCGTGAGCACGCGGGCGCTGCGCTACTACGAGGAGCAGGGCCTGCTCACCTCGGTGCGCAGCACGAGCGGTCAGCGGCACTACGCCGAGGACGCCGTCGACCGGGTGCGCCTCATCCAGGCGCTCTACGCCGCTGGGCTGCCCAGCCGCACCATCCTCGAGCTGCTGCCCTGCGTCCACACGGGGATCGCGACCGAGGAGATGCTGCGCCGCCTCGAGGAGGAGCGCGACCGCATCGACGAGCGCGTGCGCGACCTGCTCACGACCCGCGCCCGGCTCGACGACGTCGTGGCCACCGCGCGGCGGCACAGCGCCACCGCACAGTCAGCGTGATCCGGTCGGAGTGATCCAGCCGGCATGAGGCCGTGCCCGGGCAGGTCGCCCGGGCACGGCCCCGTGCTCAGTGCTCAGAGCTCAGTGCACCCGTGCTCAGTGCAGCAGCGGCGCGTACGTCCCGAGCAGCGTCGCGTCGTCGGTGTCCTGGCTGACCTCCCAGGCCATCACGCCGCGCAGCCCCTTGGCCTGCACCAGGTCGACCCGCTCCTGCAGGGACTGCGGGTCGTCGTAGCTGATGAAGGTCGGCACGCTCACGGTGCTGCCGTCCGACAGCGTGTGGCTGGCCGAGGGGTTCCAGAGGTACGGCTCACCGGTCGCCGCGTTCCAGCCGCGCACCCAGCCCTCGCCGACCACGGCACCCGCCGGGCTGAGGATGCCCGCCTGGACGAGGTCGCGGTAGGTCGGCGTCGTGCTGCCGGAGACGCCGGTGACGGCGCCGGACAGGCCCGTGTCGTCGAAGGGCTGGTAGACGCCGCCGTTCGCGGACCCGACCCGGATGTACTGCTTGCCGTAGAACGCCGTGCCCACGACCAGCTTCTCGGCCGGGACGCCCTGCGAGAGGTAGTAGTCGACGGTCGCCGATGTGCTCCACGTCGCGTCCACGCCCGGGTTCGGGTCGGTCGGGTCGGTCGTGAACGGCGAGTTGAACGACGTCGCCGGCTCGTACGGCCCGTGGAAGTCGTAGGTCATGAGGTCGACGTAGTCGAGCTCGCGCGCGACCTTCTGCAGCTCGTAGTACTGGCTCGCCTTCGCCGTCGCGGGGAGCGCGGCGGTCAGCTCGTAGTGCTTCGCGTCGGCGGCGCCCTGCGCGTCGAGCTCCTTGCGGAACTCGCGCAGCAGCTGGGTGGCGTTGTGCTTGTCCTCGGCGGTGAAGTGGTTGCCGTTGCCCGGGTCGACGCCGGGGTACTCCCAGTCGAGGTCGATGCCGTCGAAGACGCCCTTGGCCGCGCCCGCCGGCAACCCGGGCAGGTCGCCGCGGATGAACCGGTCGAGGCAGGACTGGACGAACGCCTTGCGGCTGGAGTCCTTCTTGGCCACGTCGGAGAAGTACGTCGACAGCGTCCACCCGCCGAGCGCGAGGTTGACGCGCAGGCCCGGGTGGGCCTTCTTCAGCTGGAGGATCTGGTTGAAGTTGCCGGCCAGCGGCTGGGTCCAGGTGTCGGCGACGCCGTCGACGGTCTGCGTGGCGTCGAAGACCTTCTGGTAGTCCGCCCACGGGTCGGCCGCGGCGCACAGGCCGTCCTTGTCGGGGGCGGCGAAGGCGTAGGTGATGTGGTTGAGCTCGTCGGCGGGGATGTCCTTGACCAGGTAGCCCCGGCCGTAGATGTCCCAGTCCGCGAAGTAGGTGTTGACGACGTGCTGGGGCGACGCGGGCTGCTTGGCCTGCGCCGTGGTCGCGACGAGGGGGCTCGTCATGGCGGCGGCGACGGCGGCGGCAGTGACCGCGACGCGCCGAGATGCTCGTGGCATCGGTGCTCCTTCGCGAAGCGTGCTTCCCTGCCCGGGCGGCAGGAGATCTAGGGGGCGGCCCGCCCCGCGAGCAGCCGGGCCGCGGCGGCCGTGCAGGCACGGGCGGCGCCCCCGGTCGACAGCGCCGGACCGGTCGTCAGCTGCAGGTCGTCGGGCATGCCGAGCGCGACGAGGGTCGCGCTGCAGGAGGCGAGCAGCTCGGCCACGGCCGCCCGCTGCCACGCGCTGCGGTACGCGTCGCGCACCACCACGACGACCGGGCGCTCCTCCCCCGGCTCCGGGAGCGTGCCGGCGACCCCGTCCTCCGTGACGGTGACGAGACCACCGAGCAGGCCGAGCTGGGCGAGCGGCTCGGCCAGCGACCACTTCGCCTGCCCCACCGCCATGTTCGCCTCGCCCCGCACCTCGACGACGACCGCCGGGGCGTGCAGGGGCCGTACGCCGCGGGCGAGGAGCGCCTGCTGCGCCGCCTCTCCTCCGGCGGCAGGATCGCTCGGCGGCGGAGGTGGCGGCGTCGCCAGCCTGGCCCGCAGCCGCCCGACCCGCTCGGCAGCCTCGACGAGCCGCTCCTCCGGCAGGCTGCCGTCGGCCAGCCGGCGCGCCACGGCCGAGGTGAGGTCCGCGAGGTGCTGCTCCCCGTCCTCGGCGCCCACCAGCAGGAGGTCCGCGCCCGCCGCCAGCGACAGCGCTCCCCCGTCGGCGATGCCGTGCGCTGCACGGACTCCGGCCATGTCGAGGGCGTCGGTGACGATGACGCCGGCGAACCCGAGCTCGCCGCGCAGCAGGTCGACGAGGAGCCGTCGGCTCAGCGTCGCGGGCTCGGGGTCCAGCGCGGTGAACACGACGTGCGAGGTCATGACCAGCTCGACCCCGGCCGCGACGACCGCGGCGAAGGGCGGCAGGTCGCGGCGCCGGAACTCCTCCTCGTCGGCGTCGATTACGGGGAGTGCCAGGTGCGAATCGGCGACCGTGGCGCCGTGGCCCGGGAAGTGCTTGGCGGCGGCCGCGACCCCGGACTCCTGCAGCCCGAGGACGAGCTCGACACCGTGCCGGGCGACCAGGTCGGGGTCCGCACCGAACGACCGGACGCCGATGACGGGGTTGCGCGGGTCGCTGTTGACGTCGACGGAGGGGGCGAAGTCCACGTTGACCCCCGCGGCCCGCAGGTCCGCCGCCACGGCGCGCGCCACCCGGCGCGTCAGCTGCACGTCGTCGACCCGCCCCAGCGCGAGGTTGCCCGGGTAGCTCGAGCCGGTGAGGTACTCGAGCCGGGTGACGTCGCCGCCCTCCTCGTCCAGGGCGACGAGCACGTCGGGGCGGGCGGCCCGCAGCTCGGCGGCGATCGCCCGCACCCGCGCCGCGGCCGCCTCCTGCGGCCCCGGGGCCTGGAGGTTGTGGCCGTAGACGCAGATCCCGGCGAGCCCGTCGTCCAGGGCCCGCAGCACCCAGCCGGGCACCCGGCTCCCGGTGAACCCGGGCATCACGCAGGCGGCGACCAGGCGCCGCAGCTCCGCGGAGTCCACGCGCTACTTCACGCTCCCGGCGGTCAGACCGGCCACCAGGTGCTTCTCGATGAGGGCGAAGAGCACGACGACGGGGACGATCGCGATCACCGAGGCGGCGAACAGCTGGTCCCAGTTCTGCTCGTAGCCCGTGACGTAGGAGCTGATGCCGACGGTCAGGGGCTTCTTGGCGTCGTCCTGCATGAGGGTCAGCGCGACGACGTACTCGTTCCACGCGGCGATGAAGGTGAAGATGACCGCCGTCACCAGCCCCGGCCGCGCGAGCGGCAGCAGGATCCGCGTGAGCACGGCCATCCTGCCGCAGCCGTCGAGGTTCGCGGCCTCCTCCACCTCGCGGGGGATCGCCGCGAAGAAGCCCTGGAGGATCCAGATCGCGAAGGCGAGGTTGAACGCCGCGTCCGTGAGGATCAGCGCGAGGTAGGTGTTGACCATCGTCGCCTCGAACCACTCGCGGTAGATCCCGACGACGAGCGCGGTGGGCGAGAACATCTGCGTGACGAGGATGAGCAGGAGGAACGCCTTGCGGCCCCGGAAGCGGAACCGCGCGGCGTAGTACGCCGCCGGCACGCTCACGAGGAGCACGACCACCGTCGAGGCCAGCGACACGACCAGCGACGTCCGCAGCCAGTGGAGGAACCGCGTGTCGGTGATGACGTCGCCGAACGACGCGGCGCTCCACGTGCGCGGCAGGATCGAGGGCGGCGTCGCGAGCACATCGCTCGCGGGGCGCAGCGCGTCGAGCACCATCACGGCGTACGGCGCGAGGAAGACCGCCGCGACGAGGAACCCGGCGAGCGAGAGCAGCGGGCCGCGCGCGGAGCGGGGGCGGCGGCGCACGGGCAGGGTGGCGCTCATCAGTCCTCCACCTCGTCGCGCGCGACGAAGCGCAGGTAGACCGCGACGACGACGAGGATCAGCAGCACGTTGCCCACACCGGCGGCCGCTGACATCCCGACGTCGTGCTCCGAGCTCTTGAAGGCCAGCTTGTACATGAACGTGATGCTCGTGTCATGGCCGAACCCCGGGTTGCGGTCGTTGAGCGTGTAGACGATCGGGAACGAGTTGAAGACGTAGATGATGTTGAGCACGGTCGCCACGAGCAGCGCCGGCCGCAGCAGCGGCAGCGTGATGCGGACGTACGTCTGCCAGCCGGTCGCGCCGTCCATCCGGGCCGCCTCGTAGACGTCGCCCGGGATGGAGTTCAGCCCCGCGAGGAAGACGTACGCCGTGAACGGCACCGAGACGAACACCCCGACCGCGATCATCGAGGGCAGGATCCAGCTGTCGCTGCCGAGGAAGTCGACCGGGCTGCTGATGACGTGGAGGTCGAGCAGGATCTCGTTGACGACGCCGTGGTAGTAGTCGAGCAGCAGCGTGAACAGCCGCGCGGTGATGACGAGCGAGGCCGCCCACGGCACGATGACGGCCCACCGCACGAGCCGCCGGCCCCAGAAGTCCTTCGACAGCAGCTGGGCCACGGCGAGGCCGGCGAGGATCGTGAGGACGAGGACGCCGACCACCCAGATCGCCGTGTTGGACAGCACCCGCCCGAGGTCGGGGTGGTGGAGCACGCGCCGGTAGTCGCCGAAGCCGGCCGAGCCCGTGCGCAGGCCCGTGATCGAGTAGCGGGCGAGCGAGGCCCGGACCAGCGCGACCGCCGGGTAGACGACGACGGCGAGGATGAGCGCGAGGGCGGGCCCCAGCCAGAGCAGCGCCACCCAGCCGGGCGGGCCCGGCCGGCGCGGGCGACGCGAGGTCGCCCGCACCGGCTGGACCGCGGACCCGGAGGGCGGAGCGGTGGTCGCCTCCGGCATGCTCAGCTACCCGCCTCCGCCTGCTGCTGCAGGCCGTCGAGGACCTTCTTCGGGTCGCCGCTCGGGCCGACCGCGGCGCCGATGCCCTGCTGCACCGCGAGCTTCACCTTGTCCCAGGCGGGGTCGTCGGTGGGCGTGAGGTGCGTCTGCGGCAGCGTGTCCAGGTAGACCTTCAGCGAGGCCTCGCTGGCGAACGTCTGCACGCCGGACTTCGTCACCGGCAGGAAGCCCTCGGCCTTGATGAAGGTGTTGACCTCGTCGGGCTGGTAGTAGAGCTGGTAGAAGGCCTTGACGGCGTCCTGGTTGCCGTTCTTCTTGAAGGCCATGAGGTAGTCGGTGACGCCGTACGTCTGCGGCGTGCTGCCGTCCGAGGTGGGCATCGGGGCGATGCCGTAGTCGACCTTCTTGTCCTTGTCGAGCTGGCCCTGCAGCGGGGAGAAGCCCACGACCATGCCGGCCTTGCCGCTGGAGAACAGCGCGAACGCGCCGTCCGTGCGGTTGGTCTTGCCGGGGTTGTTCTCGGTGACCTTGTCGGTGACGGCGAGCTTCTTGAGGAAGGTCAGCGTCTGGACGTTCTTGTCACTGTTGATCGTCCACTTGCCGTCGGTCTTCCAGTTGCCGCCGTTGTTGAACAGCCAGATGGAGAACTCCGCCTGCGCCTCCTCCGGGCCGAGCGGCATCGCGTAGCCCACGGTGCCCTTGCCGAGTGCGGAGACCTTCTTCGCGTCGGCCTCGAACTCGTCCCAGGTCTTCGGCGGCGCGCTGATGCCGGCCTGCTGGAACAGCGTCTTGTTGTAGAACAGCGCGCGGGCCGAGGACAGGTCCGGCATGCCGTAGAGCTTGCCCTGGTAGGTCCCGCTCTTGACGAACGCGTCGAGGACGTCGGACTTCACGGCGGGGTCGAGCACCTCGTCGCTGCTGTAGAGCAGCCCGTCCTTGGCGTAGCTCGCGTAGGCGTTGAGGTTGAGGATGTCCGGCGGGTTGCTGTTCTGGATCGCCGTGCTCGCCTGCTGGTCGATGTCGTCCCAGCTGACGACCTGCACGTTGAGCTTGATGCCCGTCTTGGCCTGGTACTTCTGCGCGAAGTCGTTCCAGAACGCCGCCGTGTGGTCCTTGGAGTACTCCGCCGCCATGAGCGTGATCGAGCTGACCTTGCCGCCGCCACCGCTGCCGCTGCTGGACGACGCTCCCCCGCCGGAGCCCGACGAGCTGCTCGACGCCCCCGTCCCGCCTCCGCAGGCCGCGAGGACGAGCGCGAGCGCGACGCCCCCTGCCAGTCCGGTGTGCCGCACGACGACTCTGCGCTCCACGCGCTCCTCCTGCTGTCCCTGCCGCTGCGACCGGCGGCTCTCCGGCCACCGTGGCGCGCGGAAGGACCTGCGTCAAGAGTCTTTACACAAATGCAACCCGCAATCCGGGCTCCGCCGCGATCCGGGGTAGGTTGCCCGGGATCGCCACGCAGCAGGGAGGGAGGACCGGACATGGGCAAGAACGGACGCCGCAGCCGCGCGCGCAAGAAGAAGAAGGCCAACCACGGCAAGCGCCCCAACTCCTGAGCCGGGCCGGCGGGCGCCCGGCCACGCTCCCCAGGGCCCCTGCCCGGGATCAGCGGCCGGGCGCCGCCACCAGCGCCAGCACGCCCTCGACCGCCGCGGTGAAGCGCTCCGGGTCCTGGTGGGCGCGCGCGACGACGTAGCCGCCCTGCACGACCGACAGGATCATCGCGGCGACCTGGTCGGGGTCGATGCCGGCCCGCACCTCCCCGCTCTCCTGCCCCTCGCGCAGCAGGCCGGCGAGCACGCCGATGGTGCCGCTGAAGACCTCGTCGATGGGGCCGCGCAGCGCCTCGTCGTCGACGACCTCCTTGTCCTGCACGAGGCGCCCGATCCGGCAGCCGCGCAGGATGTCGCGCTCTCGGCGCAGCCACGCCTCCAGCCGCTCGAGCGGCGTCCCCGGCCCCGCGAGGACCGCGCGCCACCCGGGCAGGAACTCCTCCGTCGTCTGCCGGATCGCCGCGGCCGCGAGGTCACGCTTGCCGCTGAAGTGGTGGTACATGCTGCCCTGGCCCACGCCCGCGCGCTCCTGGATCGCCCGCGGGCTCGTGCCGGTGTAGCCCCGCTCCCACAGGAGCTCCTGGGTGCTCTCCAGCAGCCGGGAGCGCGCGTCGTCCATGGCGTTCGAGGATACGCGCGTGACAGCCGTACATACCAGTAGGTACAGTGATGCTCGTCACCAACGAGAGGAGAGACGACGTGCGCGTCGCCATCAACGGGTTCGGCCGCATCGGCCGCAGCTTCTTGCGCAGCGCCCTCGGCCGGGACGCGGCCTTCGAGGTCGTGGCCGTCAACGACCTCACGGCCCCGGCCGTGCTCGCCCACCTGCTGACCTACGACACCGCCTACGGCCGGCTCCCGCAGCCCGTCGAGGTCGACGGGGACCGCCTCCTCGTCGGCGGCCGCGAGATCCGCGTGCTGTCCTCGCGCGACCCCGGCTCGCTGCCCTGGGGCGAGCTCGGCGTGGACGTCGTCGTCGAGTCCACCGGCGTGTTCACCGACGCCGCCAAGGCCCGCGCGCACCTCCACGCGGGCGCCCGCAAGGTGCTCGTGTCGGCGCCCGCGACGGGCGACGACCTCACCATCGCGTACGGCATCAACTCCGACCGCTACGACCCCGCCGTGCACCACATCGTCTCGAACGCCTCGTGCACGACGAACTCCTTGGCGCCGCTGGCGAAGGTGCTCCACGAGGCGGTCGGCATCGAGACGGGCCTGATGACGACGGTCCACGCGTTCACCCAGGACCAGATGCTGCAGGACGGCCCCCACAAGGACCTGCGCCGTGCCCGCGCCGCCTCGCAGAACATCGTGCCGACCTCCAGCGGGGCGGCCAAGGCGATCGGACGCGTGCTCCCCGAGCTCGACGGCCGGCTCAGTGGCTTCGCGCTGCGCGTGCCCGTGCTGACGGGCTCGATCACCGACCTCACGGTCACGGTCGCGCGGGACACGAGCGTCGAGGAGGTCAACGCGGCGTACGCGGCGGCCGCCGACGGCCCGCTCAAGGAGATCCTCGCCTACAGCGAGGCGCCGATCGTCTCCAGCGACATCGTCGGCAACCCGGCCTCGGCGATCTTCGACGCGCCGCTGACCGCGGTCAACGGCCGCACGGTGAAGGTGCTCGGCTGGTACGACAACGAGTGGGGATTCTCCAACCGCCTCGTCGACACCGTGGAGCTGCTCGGCGCCCGCACCTGACGCACCGCGACCCTCCCCCGTGATCATGCACATCCTGGGGTCCCAGGATGTGCATGATCACGAGCAAGGGGGGCGAGTCCCCGCAGGGCTACAAGGTCGCGACCTCGAGGCCGTGGGCGGCCGCGACCTGCGGGTGCACGACCGCGCCGTCCACGACGTTGACGCCGCCGCGCAGGGCCGCGTCGGCCGCCACCGCGTCGCGCCAGCCGCGGTCGGCGAGCTCCACGGCGTACGGCAGGGTGACGTTGGTCAGTGCCCGCGTCGAGGTCGCCGGGACCGCGCCCGGCATGTTGGCCACGCAGTAGAACAGGCTGTCGTGCACGGCGAACACCGGGTCGTCGTGGGTCGTCGCGTGCGACCCCTCGAAGCAGCCGCCCTGGTCGACCGCGATGTCGACGAGCACGGAGCCCGGCAGCATCGAGGAGACCATCGCGTCGGTGACGAGCTTCGGCGCCGCGGCGCCCGGCACGAGCACCGCGCCGATGACGAGGTCCGCCTCCGCGACCAGCCGCTCGATCTCGTACGCGGTGGAGGCCACCGTCTTCACCCGCCCGCCGTAGACGCGGTCCGCGTCGCGCAGCTTCGGGACGTCGCGGTCGACCACGGTGACCTCGGCGCCGAGCCCGACGGCGATCTGCACCGCGCTCATGCCGCTGACACCGGCGCCGAGCACGACGACCTTGCCGGGCCGCACGCCCGGTACGCCGCCGAGCAGCACGCCGCGCCCGCCGTGGGCGCGCTCGAGGAAGTGCGCTCCGACCTGCGGGGCCATGCGGCCCGCGACCTCGCTCATCGGGGCGAGCAGCGGCAGCGCGCCGTTCGGCAGCTGCACCGTCTCGTACGCGATGCCCGTCACGCCCGACGACACCAGGGCGTCGGTGCACTCGCGCGACGCGGCGAGGTGGAGGTAGGTGAAGAGCACGAGCCCTTCGCGCAGGCGGTGGAACTCCTCCGCCACGGGCTCCTTGACCTTGAGCACGAGGTCCGCCTCGCCCCAGACGTCGTCCGCGGACTCGAGCACCTTCGCCCCGGCGGCGACGTAGTCGCTGTCCGGGATCGCGGAGCCCGCGCCCGCGTCCTGCTCCACGACCACCTCGTGGCCGTGGGCGACCAGCTCGTGGACGCCGGCGGGGGTGGCGGCCACGCGGTACTCGTGGCGCTTCACCTCGCGCGGGATGCCGATCCTCACGGCAGCGCTCCTTCGCCTCGGGCCAACGGCATCTCGTCGACCATCGTCAGGACCTCCGGCTGCTCCCCGCCGACGGGCTCGAACGTGCGGCCGGTGAAGTACGTCGGCGCCAGCGCGTTCCAGACGACCATGAGCACGACGCCGAGCACCAGGCCGCCGACCCCGAGCAGGAACACCCCGCCGACGCCGCCGAAGGACGTGTCGCCGTAGTCGGAGGCGAAGGTGTCCTTGCCGGTCTTGAGCATGGCGGCCAGGAGCAGCACACCGCCGATGAGCGGCATGACGACCTTCACCCAGGCGTCGCGCGCCCCCGACCGCACGGCGTCGCGGAACGTCCAGGCGCACGCGATGCCCGCCACGCCGAGGTAGAACGCGATGAACAGGCCCAGCGACGCGATCGAGTCCGCGAGCACGTTGCCCGAGATGAGCGTCAGCCCGACGTAGAAGACGATCGACACGCCGCCCATCAGCAGCGTGGAGAAGCCCGGGGTCTTGTAGCGCGGGTGGATCTGCGCCATCGCGTCGGGCGCCGCCTTGTACGCCGCCATCGACAGCGCGGTGCGCGCCGCCGGCAGGATCGTCGTCTGCGTCGAGGCCGCGGCGGACGAGAGCACCGCGATGATGAGCACCTTGGCGAGCGCCGAGCCGAGCACGGCGTCGCCGAGCACCGCGAAGACGTCACCGCTGTTGTCCGGGTTGGCGAGCCCGATGCCCTTGTCCCCCACCCCGGCGTACGACTGGGCGGCGACGGAGATGACGACGTAGGTCACGAGCAGCAGCACCGTCGAGATGACGGCGGCCCGGCCCGGGGTGCGGGTCTTGTCGGCGCTCTCCTCGTTGATGGAGACCGCGGTGTCCCAGCCCCAGTAGATGAAGACCGCGAGCAGGATGCCCTCGGACAGGGCGGAGAACGACGGGATGTCGAAGGGGTTGAACCACGACAGCGACGGGTGGATCGACCCCGCGGCCCCGTGCCCGCTGTAGACCTTGATGAGCGCTGTGGCGGCGAAGACCGCGAGCGTCAGCAGCTCCACGCCGAGCAGCGCCTGCTGGAAGCGCGCGGACACCTCGATGCCGCGGTAGCAGATGTAGGTCATGACCGCGATCCACAGGACGCCGGCCACGGTGGTCCAGAACGTGCTGGCCGCGAGGCCGTCCGCGCCGAACAGGAGGAAGCCGTACTGGCCGGCGATCTGCGCGAGGTTCGCCATGACGACGACGTCCGCGAGGATCTGCACCCAGCCGTTGAGCCACCCGCTGCGCGTCCCGAACGCGCGGGCCACCCACTTGAACCCCGTGCCGCAGTCGGGGTCGATCGCGTTGAGCTCGCGGTAGGCCACCGCGATGAGGTACATCGGGACGAACGCGAGCAGCATGATCACCGGCGACTGGAGGCCGACCGCCACGACGATGAAGCCCAGGGTGGCGGCGAGGCTGTAGCCGGGCGCCGTCGACGCCACGCCGATGACCACCGAGGACAGCAGTCCGAGTGCCCCGCCCTTCAGCCCCTTCGGGGAGCCGTCGGCGATCACGCCGGGGACGGACAGAGGTGCGGCCATGTACCAGGCCTCCTTCGGAGGAGTGGGAGTCGGGGGGAGGGAGTCGCGCTACGCGAGGATGTTCGACATCACGTGCTTGACGCGCGTGTAGTCCTCGAAGCCGTACATCGAGAGGTCCTTGCCGTAGCCCGAGTGCTTGAAGCCGCCGTGCGGCATCTCGGCGACCAGCGGGATGTGGGTGTTGATCCAGACGCAGCCGAAGTCCAGCCGCTTGGCCATGCGCATCGCCCGGCCGTGGTCCTTGGTCCAGACGCTGGAGGCGAGACCGTACTGCGAGGCGTTGGCCCACGCGACGGCCTTGTCCTCGTCGTCGAAGCGCTGGACCGTGATGACCGGGCCGAAGACCTCGTCGGTGACGATCTCGTCGCCCTGCTGCAGCCCGGAGACCACGGTGGGCGCGTAGAAGTAGCCCTGGTCCCCCACACGGGCACCACCGGCGTCGACCGACGCGTGGTCGGGCAGCCGCTCGAGGAAGCCCGACACGCGGGCGAGCTGGCTCGCGTTGTTGAGCGGTCCGTACGCGGCGTCGGGGTCCTGGGGGCCGGCGGTCCGCGTCGCGCGAGCCTGCTCGGCCAGCGCGGCCACGACGTCGTCGTGCACGCCGGGGGCGACGAGGACCCGGGTAGCGGCCGTGCAGTCCTGGCCGGCGTTGAAGTAGCCCGCACCCGCGATGCCCTCGGCCGCGGCCTCGAGGTCGGCGTCGTCGAAGACGACGACGGGGGCCTTGCCGCCCAGCTCGAGGTGCACGCGCTTGAGGTCCTCGGCCGCGCCCTTCGCCACCTCCATGCCCGCCCGGACCGAGCCGGTGATCGAGGCCATCGCCGGCACGGGGTGCGCGACGAGCGCCCGGCCGGTGTCGCGGTCGCCGCACACGACGTTGAACACCCCCGGCGGCAGGAACTCCGCGAGGATCTCGCCCATGAGCGCGGTGGTGACCGGCGTCGTGTCGCTCGGCTTGAGCACCACCGCGTTGCCGGCGGCGATCGCGGGCGCCCACTTCCAGACCGCCATCATCATCGGGTAGTTCCACGGCGTCACCTGCGCGCAGACGCCGACCGGCTCCCGGCGGATGAAACTGGTGTGCCCGGCGAGGTACTCGCCCGCGGCGCGGCCCTCGAGGACGCGCGCCGCCCCGGCGAAGAAGCGGATCTGGTCGACCATCGGCGGCACCTCCTCGCTGGCGGTGAGGCCGCGGGGCTTGCCGGTGTTCTCGCACTCGAGCTCGACGAACTCGTCGGCCCGCGCCTCGATCGCGTCGGCGATGCGCAGGAGCGCGAGCTGCCGCTCGGAGGGCGTGGTGTCGCGCCACCCCTCGAACGCCTGCGCCGCAGCGGACACCGCCGCGTCGACATCGGCCTGGCTCGACAGCGGCGCCGTGCCGAAGACCTGGCCGGTGCTCGGGTCGAGGAGGTCGGTGGTCCGCCCGTCGGCCGCCGGCACCTGCTTGCCGCCGATGGTGTTGAGGACCTCTCGCGCCATGGGAGTCGTCTCCTGTCTCAGCTGCTGCGGGGGAAGCCGAGGTCGAGGCCGCGTGCGCCACCGGGTTCCGGCCAGCGCGTGGTGACGACCTTGCCACGGGTGAAGAAGCGGACGCCGTCGGGGCCGTAGGCGTGGAGGTCGCCGAACAACGAGGACTTCCAGCCACCGAAGGAGAACTGCGCCACGGGCACGGGGATCGGCACGTTGACGCCGACCATGCCGACCTCGACCTCGTGCTCGAAGCGCCGCGCGGCGCCGCCGTCGTTGGTGAAGATCGCGACGCCGTTGCCGTAGGGGTTGGCGTCGACGAGGTCGACGGCCTCCTGGTACGTCGCGGCGCGCACCACGCTGAGCACCGGGCCGAAGATCTCGTCGGTGTAGACGCTCATCTCCGGCCGCACGCCGTCCAGCAGCGTGGGGCCGAGGAAGAAGCCGTCGCCGTCGGCATCGGGCTCGACCTGCCGGCCGTCCAGCACGACCTTCGCGCCGTCGGCCTCGCCCGCCGCGACGTACGCCGCCACCCGGTCGCGGTGCTCGCGGGTCACCAGCGGGCCCATCTCGCACGAGCGGCGCCCGTCGCCGACGCGGATCGTGCGCGCCCGCTCGGCGATCCGCGCGACGAGGTCGTCGGCCACGGGCTCGACCGCCACGACGACGCTCACGGCCATGCAGCGCTCGCCGGCGGAGCCGAAGCCCGCGTTGACCGCCGCGTCGGCCGCGAGGTCGAGGTCGGCGTCGGGCAGCACCACCATGTGGTTCTTGGCGCCGCCCAGCGCCTGCACGCGCTTGCCGGCCGCGGTGGCCGTCTCGTAGACGTGCCGGGCGACCGGGGTGGAGCCGACGAACGACACGGAGCGCACCCGGGGGTGCGCGAGCAGGCGGTCGACGGCGACGCGGTCGCCCTGCACGACGTTGAGGACGCCGTCGGGCAGCCCGGCCTCCTGCCAGAGCCGGGCCAGGAACAGCGACGCGGACGGGTCCTTCTCGCTCGGCTTGAGCACGACGGTGTTGCCGCACGCGATCGCGACGGGCACGAACCACAGCGGCACCATGGCCGGGAAGTTGAACGGGCTGATGACCGCGCACACCCCCACCGGCTGGCGCAGCGAGTGCACGTCGACGCCGGTGGAGACGCCCTCGGCGTGCTCGCCCTTGAGCAGGTGGCCGAGCCCGCAGGCGAACTCCACCACCTCGAGGCCGCGGGCGATCTCGCCCTGGGCGTCGTCGAGCACCTTGCCGTGCTCGGCGGTGATGATCGCGGCCAGCTCGTCCCGGCGGGTCGCGAGCAGCTCGCGGAACGCGAAGAGCACCGCGGTGCGCCTGCTCAGCGAGGTGTCCCGCCACGCCGTACGCGCCGCGTCCGCCGCCGCGACCGCCGCATCGACGTCGGCCTCCTCGGCGAACGCCACCTGGCGGCGCACCTCCCCGGTCGCGGGGTCGTAGACGTCCCCTCGACGCTCCCCGCTCCCGGGGAGGTGCTTCCCCTCCACCCAGTGGCCGACCAGTCCCTCGAGGGCCGTCACAGGCGCGACCACGCCTCGGTCAGCGTGGCCCGCAGGATCTGCTCGATCTCGTCGAAGTGCGACTGGTCGCAGATCAGCGGCGGTGCGAGCTGGACCACGGGGTCGCCGCGGTCGTCGGCCCGGCAGTAGAGCCCGTTCTCGAACAGCGCCCGCGAGAGGAACCCGCGCAGCAGCCGCTCGGACTCGTCGTCGTCGAAGGTCTCCTTGGTGGCCTTGTCCTTGACGAGCTCGATGCCGTAGAAGTACCCGTCGCCGCGGACGTCGCCGACGATCGGCAGGTCGTTGAGCTTCTCCAGCGTCGCGCGGAACGCGCCCTCGTTCTTGAGGACGTTCTCGTTCAGCCCCTCGCGGTCGAAGATGTCGAGGTTCTCCAACGCGACCGCCGCGGAGACGGGGTGGCCGCCGAAGGTGTAGCCGTGCGGGAAGTAGTTCTGCCCCTGCAGGAACGGCTCCATGATGCGGTCGGTCGCGATCATCGCGCCGATGGGCGAGTAGCCCGACGTCATGCCCTTCGCGCAGGTGATCATGTCCGGGACGTAGCCGAGCTTCTCGCAGGCGAAGGTCGTGCCGAGTCGGCCGAACGCGCAGATGACCTCGTCGGAGACGAGCAGCACGTCGTACTGGTCGCAGATCTCGCGCACCCGGGCGAAGTAGCCGGGCGGCGGCGGGAAGCAGCCGCCGGAGTTCTGCACCGGCTCGAGGAAGACCGCGGCCACGGTGTCGGGGCCCTCGAACAGGATCGCCTGCTCGATCTGGTCGGCGGCCCACCGGCCGAAGGCCTCGAGGTCGTCGCCGTGCTCGGTCGCGCGGTAGAAGTTCGTGTTGGGCACCTTGACCGCGCCCGGGACGAGGGGCTCGAAGTACTTCTTGGCGTCCGGGATGCCGGTGATGGACAGGGCCCCGTGCGGCGTGCCGTGGTAGGCCACAGCGCGCGAGATGACCTTGTGCTTCATCGGCTTGCCGGTGTACTTGAAGTACTGCTTCGCGACCTTCCACGCGGTCTCGACGGCCTCGCCGCCGCCCGTCGTGAAGAAGACGCGGTTCAGGTCACCGGGGGCGGCCTCGGCGAGGCGCTCCGCGAGCCTGATCGCGCCGGGGTGCGCGTAGCTCCACACCGGGAAGAAGGCGAGCTCGGAGGCCTGGCGCGCGGCGGCCTCGGCCAGCTCGCGGCGCCCGTGGCCGGCCTGGACGACGAAGAGCCCCGCGAGCCCGTCGAGGTAGCGGCGGCCGTGCGCGTCCCAGATGTACGCGCCCTCGCCGCGCGTGATGATGGGGACCTCGGCCTGCTGGTAGGTCGACATCCGGGTGAAGTGCATCCAGAGGTGGTCGCGCGCGGAGGCGGACAGGCGCGCGGCCTCACCGCCCAGGTCCGTCGGGCTCTCGTCCACCAGCTGCTCGGTCACGGTCATGCGGTCTCGATCTCCCTCGGTGCGCCGGACCCGTCCTTTATCGCAGACCAGTCCGGCGGAATCAAGGGAATCCATCGCAAGGAGCGGTGTCGCGCTACGGTTTGCATCGCCGAAACACACCTGAGGTAGGGATGCCGCTCGTGACCGACGCACACCCCCTCGCCGTCCCACTGTGGCACGACGACGAGCCCGGCGCACGCACCCCCCGCCCGCCGCTCCACGGCGCCGTCGAGGCCGACGTCGCGGTCGTCGGGGCCGGCTTCACCGGGCTGTGGACGGCGCACTCCCTGCTCGCCGCCGACCCCTCGCTGCGCGTCGTCGTCGTCGAGGCCGAGACCGTCGGGTTCGGGGCCAGCGGCCGCAACGGCGGCTGGTGCTCGGCGCTGTGGCCGCAGTCCTCCGCGGCCGTCGCCGCCCGCCACGGCGAGGCGGCCGCCCGCGACCTCGCGGCCGCGCTGCGCGAGACCGTGGACGCCGTGCTCGACACCGCCCGCGCCGAGGGCATCGACGCGCGCGCGGCCAAGGGCGGCACGGTCGTCGTGGCGCGTACGCCGGTGCAGCTGGCCCGCGCGCGCGAGCACGCGGCCGAGGCGCAGCGCTGGGGCGAGCAGGTCGAGCTGCTCTCGGCGGCCGGGACCCGCGAGCGCGTCTGCATGAGCGGCGCCCTCGGCGGGACCTGGACCCCCGACTGCGCCGCGCTGCACCCGGGCCGGCTCGTCCGCGGGCTGGCCGAGGCCGTCGAGCGCCGCGGCGCGGTCATCCACGAGCACTCCCCCGCCACCGCGCTCGAGCCCGGCGTCGTGCGCACCTCCGGCGGTGAGGTGCGCGCCCGCTGGGTCGTCCGCGCCACCGAGGGCTTCACCGCGCGGCTGCCCGGGCAGCGCCGCCGGCTCGCGCCGGTCTACTCGCTCATGGTGGCGACCGAGCCCCTGCCCGAGGCGGTGTGGGAGCAGATCGGCCTGCAGCAGCGCGAGACCTTCAGCGACTACCGCCACCTCATCATCTACGGCCAGCGCACCGCCGACGGGCGGCTGGCGTTCGGCGGACGGGGGGCGCCGTACCACTTCGGGTCGCGGATCTCCCCGCGCTACGACCGGGACGACCGGACGCACGACGCCCTGCAGCGCACGCTGGTCGAGCTCTTCCCGGCGGTGCGGGGCGCGCGCTTCACCCACCGCTGGGGCGGACCGCTCGGCATCGCCCGTGACTGGGCGCCCTCCGTCGGCCTCGACCGCGCCACCGGCACGGCCTGGGCGGGCGGCTACGTCGGCGACGGCGTCGCCGCGGCGAACCTCGCCGGCCGCACCCTCGCCGACCTGCTGCTCGGGCGCGACACGGCCCTGACCCGGCTGCCCTGGGTGGGCCACGTGTCGCGGTCGTGGGAGCCGGAGCCACTGCGCTGGGCGGAGGTCAACGCCGGGCTGCGCACCATGACGATGGCCGACGGCGAGGAGCTGCGCACGGGGCGGTCGTCCCTGCTGGCCAGGGCGTTCGGCACACTGAGCGGGCACTCGTGAGGAGAGGACGTCTCGTGCCCACCGCTCGCACCGACAGCACCGCCCGCAGCCGCACCGACAGCAGCTCGCGCAGCCGCACCGACAGCAGCTCGCGCAGCAGGGGCCTCGACGCCATCGACCGTGCCCTCATCGCGCACCTGCAGACCGACGGCCGGGCGTCGTACGCCGCCCTGGCCAAGCTCGTCGGGCTGTCGGAGGCCGCCGCGCGCCAGCGGGTGCAGCGGCTGCTCGCCTCCGGTGTCATGCAGATCGTCGCGGTGACCGACCCCCTCACCGTCAACCTGGCCCGGCAGGCCATGGTCGGCATCCGCGTCGACGGCGACACCCGCGAGGTCGCCCGCCACCTCGCGGAGATCGAGGAGGTCGACTACGTCGTGCTGTCCGCCGGCACGTTCGACGTCCTGTGCGAGATCACCTGCCAGGACGACGACCAGCTCATCGAGCTGCTCAACACCCACATCCGCACGATCCCCGGCATCCGCGGGACCGAGACCTTCGTCTACCTCAAGCTCGTCAAGCAGACCTACGCCTGGGGCCAGCCGCCCGAGTAGCCGCCGCGCCACTGCTCGCGCAGCCAGTGGGCGACCTGCTTCGGCTCGCGGTCGCGGGTGAAGACCCCCTTGCGGTTGCCGACCACGCGGTGGAACTGCTGCGCCGTCGCGAAGTCGGCGAAGTTCCACACGTGCTCGCCGATGACGCCGTCGACCCGGCGCAGCACCCGCAGTGTCATGGCCAGCAGCTCGCGCTGGTACTCCTCGCTCCACATCCGGGCGTGCAGCGAGTGCAGCCCGGCGACCGCGTCCGCGCCGAGCTCGCTGAGCAGGACGGGCTTGTCGTACGCCGCGCGCCAGGCCCGCAGCTCCGCCTCGAGGTGCGCCTCGGCGGCGGCGAGGTCGCCCTGGTCGACGTACCAGCCGTAGTAGCGGTTGAGGCACAGCAGGTCCGCCAGCCCGCTCACCGTGCAGACGTCGGGCCCGGCGCCGGCGACGTTGGCGAAGGTCACCGGCCGCGTCGGGTCGAGCCGGCGCGCCTCGGCGAACAGCGGGGCGAAGTAGTCGCGCGCCTCCGGCACCCGGGTGTCCGGCTCGTTGGCGATCGACCACGCGATGACGCACGGGTGGTTGCGGTCCCGCTCGACCAGCTCGCGCACGGCCTGCAGGTGAGCCCGCTGCGTCACCTCGTCGATCGCGCCGGGCCCGAAGGTGCTCTCACCGCGGATCGTCACTCCCGTCATCAGCGAGAGGTGCAGCCCGACCGCTGCCGTCTCGGAGATGACGAGCACGCCCTCCCGGTCGGCCAGGTCGAGGACCTCCTCGGCGTACGGGTAGTGCGAGGTGCGGAAGGAGTTGGCCCCGATCCAGCGCAGCAGCGCGAAGTCGCGCACCATCCGGGCGTCGTCGTGGCCCTTGCCGCGCAGCGCGACGTCCTCGTGCATGCCGAAGCCGTGCAGCTCCACGGGCTCGTCGTTGACGAGCAGCCGCGCGCCCTCGACGCGGACCGTGCGGATGCCGACGGCGAGCGGGTAGACGTCCTCGCCGTGGCGGACCTCGAGGGTGTAGAGGTATGCCGCTCCCGGCCGCCACGGCACCGCCCCGGGGACGACCAGCTCGCCGCTCGCGCCCTCTTGCGCCGCCACCTGCGCGCCGTCCGCGTCCAGCAGCCGGACCGACGTCCGGCCCTCGCCGACCGTCGTCACGTCGTACGCGACGGTGCCCGCCCCGCCCGCGAGCCCGGTGCGCACGACCACGTCCGCGACGTACGCCGTCGGTGTGGTCAGCAGCCAGACCGGGCGGTGCAGCCCGGAGTAGTTCTCGAAGTCGTGGAACCACACCTGGCGCGGCGGGCGCCCCTCTTCCTCGACGAGCACGCCCGGCGGGATCGTGTGCAGCGAGAGGCGGTTGTCGACGCAGACCGTGACCCGCACGGTCTCGCGGCCGTGGACGAGCCCGGTCACCTCGGCCTCGAACGGCGTGTAGCCGCCCTCGTGCCGCGCGACCTCGGTGCCGTCGACCCAGACGGTCGCGGCGTGGGTGGCGGCGTCGAGGCGCAGCACCGTACGCCGCCCAGCGGACGCGCGCGGCACGCGCACCTCGCGCTGGTACCAGACCTCGCCGGCGTGCTCGCGCTCGTCCCGGTCGGTCACGAGGTCGTTCCAGCTGGCCGGCACCGGCATCGGCCGGGCACCCGGCAGCGGACCGCGCTCCCAGTGCTCGGCCCGACCGCGGCCGTCGCGGTCGAGGGCGAAGTCCCACAGCCCGTCCAGCCGCCGGTGCTCCCGGCTCGTCGACTCCCGCGGCGCCAGCACGGCGCCACTCTCGCACCGGTCCGGGACGTTCAGCGGCCGGGGGTCGTTGCCGATGGGAGACAGGACACCCGAGCGAGAGGGAGGGGGCTGGCATGCCTCGACGGACGCGACCGGTCAGCACCCGCACCTGCGGCTGCCCCCGCTCGTGCTGGCACGCGGTGGCGGAGGCCGACCCCCGCCCGGCGGCTACGCCAGCACGTTGACGACGGCGTAGGCCAGCGCCCCCGCGAGCCCAGCGGCCGGCAGCGTGACGACCCAGGCCACGACGATGCCGCCGGCGATGTTCCAGCGCACCGCCGAGAGGCTGCGCGTCGCGCCCACGCCGGTGAGCGAGCTCGTCACCACGTGGGTGGTCGAGACCGGCAGCCCCCAGTGCGAGGTCGCGTACAGCACGCCCGAGGCGACCGTCTGCGCGGCGAACCCCGACGTGCTGTCGAGCTTGAACACTCGACGCCCGAGCGTGCGCATGATCCGGTAGCCGCCGGCGTACGTCCCGGCGCTGAGCGAGAGCGCGCACGCCAGCACGACCCAGAACGGCACCGCGAAGTGCGACAGGTGCCCGGTCGTCACGAGCGCCAGCGTGATGACGCCCATCGTCTTCTGCGCGTCCTGCAGCCCGTGCCCGAGCGACATCGCGGCGGCCGCGACGATCTGGCCCACCCGGAAGCCGCGCTTGGCCCGGTGCGGGTTGACCGGCTTGAACAGCCAGAGCAGCAGCAGCATGAACGCGAAGCCCAGCACGGCGCCGACGACGGGTGAGACCACCATCGGCACGAGGACCTTCTTCTGGATCGCGTGCCAGTGCACGCCCGCGCCGCCCGCCAGCGCGGCCCCGACGAGCCCGCCGATGAGCGCGTGCGAGCTCGAGGACGGGATGCCGAACCACCACGTGACGAGGTTCCACGCGATCGCGCCGAGCACCCCGGCCGCGACGAGCGCGAGGCCGTGGCTGCCGGCAGGGGGCGAGATGACCCCGCCGACGGTGTTGGCGACGGCGGTCGAGATGTGCGCACCGAGCAGGTTCATGACGGCGGCGAGCGCCAGCGCCGTACGCGGTCGCAGCGCCCGCGTCGACACCGTCGTCGCGATCGCGTTGGCCGCGTCGTGGAAGCCGTTGGTGTAGTCGAAGCCCAGGGCGACGACGATGAAGACCACCAGGCCGAAGGTCTCCACGTGCTCAGGACTCCTTGGCGACCACGGTCTGCACCGCGTCCGCGACGTGCTCCAGCGCGTCGGCGGCAGCCTCCAGGGTGTCGAGCACCTCCTTGACCTTCATCACGTGCAGGGCGTCGGCCCCGCTGCGGAACAGGTCGCCGATCATGTCGCGGTAGAGCCGGTCGGCCTCGTTCTCGAGCCGGTTGACCTCGATCCAGTACGACTCGAGCCCCTTCATCGACCGCAGCCGCGGCAGTGCGTCCGCCGTCTGCTCCGAGGCGGCGAGCAGCACGTCCGCGACCTCCCGGGTCTTGGCGGGCAGCCCGTCGACGTCGTAGAGCACGACCCGGTCGCCGGCTTCCTCCATGAGGTCGAGCACGTCGTCGATGCGGCTGGCGAGGGCGTAGATGTCCTCACGGTCGAACGGCGTGACGAAGCTCGTGTTGACCTTCTTGAGGATGCGGTGGGTGACGTCGTCGCCCGCGTGCTCGACCTCACGGAGCCGTTCGACGACGCCGGCCCGCTCCGCCGGCGGCGCCGACGCGAGCTCCTGGACCAGCCGGGCCGCCACGACGAGGTTGCGGCCGGCTTCGCCGAACAGGTCGTAGAACTCTGGCTCCTGGGGCCGCAGCCGGAACGCCATGCGTCGTTTCCCTCCTGTTCACCTGCCTGTGCCCGCACAGCCTGGCACGAAGCGGGAGCGGAGCGGACCAGGCGCCCGTCAGGCGAGCCGGCGCCCCTTGGCGTGCCATCCGCGGATCGTGTCGATCCGCTGCTGGACCTGCTCGGCGGAGGCCGTCGAGCTGGGCGGGCCGCCGCAGGTGCGGCGCAGCTCGCCGTGGATGACGCCGTGCGGCTGGCCGGTGCGGTGGTGCCAGGCGGCGACCAGCGCGTTGAGCTCCTTGCGCAGCCCGGCGAGCGCGTCGGCCGCGATCGGCGCGGCAGCGGGCTCGGGGACCGGGGCGGGGCGCTTCGCGATCTGCTTGGCCTGGCGCTGGCGCAGCAGCACGCTGACCTGGTCCGGCTCGAGCAGCCCGGGCAGCCCGAGGTAGTCCTGCTCCTCGTCGGAGCCCACCTCGGCCTGCATGCCGAACTCGCCACCGTCGAAGAGCACCCGGTCGAAGGTCGCCTCGGCCTCGAGCGCCTCGAAGGGCAGCGCGTCGGCGCCGCCGTCCGGGCTGTCGCGCCGCCGGTTCGCCTCCTGCAGCAGCCCTGCCTCGGGGTCGAAGTCCCCCTCCTCGACCGGCCTGTCCAGGGCATGGTCGCGCTCCAGCTCGAGGTTGGCCGCGTGCTCCATGAGCACGGGCACCGTCGGCAGGAACACGCTCGCCGTCTCGCCGCGGCGCCGGGCGCGGACGAAGCGGCCGACGGCCTGGGCGAAGAACAGCGGCGTGCTCGTGCTCGTCGCGTAGACGCCGACCGCGAGGCGCGGCACGTCGACGCCCTCGGAGACCATGCGGACCGCGACCATCCAGCGGCTGGTGCCCGCCGCGAACTCCCCGATCCGCTTGCTCGCCGTCGGGTCGTCGCTCAGCACGACCGCGGGAGCCTCGCCGCAGATCGCCCGCAGCCGAGCGGCGTAGGCCCGCGCGGTCGTGTGGTCCGTGGCGATGACGAGGCCCGCCGCGTCGGGGACGTGGCGGCGTACCTCCGTGAGGCGCTTGTCCGCCGCCGCGAGCACCTGCGGCACCCAGTTGCCGTACGGGTCGAGCGCCGTCCGCCACGCCTGGCTGGTCAGGTCCTTGGTGAGCGGGTCCGCGCCGAGCGTCGCCGCGATCTCGTCGCCCGCGCTGGTGCGCCAGCGCATGTTGCCGCCGTACGCCAGGAAGATCACGGGGCGGACGACCCCGTCGCGCAGCGCCTCGCCGTAGCCGTAGGTGTAGTCCGCGAGCGAGCGGCGCACGCCGTCGGTGCCGCGGGCGTAGGTGACGAACGGGATCGGCGCGGTGTCCGAGCGGAACGGCGTCCCCGTCAGCGCCAGCCGCCGCCGGGCGGGCTCGAAGGCCTCGCGCACCGCCTCTCCCCACGACAGCGCGTCGCCGCCGTGGTGCACCTCGTCGAGGATGACGAGGGTCGGGCGGGCCTCGGTGCGCGCGCGGTGCAGCAGCGGGGCCATGGCCACCTGCGCGTACGTCACGGCGACGCCGGTCAGCCCGGCCGCGTGCGCACCCTGGGCGTTCCTGAACTCGGGGTCGAGCTCGATGCCGACGCGGTGCGCGGCCTCGGCCCACTGCCGCTTGAGGTGCTCCGTGGGCGCGACGACCGTCACCGCGCGGATGACGCCCTGCTGCAGCAGGTCTGTGGCGAGGCGCAGCGCGAACGTCGTCTTGCCGGCGCCGGGCGTCGCGACCGCGAGGAAGTCGCGCGGGCCCCGCTCGTGGTACGCGTCCAGCGCGGCCTGCTGCCAGGCGCGGAGCTTGGGAGCGGTGCCCCAGGGGGCCCGGCCGGGGTACGCGGGCGGGAGCGAGGAGGCGGCGGTGGTGCTCATGGGCGAGGACGAGGCTAACCCGAGCGCCGGGCCGACATGCCCGGGCGACCGCGCGCTGCGGCGAGTCCGCGGAGCCGTGGTATCGCGTGTCGGGCAGTCGTCCCGGCCCACCACGCTGAGCGACCCGCCGCCGCGCGGAGCGCAGTCCCTCCCCGTCGCAGCGCGTCGCTCAGCGCTGTGACCTCGTACGCGCCGCGGCCGCCCGCTCCAGCCGGTCCGCCAGCAGTCCGTGCTGACCGAGGTCGCGCCACCGGACGCGCACGAACGCCCACCCCGCGAGCCGCAGGTCGTCCTCGCGGTCCTTCTCCGCCAGCAGCGCGGCCCGCTCGTCGTACTTCACCGCGCCGTCGAACTCCACCAGGACGCGCGAGGCAGGCAGGCCGATGTCCGCGCGGTACCAGCGGCCGGAGGCGCCCTGCACCGGCAGCTGCAGCACGAGGTCGTGGTGCCCCAGCGCGAGCAGGTCCAGCCGGGTCAGCGTCTCCCCCGCGGACTCGGCCAGCCCGTCGGCCAGGCCCACGACACGCGCGGCAGCGCGGGCGCCGGGCCACCGCTGCCCCACCGCCAGGACCTCGGCGACGTCCTCCGGCGCGGCGAGCCGGCGGTGCAGGACGGCGTCGGCCACCACGAGGGCCTCCTCCACGGGTGCGCGGCGGGCGAGGTCGACGAGGGTGCGCGCGGGACTCGTCACCAGGACGCCCTCGGCATCGGTCGTCACGTGCCCCTCGGGGAGCGGGCGGTGCCAGACCCGCAGCTCGGTGCGCCGCCGCGCCGCCGCTGTCGCGCTCGTGAGCTCGACCTGCGTGGGTGGCGTGAGCAGCGGAAGCCCGAGCAGGTGCGCGGCCGACGCAGCGCTCGCCGGAGCGTCACCGGCCAAGCGGGTCTGGTGGGCGAGGACGTCGAGCCGGTGCCGGGCCGCGCCCTGGGCTGCCTCGTGCACGGCGGAGGGCAGCAGGGCCCCGTGACGCAGCCGCACCCAGCGGCCGGCGCGCACCTCGCGCGCGATCTCACGGTCGCTCCAGCCCGCGCGCAGGGCCTCGGCGCGGGTGAAGGGTCGGCGCTCGTCGAGCAGCTGCGTACGGGGCACCCGGGGAGTGTGGCCGCCCGACGACCCCTGCAGGGCGTCATCCACAGCCCCCGCTCGGCGGCCAGCACGCCGCGGTGAGCAACGCGCCGCGGCAGGGAGGAGATGTCGTCCGCGTCGCGGCGGGTCGCTCCCCGTCGTGGCCCGGGACGCGACGAGCGGCCCCTACGCCGCGAGCACCAGCTCCCGCCGCGCCGCCACCCGCGGCCGGCCCAGCAGCAGCACCAGCCCGGTGAGGGCGAGCAGCGCGCAGTACCCCGCGGACGCGGCGACGAGGGGGCGGCCGACGACGAGCCAGTACGCCGCCCAGCACGTGCCCGCACCCAGCGAGAGCAGGTACGTCCCCGGCGCCACGCCCGCGGCGTCGGGGGTGCGGACCAGCCGGAGGAGCTGCGGGAGGCCGACGAGCAGGCCGAGCACGGCGCCGGTGCGGGCCAGCAGGTCCGCCTGGGCGCTCAGCGCCGCGGCCGCCCACAGCGCCCAGAGGACGAGCACGCCGAGGTCGAGCCGGCGGGGGACGGGGGCGCCGCTGTGCCGGCGGTGGGCGCGGGCCGTGAGCACGCCGAAGGTGACGAGCAGCGCGTTGCAGCCGAGCTGCGCGCCGTCGTGGGCAGCCACGCCGTACCCCATCCAGAGCCCGTTCGCCGTCATCCCCATGCGGACGCCGAGCGCCGAGAGCCCGGCCGTCTGTCGGCGCACGACGGTGCGCAGGAGCTGGGGCAGCTGGGTGCAGAGCCCGAAGGAGAAGCCGGAGACGAGCAGGACGGTCGCGAGCACCCCTGCCCTTCGGCAGGCTCCCCGCGAGCAGGCAGGCAGTGTGCGGCTCCTCACGCCCCGCGGCACCTAGGACCACCCGGACGGAGGACCACGGCGCTCGGGGACGAGGGAGCCGGTCCGCCGGGGAGGGATCGCGCGGTTGCCCGCCGCCGCCTGCTCCGAAACGCTTAACCTGCTGGTCTGTCCCTCCGATGGGCAGACCGAGACCCCGACCGGAAGGAGCAGGCCGTGACGCTCGCCCTGGACGCGCTGACGCTGGCCGCGATCACCGCCGCCGTCGCCGCGCTGACCGCGCCGGCCTTCGCCTGGCTGGACGGGCGCAGCTCGGGCATCACCGCCCAGCACTCGCGCACCTCGTCCGCCGTGCAGGGCGTCGTGACGACGGTCGCCTTCACCGTCGCCTACGCCTGCACCGAGCACGTGCCGGCGTTCGCCGTGCTCGCCGGCATCGCGGTGCTGCTCGGGCTCGCGCTCGGCGGCGAGATCCAGGCCGAGCGCCTGCACCGCCGCGCCGCCCGCATCACCGGCTAGCCACGACCAGCACCGGCCGAGGCGGACGGGCCCTACGAGTCCCGGTCGCCGCTGCCGTCGTCGCCCGTGGGGAGCCCCTCGTAGATCTCCTTGCACGTGGGGCACACGGGGTAGCGCTTGGGGTCGCGGCTCGGCACCCAGACCTTGCCGCACAGCGCCGTCACCGGGCTGCCGGTGACCATGGCCTCGGTGATCTTGTCCTTCGGCGCGTAGTGCGCGAAGCGCTCGTGGTCGCCGTCGTCGTTGCTCGTCCGGTGGACGGTCTCGACCTCCTGCTCGAGCAGGGTGCCGGTGCCGCCGCCGGGCTCGTCCAGACCAGGTGCGCTCATGGCGGTCATCGTACGCACGGGCCGGCCGCCCGCGGCGTCGCTCCGGCGGACACCGCTCAGTTGAGCGTCGGGTCCGCCGTCCACCCCGAGAGCAGCGACACCGGCCCGCGCTGGCGCCGCAGCACCCGGCGCCAGAGCTGCTCGGGCGCGGCCGGGAGGACGTCGTCGTACGTCGCGTCGACGACCACCCAGGCGTCGGCCGCGATCTCGCCCTCGAGCTGCCCCGGCCCCCACCCCGCGTAGCCGGCGAAGACCCGGAACCCCGCGAGCGAGCCGGCGAGCACGCTGGGCTCGGTGTCGAGGTCGACCAGCCCGACGGCGCCGCTCACCTCGCGCCAGCCCGGCGGCTCCTCCTGCCCGATGCGGGGGGCGGCGTGCAGCAGGCCGAGGGCCAGGGCGTTCTCCGGCGCGACCGGCCCGCCCTCGAACACCCGCGGCAGCGGCTCGCACAGCGCGGCCCACGCGGGCAGCACGCTCGCGACCTCGATCTCGCTCGTGCGGTTGAGGATGACGCCGAGCGCGCCGGACTCGTCGGCGTCGATGACGAGGACGACCGTGCCCGCGAAGCTCGGGTCGACCAGCGAGGGCGCGGCCACCAGCAGCCGCCCCGTCAGCGCTCGCGAGAGCGCGGCTCCCCGACCGTGCTCGTCGCCCGCCACCCCGACCCCCTCGCTCCGCTGCGCCGGACCCCTCTCCTCGCCGCCCACCATCCCACTCCCACGCCGACGAGGTCCGCAAGGGCGTCGTCCCAGCCGCCGTCGCGGTGCGGCAGGACGAGCGCCTGGAGCAGCTCGCTGACCGGGGCGTGCACGACGAGCACCGGCAGCAGCCAGCGCGCGGGCAGGCCGGCCAGCAGCCCGAGGAGGGCCGGCGCGGCGAAGATCGTGAGGTGCACGACCTTGTCGACGTACGGCACGCCCCCCTCGCTGGGCGCGCGCGGCGCGTAGACCGCGACGAGCTGGACCGCGACCGCGAGGGCGAACCCCGCGAGCAGCAGCGGGCGCGCGCGCAGCATCAGCCGGCCGCGCTGCCGGACGCCGCCCCCGACACCGCGCCCGCGACCGCCTCGGTCACGCCGGGGTGGAAGACGCTCGGGACGATGTACGCCGCGTTGAGCTCCTCGGCGCGCACGACGCCCGCGAGCGCGCGAGCGGCGGCGAGCATGAGCTCCTGCGACACCGTGCGCGACTGGGCGTCGAGCAGCCCGCGGAACACCCCGGGGAACGCCAGCACGTTGTTGATCTGGTTCGGCGCGTCGGAGCGGCCGGTGGCGACGACCTCCGCGTGCTCGGCGGCCTCGGCCGGGTCGATCTCCGGGTCGGGGTTGGCCAGCGCGAACACCACCGAGCGCGGCGCCATCGTCGCGACGTCCGCTCCCGTGAGGATCCCCGGCGCCGAGACGCCGATGAACACGTCGGCGCCCTCCACCGCTCCGGCGAGGCTCCCGGCGTAGCCGCGCGGGTTGGTCCGCCGGGCCAGCGCGCAGAGCCGCTCGTCGATGCCAGGGCGGTCGGGGTGCAGGGCACCGTGCTCGTCGCAGACGACGACGTCGACGGCCCCGGCGGCGAGCAGCAGCTCGAGGATCGCCGTCCCCGCGGCGCCGGCGCCGGCCATGACGATGCGCACGGCGGGCAGCTGCTTGCCGACGACCCGCAGCGCGTTGGTCAGCGCGGCGAGCACGACGATCGCCGTGCCGTGCTGGTCGTCGTGGAACACCGGGATGTCGAGCCGCTCGCGCAGCCGCGCCTCGACCTCGAAGCAACGCGGCGCGGAGATGTCCTCGAGGTTGATCCCGGCGAACACCGGCGCGATCCGCACCACGGTCTCGACGATCTCGTCGACGTCCTGGGTGTCGAGGCACAGCGGGAACGCGTCGATCCCGGCGAACCGCTTGAACAGCGCCGCCTTGCCCTCCATCACCGGCAGTGCGGCCGTGGCGCCGAGGTTCCCCAGCCCCAGCACCGCCGAGCCGTCGGTGACGACCGCGATGGTGTTGCGCTTGATGGTGAGCCGGCGCGCGTCGTCGGGGTTGTCCGCGATCGCCAGGCAGATGCGCGCGACCCCGGGCGTGTAGACCATGGAGAGGTCGTCGCGGTTGCGGATCGGCACCTTGGACGTCACCTCGATCTTGCCGCCGAGGTGGAGCAGGAAGGTCCGGTCGCTGACCCGCCCGATCGCGACGCCGTCGAGGGCGCGCAGCGCCTCCACCAGCTCGCCGGCGTGCTCGGAGGACCGCGCGGCCATCGTCACGTCGATCTGCACCCGCTGCGGGCCCGAGGCCGTGACGTCGAGGGCGGTGACGATGCCGCCCGCCTGCTCCACGGCGGTGGTCAGCCGGCTGACGGAGCCACCGGCCGCCGGCACCTCCAACCGCACGGTCACCGAGTAGGACGCACTGGGCACGACGCTCATGGCCCGATGCTGCCACCGAGGAGCCGCGACCGTCTGGATCTCCCCGGGGCGGGTAGGGCTCGCGGCGTGCAGACCTTCCTCCCCCACCCCGGCTTCGTCGCGAGCGCGCGGGTCCTCGACGACCGCCGCCTCGGCAAGCAGCGCGTGGAGACGTTCCAGGTCCTGCGCGCCCTGACCTGGCCGGACTACGGGTGGAAGAACCACCCGGTCAGCAGGATGTGGCGGGGCTTCGTGCCGGCGCTGGTCTGCTACGGCCTGGCCTGCATCGAGGCGTGGGAGCGGCGCGGGCGGGTCGACGCGACCCGCGGGCTGCTGCTGGAGTTCACCGGCGGGCGCGTCCCGGAGTGGGGCGAGCTGCGCGACACCGGGCAGCTGCCGCCCTGGCTCGGTGACGAGGCCGTGCACCGCAGTCACCGCTCACGGCTGGTCGCGAAGGAGCCGGAGTCGTACGCCGCGGTCTTCCCCGGCGAGGCTCCCGACCTCGACTACGTGTGGCCCGGCGCCTCGGTCCCCCGGTGGCCGCTGCCGGTCGGGCAGGGGCTCGCCGTCGCGCAGGCCGCGGCCGAGCTCGGCCTGGCCGAGGTGGACGACGAGCAGCTCGCCGCGGTGCTCGACCTGCAGGAGGGCGGGGACGCCGTGGTGCACCTGCCACACGACGCCGGCCCCGCGTCGACCGGCCTGCTCGCGGCGCTCTGCACGTCCGGGAGCACGGCGTGGGTGACGCCGGGGACGCCGCCGCCCGCGCACCCGGGCGAGCCGGAGGAGCCCCGCCCGACCGTCGAGGCCTCGAAGCTCGCCGCGTCGATCGCCCGACCGCCCTCCCCCGAGGCGGCGGCCGCCGTGCGCGCGCAGGCCGCGGCCCAGCAGGACCCTCGCCTGGCCTGGGTGCGCCCCTCCCAGCTCGCCACGCTCGCCGGCCTGCGCCCGGACCTCGCGCTGGTCGTGCTCGAGGGGACCGAGGAGCAGGAGGAGCAGCTGCCGCGCCCGGAGCTCGGCGTCCCGGTGCTGCGGCTGGTCCGCTCAGGCTGAGCCGCCGCCGAGCCCGAGCGCGAACCAGACGACCTTGCCCGCGGGCAGCGGGCGCGCGCCCCAGCTGCGGGCGAGCGCCTGCACGAGGGCGAGCCCGCGCCCGCCCTCGTCCTCCAGCGTCGCGTGGCGCAGCCGCGGGATCCGGGTGTCGGCGTCCTCGACCTCGACGTGCACGGCCCGCTCCCCCAGCCGGACCGTGAGCCCGACCTCGCCGCGCGCGTAGCGGATCGCGTTGGTCACCACCTCGCTGACCAGCAGCTCCCCCACCGTCGCCGCGTCGTCGTCGTGGAGCCCCCAGCGGCGCAGCGCCTCCGCGAAGGCCGCGCGGGCCGGTGCGACGGCGGCGGGGTCCGGGGGCAGCCGCAGCGTGACTACGCTCCCCGGCGGCGTCCCGGTGGCGCGCACCAGGAGGAGCGCGACGTCGTCGGGGTGCCCCGGCACATGGGGTACGCCGGCGGCGAGCGCCCGCTCGCAGGTCTCCTCGAGGTCGTCCCACGCCCGCTCGCCGAGCGCCGCGACGAGCCCCGCGATGCCGGCGTCGATGTCCTGCCCCGGGGACTCGACGAGCCCGTCGGTGTAGAGCGCGAGCCCCGCTCCCGCCGGGAGCGGCACCTCGACGTCCTCGTAGCCCAGCCCCGCCCGCACGCCCAGCGGCACGCCCACGGGGAGGCCCTGCTCGGCGCCGAGGACCACGGGGACGCCCTCCGGGCGAACGAGCACCGGCGGCACGTGGCCCGCGCTCGCGATGCGCAGGCTGCTGCGCGCGGGGTCGAAGACGGCGTACGCGCAGGTCACGAGCTGTCCCTCGGCGAGATCGGCCACGGCGACGTCGAGCGCCCGCAGCACCTCGGCCGGCGGCGGGTCCTGGTGGGCGAGCACGCGCAGCGCGGTGCGCACCTGGCCCATGACCGCTGCGGCGCGCAGCCCGCGGCCCATGACGTCGCCGACCACGACCGCGGTGCGCCCGCTGGGCAGCGGGAGGACGTCGGCCCAGTCACCGCCGACCTGGGTCCCGGTCGCTCCCGGGAGGTAGCGCCAGGCGACGTCGAGCCCCTCCACCGAGCGGAGCACCTTGGGCAGCAGGCCGAGCTGGAGGGCCACGGCGGCGGAGCGCTGCTGCTCGTACGACAGCGCGTTGGAGACGGCGACCGCCGCCCTGCTCACGAGGTCGCGCGCGAGGGCGGCCTCCGCCTCGTCGTAGTGCCGGCCGCTGGCGGAGAACAGGAGGCTGACGACGCCGACGACCCGCCGGGCGACGAGCATCGGCAGGACCAGGACGCTGGTGACGCCCTGCGTGCGGACGAACTCGCGGTCGGCGCCCTCCGGCACGGCCCCGAGGCCGGCGACGGCGTCGACGAGCAGCCAGGGCCGGCCCGTACGCGCCGCGACCTCGACCGGGTGCCCCTCCGGGTAGTCCGCGAGCGCGCCGGACGGCCGTCCCGCGGGCGGGACGCCGGTGTGGCGGGACGCGCGGCGCCGCAGGCGGCCCGAGTCCTCGAGCAGGTCGACCACGACGTGGTCGGCGACGGCCGGGACCGCCAGCCGGCAGAGCACGTCGAGCACGGCCTCGGTCTCGAGCGACGCGGCGAGCTGCTCGCCGGCCGCGACGGTGAAGGCGAGCCGGCCGGCGGCGGCGGCGCGCTCGCGCTCGGCCGCGCGCTGGTCGGTCACGTCGCGGACGACGTCACCCGCCCCCACGACCTGCCCGCCGTGCTCCAGGCGGAACAGCGAGTGCACCCAGGTGCGCTCCCCCTCGCCGGTGGTGCCCGGGGCCGTCCCGGTCAGCTCGACGTCGGGAGCGGGCTCGCCCGTCGCGAGCACCCGCCCGAGCACCGCGTCGAGGGTGTCCCCGAGGACCGGCAGCAGCTCCGGCATGCGCCGGCCCGCGATCTCGCCGCCGGGGCGGCCGTCGATCTGCTCCATGGAGCGGTTGACCCGCGTGACCCGGCGCTCGGCGTCGTAGACGGTGAGGCCCACGGGCGCCTCGCGGAACAGCGCGTCGAGCAGGGCCGCGTCCCGGCGGGCCGCCTGCCGCGAGGAGGTGTCCTCGACGATCGCCACGGCGCCGACGCGCGTGCCGTCCGCGGCGACGAGCGGACTGGCCTTCCAGGACAGCGAGCGCCACCCGCCGTCACCGAGGCGCACCCGCGTCTCCCGGGCCACGGGGTCACCGGCGAGCAGCCGCCCGACGGCGCGGACGAAGGTCGGGTCCTGCCCCTCGAGGATGGAGAGCCCCGCCCAGTCCGGCGGCAGGCGCAGCAGCGACTCGGCCAGTGCGTTGCAGGCCAGCACGGCGCCGGTGGGGTCGAGCACGAGGGTCGCGACGGGGACGGCGTCGAGCACGCTGGAGAGCAGCTCGGGAGGCAGGGCAGCCGGGACCCCTGCCGCCGGCTGCGTCCCCCGGACCCCCCCGTCCACGGCGCCAGGGTAGCGGGGCCTCAGCCCGGCGGGAGGGAGGGCGGAGGGGGGACGGGCGGCGGCGCAGCGTCCGGCGAGGGCTCCACGGGGGCCGGCGGGAGCTCGGTCGGGTCGTCCGGCAGGAGCGGCCCGGGGTCGTCCGGGACCGGCGTGCTCGGGTCGAGCGGCGGCGCCTCGGGGACGGGCAGGGCGGCGGACCCCCACGCGTGGTCGAGCTGGTCGCGCATGACGGCCTCCTGCCCGCCCCCTCCCCCGCTAGTCCTCCGTGCTGCGCACCCCGCCGGCGCCGTGCGGGAGCAGCGCGTCGGCCGGGATGGTCCCGAGCCGGCCGGCCTGGTAGTCCTCGAACGCCTTCATGACCTCGGCGCGGGTGCTCATGACGAACGGGCCGTACTGCACGACGGGCTCGCGCAGCGGCTGGCCGCCGAGCAGCAGCACCTCGAGCGCGGGGTGCCGGGCGTCCTGGGTGGCGTCGGCGCGGACCGTGAGGTCGTCGCCCTCGCCGAGGACGGCGAGCTGGCCCGTACGGACCGGGCGGCGCTCCGGGCCGACGGTGCCCTCGCCGGCGAGGACGTAGACCAGCGCGTTGAAGCCGGTCGGCCAGGGCAGGCGCAGCTGCGCGCCGGGCAGGACGGTCGCGTGCGCCACGGCGATCGGCGTGTGCGTGGCACCCGGGCCGCGGACGCCGGCCACCTCACCGGCGATGACGCGGAGCAGCGCGCCCGCGTCGGAGGAGGCGGTGAGCGCGACCGAGCCGCCCTCGAGGTTCTGGTAGCGCGGCTGCGTCATCTTCTGCGCCCGCGGCAGGTTGACCCACAGCTGGACGCCGTGGAAGAGCCCGCCGGACATGACGAGCTCCTCGGGCGGGGTCTCGATGTGGAGGATGCCCGCACCGGCCGTCATCCACTGGGTGCCGCCGTCGGTGATGACGCCGCCACCCCCGTGGGAGTCCTGGTGGAGGAACGTGCCGTCGATCATGTACGTCACGGTCTCGAACCCGCGGTGCGGGTGCCACGGCGTCCCCTTGGGCTCGCCCGGTGCGTAGTCGACCTCGCCCATCTGGTCCATGTGGATGAAGGGGTCGAGGTCGCGCAGGTCGACGCCGGCGAAGGCGCGGCGGACGGGGAAGCCCTCGCCCTCGTAGCCCTGCGGCGCGGTCGTCACCGAGCGCACGCGGCGCTGGCGCGAGGCTGCCGGCACGGCGGCGACGCGGGGCAGGGTCAGCAGGTCGGCGGACACGGCAGGCACGGGAGCCTCCTCGGGAGCGGGTAGTTGCATTCTCAACCACCTCGGCGCCCCGGTCAACTGTGAGCGGGGCCACGCGATTCCCGCCGCTCTCCGGCGTGCGGGCCGGGAACAGACCGGGCAGGCTCGTTGCTTGAGAGTTCAAGCACCACCGGAAGGATGACGCCATGACCTCGACCCCGCAGCTCCACCCGCTCCTGCTGGAGCGGCGCAGCCCCCGTGCGTACGACGCCGTGAGCCGGCTCGACGGAGACGTCGTCACACGCCTGCTCGAGGCCGCCCGCTGGGCGCCGAGCGCGATGAACCGCCAGCCCTGGCGCTTCCTCGTCGGACTGCGCGACGACGAGACGTTCAAGGGCGTCTTCGACGCGCTCGCGCCCGGCAACCAGACCTGGGCCGGCTCAGCGGGCGCGCTCGTCGTCGCGCTCGCCCCCGTGACGGAGGGCGACAAGTGGACGGCGTACGAGCTCGGCCTCGCCGTCGGCCAGCTCACCGTCCAGGCGCACGCCGAGGGCCTGTTCGTGCACCAGATGGGCGGCTTCGACGCCGCGCAGGTGAAGGAGGGCTTCGGCGTGCCCGAGGGCTACGAGGCGTACGCCGTGCTGGCCGTCGGCACGCTGGGCGACGTCGCTGAACTCCCCGAGCACCTCCAGGAGCGCGAGGTCGCCCCGCGCGAGCGCCTCCCCCTCGGGGAGATCGCGTTCTCGGGCAGCTGGGGCTCGCCGCTCGCGGCCTGACCCCCTCCCCTCCGCGCACGAGAGCCGGGCCCCTGCGACGGGGCCCGGCTCTCGTGCTGTGCGGCTAGTGGGACTGCACGGCTAGTGGGAGGACGGCCGGTCGGTGTCGACCTCGTCGGGGTCCGGCGCCTTGTTCGGGCTGAGCCGCATCCACAGCAGGAACAGCGCGCCGACGACCAGCATGGCGATGCCGGACCAGAGGTTGATGTCGACCCCCTGGGCCTTCTTCTTCGCGCCGTCGCCGTCGACGAGCCCGGCGACGGTGAGCAGCACGCCGTAGACGACGAACAGCCCCCCGATGATGCGCCGCACGTCGAACAGCCGCGCCGCGCTGGCGGACTCCGCCTGCACCTCGCTCTGGTCCTGCCTGGTGTCGTCTGCCATGTCGGTCGACCTTCCTGCGCCCGGAGCCGGGCTCACGCGAACGGGATGTAGAGCAGGAGCGAGATGGCGACCGCGACCCCGCCGAGCAGGGCGGGCTTGCGGTACCACGCCTCGTCGCCGCTGGCGAGGTCGGCGGCCGCCTCGCGGGTGCCGGCGCCGTAGGTGAGGCCGCGCAGCTCGGAGTCGGGCTTGGGCGCCGTGACCATGCTCACCACCACCGAGACGACCACGTCGGAGAGGAACGCCGCGCCGGCGCCGTAGAACGACTCCTCGAGGTCGGAGCCGAAGTCGAAGATGCCCCAGAACTTGTAGCCCAGGTAGACGAACAGACCGACGAACGTGCCGGTGAGCAGCCCCCAGAAGCCGGCCTTCGGGGTCATCCGCTTCCAGAACATGCCGACGATGAACGTCGCGAAGAGCGGGGAGTTGAAGACCGAGAACAGCGCCTGCAGGTAGTTCATGATGTTGCTGAACCCGGCGGCGATGAACGCGGTGCCGATGCCGATGACGACGCCGACCGCGGTGACGACGCGGCCGACCTTGAGGTAGTACTCGTCCTCGCGGTCCTTGGCGATGTACTGCTGCCAGATGTCGTAGGTGAAGACCGTGTTGAAGCTCGAGACGTTCGCCGCCATGCCGGCCATGAAGGCCGCGAGCAGGCCGGTCACGGCCACGCCGAGGATGCCGCTCGGGAGGTAGCGCTCGATGAGGTACGGGATGGCGTTGTTGTAGCCGCCGTCCGGGGTGTCCTTGAGGTTCTTCACCACGACCAGCGCGATGAGGCCGGGGATGACGGTCAGCGCCGGGATGAACAGCTTCGGGAAGGCTCCGATGAGCGGGGTGCGCCGCGCCGCGCTGGTGTTGCGGGCGGAGAGCGCGCGCTGCACCTCGGCGAAGTTGGTCGTCCAGTAGCCGAACGACAGCACGAAGCCCAGGCCGAACACGATGCCGATCCAGTTGGCGCCGATCGCGTTGGTGACGCTGCCGACCCCGGTGCCCTGCAGCGCGTGCAGGTGGTTCTCCCCGCCGCCCTGTGCCGTGCGCACGCGCTTCTCCAGGCCGCCCCAGCCCCCCATCTCCTTCAGGCCGAGGATGACCACCGGGATCAGCCCGGCCAGGATGACGAAGAACTGCAGGACCTCGTTGTAGATCGCCGAGGAGAGCCCGCCCAGCGTGATGTAGACGAGGACGAAGGCCGCGGCGATGACGATCGAGAACCACAGCTGCCAGCCCAGCATCGCGCGCATGACGATGGCCAGCGCGTAGAGGTTGACGCCGGCGATGAGCACCGCGCTCAGCGCGAAGATGATGCTGTTGAGCAGGTGCGTGGAGTCGTTGAAGCGCAGCCGCAGGAACTCCGGCACGCTGCGCACCTTGGCGCCGTAGTAGAACGGCATCATGACGATGCCGAGGAAGACCATCGCCGGGATCGCGCCGATCCAGTAGTAGTGGACCGTCGCGATGCCGTACTGCGCGCCGTTGGCCGCCATCCCGAGGATCTCGGTGGCCCCGAGGTTGGCCGCGATGAACGCGAGCCCGGTGACCCAGGCGGGCAGCGAGCGTCCCGACAGCAGGAAGTCGAGGCTCGTCTTGATGCTCCGGCGGGCGGCGAAGCCGATCCCGAGCACCCCGAGGAAGTAGATCGCGAGGATCACGTAGTCGAGGAGGCTCATCTTCAGGCGTAGGTCCACGGGCTTCGTGATCTCCGCGCCGGGTTGCTCTAAACGCGCGAGGGTGGTGGACGGTTCCCGCCCCGCTCGCGACGACCCCCGGGTGGGGGGAGCGCGTCCGCGGACCACGGCGCCTAGGATCGGCCCCGTGCAGGTCAGCGCCCTCCTCGACGCCACCGACTGGGCGTCGACGCCGCTGGGCGAGCCGGCGACCTGGCCGGCGGGGCTGCACGCCGTCGTCAGCACGGTGCTCGGGTCCCCCCTGCCCATGGCCCTCGCGCTGGGCCCGGAGGCGGTGCTCGTCTACAGCGACGCGTACGCCGCCCTCCTCGGCGCCAAGCACCCGGAGTGCTGGGCGCGCCCGGCGCGCGAGGTCTTCCCCGAGAACTGGGACCTGCCCGGCCATGGTGACGTCGTCGAGCGCGTGCGGCTGACCGGGGAGGCCTTCAGCGAGACGAGCACGCTGCTGCCGGTGCGCCGGCAGGGGCCCGACGGGCCGGTCGAGCACGTCCACTTCGCGCGCGCGTACACGCCCGCGCGGTCGGACGACGGCGAGGTGCTCGGCGTGCTCAGCGTGGTCGTGGAGAGCTCGGAGTCGGCCCGCGCCGTGCGCACCGTCGCCGAGCTCGCCAGCCGGCTGTCCTCCGCCGCCTCCGTCGACGACGTCGCCCGGGAGGCGCTGCGCCACGCCGTCGAGGCGGTCGCCAGCGACCACGCCCGCGTCGTGCTGCTCGAGGGCACGGCGCTGCGCATCACCCGGCGCGCGGGGATCGAGGAGCAGGACGAGAGCACCCGGCGCCTGCCGCTGCTCTGGTCGCGGCTGTCGGCGAGCGCCGCGCTCCCCTCGGTCGAGGTGTCGCGCACCGGCCGGCCGATGTGGCTGGCGGCGGGCGACCTCGACGCGTACCCCTCGCTGCGCGACGAGCCGCTGAGCGCCCCGCTGCGCTCCGTCGCCTGCGTCCCGCTCTCGAGCTCGGAGGTCCAGGGGGCCCTCTCCCTGGGCTGGGAGCAGGACCGGGTGCTCACCACCGAGGAGCAGGCGGCCCTGCTCACGGCGGCGAGCCTCGTGGGGCAGGCCCTCGCCCGGGCGCAGCGCTTCGACGAGCAGCGCGGCAACGCCGAGCTGCTCCAGCGCAGCATGCTGCCCGCGGAGATGCCGCACGTGCCGGGGCTCAGCATCGGCGCCCGCTACGTCCCGAGCGCCCCGGGCACGAGCGCCGGCGGGGACTTCTACGACGCCTTCTCGCTGGCCGACGGGCGGCTGCTGCTCGCGATCGGCGACGTCGTCGGCCACGGCGTGCTCGCCGCGACCGTCATGGGCCAGGTACGCGCCGCCCTCCGCGTCGTCGCGCTGCGCGAGGACGAGCCGACGGGGATCCTCGCCGCCCTCGACCCCTTCGTCACCAGCCTGGGCCCCGAGACCTTCGTGACCGCGTTCGTCGCCGTGCTCGACCCGGCGACGGGAGCGCTGCGCGCCGCGACCGCCGGGCACCCGCCTCCCCTGCTCCGCCGGGCGCAGGGCGGGCGGGGCGGGGAGTTCCTCGACGTCCCCGCCGGTCCGCCGCTGGGCCTCCCGGCACCCCGCGCCGCCACCGACGTCGTGCTCCGCGACGGCGACCTGCTGCTGATGTTCACCGACGGGCTCGTCGAGGTCCCCGGCCAGCACCTCGACCTCGGGCTGGACCGGCTGCGCGAGACCGTCGCCGGGCTCGAGGCGTACGCCGACCCCCGCCGCGCGTGCGCCCGGGTGCTCGACGAGATGGGCGCCGGGACCGACGACATCGCCCTGGTCGCCGTCGGGGTGGAGCCGGGCGAGCGGCGCGTCGGCCGTGTGGAGCTGCCCGCGGAGAGCACGTCCGCCGGCCAGGCCCGCTCCTGGCTGCGCCGCACGCTCACCGCGATCGAGCTGCCCGAGTCCGTGGTCGAGGTGGCCCTGCTCTGCACGAGCGAGCTCGTCACCAACGCGCTGCTGCACGCGCGCAGCGGGGCGACCGTCGAGGCCGACGTCGATCCGCACCGCCTGCTCGTGCTCGTGAGCGACCAGGGGATGTCGACCCTCCCGGCGGCGCAGGCGGCCGAGCCGGCCGCGGTGCGCGGGCGCGGGCTCGCGCTCGTGGAGGCGCTCGCGGACGCCTGGGGCACCGAGCGGACGTCGCGCGGGACGACCGTCTGGTTCGAGCTCGGGCGCCCGGGGCGGTAGTCGTCCCGGCCGCACCTCACTCGTCCGGGTGAGCCCGCGGCCACTCAGCGCGCGGACCTCCGGACCTCCGTGGCACTGTGTGACAGCGAGGTCCTGGGCCGTTGGTCCGATCAGGCGAAATCGGGCCTAGGACCTCAGACCCACTGAAGACCGGCTGCTGCAGCGACGAAACCTCTGTCGTGCGCAGATCCCTCCTCCTGATGACGACCGCTGCCGGTACCGCTCTCGGTGCCGCCGCCACGCTCGGCCTGCCCGCTGCGGCCTCCGCCGACGTGCCCTCGACGACCACGCCCCTGGTGGCGCTGGCCGCGCTGAACGGCTCCACCGAGCCGACGACCTTCCGCCTCGACGTGCCCGCCGGCGCGTACAAGCTCGTGGTGGACGGGAACTTCCTCGGCTCGGGCCTCACCGCCGACCCCGCGACCATCAGCGTCGCGGCGCCGGGCGCCCACAAGCTGCGGATCGAGACCGCGAGCGGGCGCGTCGACGCCTCGTGGACCACGTCGGTCGTCGGCACGACGCCGACGCCGCCGTCCCCGCCCGCGTCGACGGCCCCCGCCCCGAGCTCCCCCGCGACGCCGCCGAGCACCGGCACCCCCTCCGCGCCGCCCGCTCCGGGCAGCCCCGCCCCCGGCACCTCGGCGCCCTCGACCGGCGTCCCCACCACGCCGGTCGGCACCGGCGTCGCGCGCCCCGCGGACGGCCACTGGACCGTCAGCACCGAGGCCGAGATCCGTGCGGCGCTGACCACCGCCCACCCGGGCGACGTCATCACCCTCACCGACGGCGAGCACCTGGCGCGCAGCCGGTACGAGGCCACCGCGAGCGGCACCGCCACTGCGCCGATCACCCTGCAGGGCACCCGCGCCGCCATGCTGCGGACCAAGAACGCCTCGGGTGACTACGGTCTCCACATCACCGGCAGCTACTGGCACATCACCGGCATCACCGTCGCCCACGGCTCGAAGGGCATCGTGCTCGACGGGTCGCACGGCACCGTGCTCGACGGCGTCGAGGTCTTCGACGTCGGCGACGAGGGCGTCCACTTCCGCTCGTGCACGACCGACAGCGTGCTCGAGAACTCCTACGTGCACGACACCGGCATCAACAACCCGCAGTACGGCGAGGGCGTCTACGTCGGCTCGGCGAACTCCAACTGGGCCAAGTACAACTGCACCGACGGCCGCGACAACTCGGAGCGGAACCTCGTCCAGGGCAACGTCTTCCGCAACATCCCCGCCGAGGGCGCGGACCTCAAGGAGGGCACCGACTCCGGCACCCTGCGCAACAACCTCTTCGACGGCACCGGCTTCTCCGGCAAGAACTCGGCCGACTCGGCCGTCGACGTCAAGGGCAACAACTGGCTCATCGAGGGCAACACCGTGCGCAACCCGCAGGGCGCCGACCTCGACGGCTTCCAGGTGCACAGCGTCTACACGGGCTACGGCAACGGCAACACCTTCAAGGGCAACGTCGTCCAGGGCCTGTGGGCGGGCTGGGGCATCGCGCTCTACCCGCTGGGCACCGGCAACGTCATCGGCTGCGACGACGCGGCGCCGGGCGCGAAGCTCGGCCTGGCGGGCGCGAACACGCACTCGCTGACCTGCAAGCCGTAGCTAGGCGCGGAGGCCCGCGCTCGACTCGCGGATGACGAGCCGGTGCGGCACGACGACGGCCCGGGGTGGCGCGCTTCCAGGCGCGCCCCCCGGGCCGTCGCCGCGTCCGGCGGCGAGCCGCTGCTCCAGGCAGTCGGCCGCGGCGCGGGCGATCGCGGGCAGGTCGGGCGCGACCGTCGTCAGCGTCGGGATCGAGTAGCGGCCGTCCTCGATGTCGTCGAAGCCGACCAGCGCGACGTCCTCGGGCACCCGCACCCCGCCCTCGTGGAGGGCGCGCAGGGCGCCGAGGGCGAGCTCGTCGGTGGAGCAGAACAGCGCGTCCACCGGCGTACGGGCCGCCAGCAGGGCGCGCACGGCCTCGGCCCCGGCCGCGCGGTGCAGCGAGGCGACGGGGAGCTCGAGCGCCGGGTCGCGCGGGAGCCCGGCGGCGGTGAGGGCGCGGGCCCAGCCCTCGAGGCGCAGCGCGGCGGTCTGCGTGCCGTACGCCGACCGGGCCCCCAGCGCGGCCACCCGGCGGCGCCCGCGCGCGACGAGGTGCGCCGTCGCCTCCTCGGCGGCGGCGACGTTGTCGACGACGACGTGGTCCGCGACGCGGGCGTCGCCCTGCTCGCCGAGCAGGACGAGCGGCGCGGGGTCCTGCCGGTCGCGCAGCTCGTCCGCGCCGAGGCCCCACGGGCTGAAGACGACCCCGTCGACGAGCTGGGCGCGGACGCCGTCGAGCAGCCGCCGCTCGCGCTGCGGGTCGCCGTGGGTCTGCTCGACGAGCAGCGTCCACCCGCGCTGCTCCGCCACTTCGCTGAGCTCGGCGGCCAGTGCGGAGAAGTACGGCGAGTCCACCTCGGGCACCACGAGCGCCACGAGCCCGGAGCGGCCGCGCCGCAAGCTGCGCGCGGCGGCGTTCGGCCGGAACCCCAGCTCGCGCATCGCCTGCTCGACGCGGGCGCGGGTCGCGGCCGCGACGTAGGGCGCGTCGTTGACGACGTTGGAGACGGTGCGGGGCGAGACCCCCGCCCGCTCGGCGACGTCGCGCATGCTCGGTCCCACCCGCCACCCCCTCCCGCCGTCGCGCCCATCGTGCCAGGCCGCCGCCTCTTGCCACGTGGCAATACCACGTGGCAAGGTAGAGGGACCGCGACCGAGGAGGAGCCCCGCCGATGAGCGCACCGACCGTGCCCAGCGAGACCGTGCCTAGCGAGACCGTGCCCAGCGTGACCGTGACCCGCACCACGACCGAGCTCCCCGTCCCGCCGGGGGCCGACGACGAGGCGCGCGAGATCGTCCGGGCGCTCTACACCGACGGCATCACGGCGAAGAAGGGGGCCTTCAGCCGCGAGGCGACGGAGCGCATGCGCGAGGACATCGGCGTGGCGTTCGAGGAGGCGCGCAGCCGTCCCGGCGGAGCGGTCGGTCGCGGCCCCAAGCGCTACTACGTCGAGATCCACCCCGAGCAGCTGCGCGGCTTCGTCGAGATCGTCGACCACCCGTGGTTCCGCAAGGTCTCCGAGTCGGTGCTCGGCCCGGACTACCAGATCGTCGAGGTCGGCTTCGACATCCCGTTCGCGGGCGCGGTCAACCAGCCGTGGCACCGCGACTTCCCCATGCCGGACGCGACGCGGTTCGAGGGCCGGCTCACCAGCCTCGCCTTCAACCTCACCGCGGTCGACACCGAGGAGGACATGGGCCCCTTCGAGATCGCGCCGGGCACGCAGTGGGACTGGGCCGAGGACTTCGGCCACGAGATGTTCCCGCCCAAGCCGTACTACCCGCGCTACGAGGAGCGGGCCGTGCGCAAGTACCCGCAGATGGGCGACATCTCCGCCCGCTCGGCGCTGACGATCCACCGCGGCACCAAGAACTTCTCGGAGAAGTGGCGCCCGGTCCTCGTCATCGGCGTCGACGCCCCCGGCGCGGGCAACGCCGAGCACCACGACCTCGCGGTCACCCACGACTACTGGGAGCAGCTCCCCCCGTCGGTGCGCCAGCACCTCGGCTGCCCGGTCGTCGACGAGCTGACCCCGATCACGCAGAAGCACACCATCGAGGGCCTGGTCATGGGCGAGGCCGACTAGGGGTCGGTGGGCGGACTGCCGGCTGCTCGAGGACGCTCCCCAGGAGATCGCCGAGGAGATCTTGTCCTGGCTGTCGATCCGGCGGCAGGCTGTTCGTCGTCGCTGGTGACGAGCCGGACAGGCCGGCCCGTGACCCAGTGCAGGAGGCACCGCCATGGCCAAGTACGCGATCCTCATCTACGACGACCCGGCCGGCTACGCGAGCATGTCGCCCGAGGCGTGGAGCGCGGTGGTCGATGCGCACAGCGTGTTCGTCAAGCAGGTCTTCGAGCTCGGTGGGTCCCTGGCGGGCGGGGAGGCACTGGCTAACACGACGACGGCCACCTCGATCAGGGGCGGGAGCACGGTCACGGACGGCCCCTTCCTCGAGACCAAGGAGGCCCTCGGCGGCTTCTACGTCGTCGAAGCCCGCGACCTCGACCACGCCCTGGAGATCGCCAAGGGGTGCCCGGCCCCCTTCGGGGGCGTCGAGGTCCGCCCGGTCGTGGACCCGACGCAGGCCAACCCGTTCTGACCGCTCCTCGCGACGAGCCGACCGCGTCCGCCGGACAGGCGGACGCGGTCGCTGCCGCGCTCGCGCAGGCCCACCGCTCCGAGTGGGCCTTCGTGCTGTCCGCCACGGTGCGCGTCGCCGGCGACCTCGACCTCGCGGAGGAGTGCGCGCAGGAGGCGTACGTCAGCGCGCTGCGGTCCTGGACCCGGGACGGCGTCCCGGCGCGGCCCGGCGCGTGGCTCACCACGGCGGCGCGGAACCAGGCGCTGGACCGGTTGCGGCGCGACGCCACCCTGCGGCGCAAGCTCCCGCTGCTCGTGGAGCCGGCGAGCGTCGACCCGGACGACGCTGACGAGCTGGACCGGCCCGACGACGCGGTGCCCGACGACCGGCTCCGGCTGGTGTTCACCTGCTGCCACCCCGCCCTCGCCCCCGAGGCCCGGGTCGCCCTCACCCTGCGCCTGGTGTGCGGCGTCCCCACGTCGGACGTCGCCCGGGCCTTCCTCGTGCCCGAGCCGACGATGGCGGCGCGGATCACCCGGGCCAAGAAGAAGATCGCCGCCGCCCGGATCCCCTACCGAGTGCCCGGCCGGGCAGAGCTGCCCGAGCGCCTGGACAGCGTGCTCACCGCCGTGCACCTGCTCTTCAGCACCGGCCACACCGCCGGCCAGGGGGACGCTCTCGTCCGCGAGGAGCTCTGCGACCGGGCCCTGCACTTGGCGCGCGCTCTCGCCGCCCTGCTCCCCGAGCAGGCCGAGGCCCGCGGCCTGCTGGGCCTGCTGCTCCTCACCGACGCGCGCCGCGCCACGCGGACCGACGAGCAGGGCCGTCTGCTCCTCCTCGCCGACCAGGACCGCACGCGCTGGGACCAGCGCGCGGTCCTCGAGGGGCTCACGGTGACGGCCGGTGCGCTGGCGTCCGGCCCGCCGGGGCGGTTCACCCTCCAGGCGGCGATCGCCGGCGTGCACGCGGTCGCGCCGTCTCTGGAGCAGACCGACTGGCCGCGCGTCGTGCACCTCTACGACCGGCTGCTGGCGGTGTGGGGCACGCCGGTGGTCGCGCTCAACCGGGCCGCGGCCGTGGCCTTCGCCGACGGTCCGGCCGCCGCCCTGCCGCTCCTCGACGAGCTGGCGACGGACCCCCGGCTCGCCGACTACCCGTACCTCCCCGCCACCCGCGCCGACCTGCTTCGCCGCCTCGGCGACGCCGCCGGCGCGGCCGTCGCCTACCGGCGCGCGCTCGAGCTCACGGCGAACGCCGCGGAGCGCGCCTTCCTGCGGCAGCGCCTGGCCGAGGTCAGCAGCGCGGAGCGGTGACGCGCCTCTCCTCCGGCATCGCGCGGCGCGATGCGGGTACGCCCCCGCCCGTGACCCGACCCCGCCGTGACGCCGACGGCTACGCACCGCTGCGCTCGTACGCCGGGATCGGGGACGGTCGCTCGGTCGCCCTCATCGCCCTCGACGGCAGCGTCGACTGGTGGGCGGTGCCCGGCATGGACGGCATCCTCGCCTGCGCGGCCCTGCTCGACCCCGAGCACGGCGGCCGGTTCCTGCTGGCCCCGCTGGACGACTACGAGGCCGAGCGCGAGCACGTCGGGGACACCAACGTCGTCAGCACGACGTACACCACGGCCGGGGGCACGGTGCGGGTCACCGACGCGATGAACACCGGCGTGGCCGGCCGCCTGCCGTGGGCGGAGCTCGCCCGGCGGGTCGAGGGCCTCAGCGGGCGCGTGCGCATGGGCTGGCGGTTCGAGCCGGGGACCTCGCTCGGCACGCTGAGCCCGTGGTCGGAGGTCCGCAGCGGTGACGTCCTCGTGCACCTCGACGACCTCGTCCTGGGCCTGCGCTGCGGCGACGTCGGCGAGCCCGAGGCCGGGGACCGCCTCGTGCAGGGCGGGTTCGAGACGAGCGAGGGCTCGCGCCACCTGCTGGCCGTCGTGGGGACGCAGGGCGAGCCGACCCACCTGCCGGACCCGCGCGCCGTCGACGAGCGGATCGACCGGACCGTGCGCGGCTGGCAGGACTGGTCGCGCTCCGTGCACTGGGACGGGCCCTGGCCCGACGCCGTGCAGCGCAGCCTGCTCGCGCTCAAGCTGCTCGTGTCCGCGCCGACGGGCGCCATCGCCGCGGCCGCCACGCTCGGGCTGCCGGAGCGCGTCGGCGGGGACAAGAACTACGACTACCGCTACACGTGGGTGCGGGACGCGGCGTACACCCTCGACGCCTTCCTGCGCTGCGGGCTCGCGGAGGAGGTCCACGCCGCGGTCGCGTGGCTGCTCGCCACCGTCGAGCGCCACCGGCCGGAGCTGCGGCCGTTCTACACCCTCGCCGGCGAGCCGCCCGGCGGCAGCGCGGTGCGCGACGTGCCCGGCTACCGCCGCAGCACCCCGGTCAAGCAGGGCAACGACGCGCGTACGCAGCTGCAGCTCGGGCCGTACGGCGACCTGTTCCAGACGGTCTTCCTCTGCGTCGACGACGGCCACGTCCTGGACGTGGGGACCGCACGGCTGCTCGCCGACCTCGCCGACCGCTGCTGCGACCTGTGGCAGCGCCCGGACGCGGGGATGTGGGAGCTCCACGAGGAGCAGCACTTCACCCTGTCGAAGATGAGCTGCTGGCAGGCGCTCGACCGCGCCGCCCGCCTCGCCGAGCGCGGGGAGCTGGCGGGCAGCGGGGAGCGGTGGCGCCGGGAGGCCGACCGGGTCCGTGCCTGGGTCGACGAGCACTGCTGGTCGGAGGAGCGCGGCGCGTACGTCATGGCGGCCGGCTCGGACGAGCTCGACGCCGGGATCCTGCTGGGAGCGCGCTTCGGCTTCGACCGGGGCCCCCGGATGCGCTCGACCGTGGACGCCGTCCTCGCCGAGCTGGGCAGCGGGCCGTGGGTGCACCGCTACACCTCCGCCAGTGACGAGGAGGGCGCGTTCCTCGCCTGCACGTTCTGGGTGGTGGAGGCCCTCGCCCTCACCGGGGACGTCCCCCGGGCGCGCGCGCTGATGGACCGCACGCTGGGCGAGCTCGACGGGACCTGGCTGCTCGCGGAGATGGTCGACCCGCGGACCGGCGACTACCTCGGGAACCTGCCGCAGGCCCTCTCGCACCTCGCGCTGATCAACGCGGCGAGCGCCGTGCGGGAGGCCGAGGAGGGGCGCTGAGCGCCTCGCGCACCGAGGCGCGGTCCTGTCGCACGGCCGGCAGGAGGAGCAGCCCGGTCGTCGACCCCAGCCAGAGCAGCCCGAGCAGCCCGCCGGCGAGCACGTCGCTCAGGTGGTGGAAGCCGCGGTACATCCGGCAGAGGCCGACCGCGGGCGGCAGCACGACCGCGAGCCCCGTCAGCACGACCTGGAGCCAGCGCAGGCGGGTGAGCACGAGGGCGAGGACCGCGAGGCCGCCGTAGAAGCAGATGGAGGCCGCCACGTGCCCGGAGGGGTAGCTCGCGTGCGGGTCCCCGACGCCGAGCCGCGGGATGCTCGGGCGGTCGCGCGGGACGAACGTGCTCGCGACGAAGTAGATCCCGCTCTCGACGCCGACGGTCAGCGCGAGGAACAGCGGGGGCAGCACCCTCCGCGTCGCCACCGCCAGCGCGACGACGAGCACGACCAGGGCGACCTCGATGGTCGTGGGCTCCGCGAGCTGGGTGCCGGCGTAGGTGAGGGAGTCCCACGTCGGGGTGCGGTGGTGCAGGAGCGCGCGCTCGATCGCGTCGTCGGTCCGGCCCACCCACCCGTGGACCAGGACGTGGGTGAGCAGCTCGCCCAGCACCAGCACCAGCACGAACACCGCGACCGCGGCGCCGGCCAGGCGGGCGGCGACCCGCACCCGGGCGCTCACCGCTGCACCTCGCGGCGTACGGGCTCGCCGGCTTCGAGCCCCTCCGTCAGGGGGCGCACGGGGGCGTGCAGGTCGCGGCGCCAGGCGCGGAAGGCGGCGGTGGTCGCCGCCAGCCACGACGCGCCCAGCAGCCAGCCGCCGACGACGTCGCTCACGTAGTGCACCCCCAGGGCGATGCGGGCGAAGCCCACGAGGAGCACGACGGCGACGCCGAGCGCGATGAGCGGGCGCCGAGCGCGCCGCGGCACGGCGGGCAGGCCGACGAGCAGCAGCGCCCCGACGCCGACGACCGAGCCGAGGGCGTGGCCCGAGGGGAAGCTCCAGCTGTGCAGGACGAGGACCGGGTGGTCGAAGCTCGGCCGCGAGCGCCGCACGAGCTCCTTGACCAGCGTGTCCAGGGGGTCGCTGAGCAGGACCGTCAGCGCGAGCCACAGGGCCAGCCGGGGCGCCCGGCGCAGCAGCAGGACGACCGCCACGACGACCGCGACCACCTCGAAGGAGGTCGGGCTGAAGACGTCGGACACCCCCTCGAGGAAGCGCACGAGCGCCCGCGAGCCCACCGCCTGCCGGTGCAGGCCGGAGGCGACGTCGAGGTCCAGCCGCCGCAGCGGGCTCCACCGGTCGCGCACCGCCAGCAGCGCCAGGGCGAACGGCACGAGCACGACGAAGGCCGCGGCCACGGCGAGCGTGAGGCGCAGCCCGCCGCGCGAGTCGGGGTCGAGGCGGGCGCCCAGCCTCGTCGATCTCACAGCGTCGACCTCACGGCGCCGGCACCATGACGACCAGCGCGCCCGGCCGGAGCGCGACCTCGATCCTGGCGGCCTCCCCGAGCACCTCGCCGTCGGCCTCGGTGGCGAGCGGCTCGGAGCTCGTGACGACGACGCGCTCGGCGCGGAACGTCTCCAACCGGCGCGGGTCCGGCCGGCGCAGCACGACCGAGGCGGCGAGCAGCGCCCAGCTGGCGAGTCCCCGGGCGCGGATGACGGCGACGTCGAGCGCGCCGTCGTCGGGCTCCGCGTCCGGCAGGACCGGGAGGCCGCCCTGGAGCCGGCCCACGTTGCCGATGAGCACCCCGCGGCCCCGGCGGCGCACGGGCGCCCGGTCGTCGAGCGCGAGCGTGAAGGTCCGGCGCCGCTCGAGCAGGTGCCGCGACGCCGAGACGACGTACGCCGGCCAGCCGAGCGCGCCCTTGAGCGCCGCCGGGGCGTCCGCGAGCATCGCCGCGTCGAAGCCCGTGCCCGCCATGACGACGAAGGGCCGTCCGTCGAGCGTCCCGACGTCGATCGCGCGCTGCCGGCCGTGCGCGGCCACCTCGACCGCCCCCTGGACGTCGCGCGGGATGCCGAGGTTGCGCGCGAGCAGGTTGCCGGTGCCGGCGGGGATCACGGCGAGCGGGACGCCGCTGCCGGCGAGCGCGCCGGCGCAGGCCATGACGGTCCCGTCGCCCCCGCAGACGAGCACGAGCTCGGCGCCCTGCTCGAGAGCGGAGCGCGCCTGCTGGGCGCCCGGCTCCTCCGGGGTCGTCTCGAACCACGCGGGGGCGGCGTACCCCTGCGCCTCCAGCGCGGCCACGACCTCGCGACGGTGCGCCTCGGGCTCCTTCGCCGAGCTGGGGTTGCAGACGACGGCGGCGCGCATCACCGGGAGAGCGCCCCCCGCGCGCGGTCGGCCCCCGGCAGGTGGCCGGGGGAGAGCCGGCCCTCCTTGCCGGTCCGGCGCCAGCGCGCCTCGCACCACGAGTAGAGCCCGAACGCCAGCAGCCCCAGCGCGATGGCGACGAGGACCGCACGCCCTCCGCCGTGGCCCACGAGCTCGCGCAGCGACTGGTCGAGCCCCTCCGCCTTCTTCGGGTCGAAGGTGCGTGCGGCGTCGAGGAAGAACCAGCCGATGACGGCGAAGACCACGCCGCGCCCGGTCGTGCCGACGATGCCGACGGCCTCGACGACCCGTCGCGTGCGCGGGCCCATCTGGCCGGTCTTGAGGTGCTTCTCGAAGCGGCGCGTGATGCCGCTCGCGACCTGCGCGACGCCGCCGATGACGAGCCCCGCGCCGATCGCCGCGACGAGCCACCGGCCGTAGGAGTGCTGCATGAGGCCGGCGCCGCTGCCCTCCCCCGCCGACGAGCTGCGGTGCTGGAGCACCGCCCACGCGCCGTAGGTCAGCACGGCGTACGCGCCGGCGCGGAAGGCCGAGCCGACGCGCTTCGCGACGCGCTTCTTGGCGTCGGGCTCGCCCCGCCCGCCCCAGACCGCGTCGACGAGCCGGTAGACCGCGTAGCAGGCGAGGCCGACCACCAGCAGCCAGAGCAGCGCCGGGCCGTCGGGCTGCTGCGCGAGCTCCTGGAACGCGCCCTTCTGGTTGGCCTGCTGGCGCGGGTGGTGCCCCAGGCCGAGCTGCAGGGCGATCCACCCCATCAGCAGGTACGTCGTGCCGCGGGCCGCGAAGCCGACGCGGGCGACCCGGTCCACGACCGGGGAGTCGGCGGCGCGCCGGGCGGCGCCGGCGGGGTCTGCGTCCATGGGTCCCTCCTCGTTGATCATCTGTGCCCCTACAGACGCTCGTCGAACCGGCCCGACCGGCGGTGGTGCCCCGGCCACCGGTCGTGCATGATCCACGGATGGGCCGGGCCGACGACCGCAGCGTCGACGGCTGGTTCCTCACCGCTGAGGAGCGCGGCACCCCGGCCTCGACCGTGCGGGCCTGGACCGCGGGCAACCTCGTGCGGGCGCACGTCCACGGCCGGTCCTACTTCGCGCGGCTGCACGAGGTCGTCGAGGCGATGGGACGCGGCGACGAGCTGGCGCTGCTGGCGTTCCGCGTCGACGGCGACGAGCTGCTGCTGCAGCGGCCGGGCTCCGCGGTCGCGGAGACGTTCTGCCGCGCGGTGCGCCGGGGGGTGGCCGTGCGCGGCCTGGTGTGGCGCTCCCAGCCCCACGCCCTGGAGCAGAGCGAGGAGGAGAACGCCGCCTTCGTCCGCGAGCTGCAGCAGGTGGGCGGCGACCTCCTGCTCGACGCCCGGACCCGGCGGGGCGGGTCGCACCACCAGAAGCTCGTCGTCGCCCAGCACCCGCGGGAGCCGCAGCGCGACGTGGCGTTCCTCGGCGGGATCGACCTCGCGCGCAGCCGCAACGACGACGCCGACCACGCCGGAGACCCGCAGCCGATGCCGTTCCCGGCGGTCTTCGGGGAGCGGCCGCCGTGGCACGACGTGCAGGTGGAGGTGCAGGGCCCGGCCGTCGGCGACCTGTCCCTGACCTTCCGCGAGCGCTGGGACGGCAGCTCGCCGCTCGACCTGCCGAGCCCGCTGCGCATGCTGTGGGACCGGACCTGGCACGCGGGGGTCGTCACGGGCAGCGCGCTGCCGGACCCGCTGCCGGACCCGCCGGAGGCCGGCCCGCACCTCGTGCAGGTCCTGCGGACCTACCCCGCCCGCTGGCGGCGCTACCCGTTCGCCCCGCTGGGCGAGCGGAGCATCGCCGCGGCCTACCGCAAGGTGCTCGCGCGCGCGCACCGGCTGGTCTACGTCGAGGACCAGTACCTCTGGGCGCCCGGCGTGGCGCGCCTGCTCGCGCACGCGCTGCGCAGCGACCCCGAGCTCCACCTCGTGGCCGTGGTCCCGCGCTGGGCCGACAAGGAGGGCAGGCAGGCGCTCCCGAGTCTCATCGGCCGCGAGCGCGCCATCGACGTCTGCCGGGCGGCGGGGCGGGACCGCTTCGCGATCTACGACGTCGAGAGCCCCGAGGGCGTCCCCGTCTACGTGCACGCGAAGGTCGTCGTGGTCGACGACACCTGGGCGATGGTCGGGTCGGACAACCTCAACCGCCGCTCGTGGACCCACGACAGCGAGCTGTCCTGCGCCGTGCTCGACGAGACCAGGGACGAGCGGGAGCCGCGGGACCCGAGCGGGCGCGGCGACGGGGCCCGCGCCTTCGCCCGCGACCTGCGCCTCACGCTGTGGCGCGAGCACCTCGAGCGCGCCGCGGACGGCTCGGAGGACGACGACCTGCTCGACCCCCGGTCCGCCTTCCTCGCCGCTCGCGCCTCCGCCGAGGCGCTCGACGCGTGGTACGCCGGAGGCCGTACGGGGCCGCGCCCCGCGGGCCGGCTGCGGGCGCACGTCCCCGAGCGGGTGCGCCGCAGGGACCGCGCCTGGGCCGTCCCCGTCTCGCGGCTGGTCTACGACCCCGACGGCAGGGCGTGGCGCGACCGTCTGCGGCACCGCCGGTAGCTCCCCCTAGCGCGGGCGCGTGCTCCCGCGCTCGACGAGCCGCATGCCGGCCGTGTGCAGCACCCGCCCCTCCGGCCCGGTCCCCTGCAGCCGCTGCCACAGCAGGTCGACGGCCACCCGGGCGACCTCCTGGCGCCCCGGGTCCACGGTCGTGAGCGCCGGCAGGGTGAAGCGCGAGTCCTCGGTGTCGTCGAAGCCCACGACCGCGACGTCGTCCGGGACGCGCAGGCCGCGTACCTGCAGCTCGTGCATGGCGCCGATCGCGAGCGCGTCGTTGAACGCGACGACCCCGTCGGGGCGCACCCCGGTCTCGAGCACGCCGGCGATGCCCCTGGCCCCGTGCCCGCGGCGCCAGCCCTCGTCGGTCCAGGCCACCAGCCGCTCGTCGACCTCGAGGCCCGCGGCCGCGAGCGCGGAGCAGTAGCCCTGGTAGCGCAGGACCGACGTGCCGCCGGGGTTCTCGTGGGGGGCGCCGAGCACGGCGATGCGCCGGCACCCCGTCTCCAGCAGCAGCTCGGTCGCCGCGCGCGCCCCCTCGACGTTGTGCATCGTCACGTGGTCCAGCGCGGGCGAGAACAGCTGCTCCCCCAGGAGCACGAGGGGGTAGTCCACCTCGAGCAGCGCGACGTCCTCGGGGCCCATGCCCACGGGGCTGAAGAGCAGGCCGTCGACCAGGCGCTGGCGGGCGGCGGACAGCACCGCGAGCTCGTTCGCCCGGGAGAACCCCGTGGGCTCCACCACGACCTTGAGCCCGCGCTGCCGTGCCGCCGCGAGCACCTCGTCCGCGAGCTCGGCGAAGTACGGCTGCCCGATCTCCGGCACGACCAGCCCGATGACGCCGGTACGGCCGGAGCGCAGGCTCCGCGCGGAGGCGTTGATCTGGTAGCCGAGAGCGGCGACCGCCTCGAGCACCCGGTCCCGGGTCTGGGCGCGGATGTAGGGGTAGTCGTTGAGGACGTTGGAGACCGTCTTCGTGGAGACACCGGCCAGCCGGGCGACGTCGGCCATCGTCGCCACCGTCCACCCCCCTCGACCGCCCGCGCCCATCGTCGCACGCACCGGGAGGCGGGCCGGCGGGGTCAGCTCGCGGACAGCACCGCGAAGGCGTGCGGCGGCAGGGTGAGCCGGACCCCCGCCGCCGTCGGCACGAGCGCGTCGTCCACCGCACGGGGCACGACCGCGTCCGGCCGCTGCGCGGTGTTGTGCGCGACCCCGGCGTCCGCGGCGAGCAGCCGCGCCGAGAAGGTCCGGACCGCGCTCCCGCGCAGGTCGAGCTCGACGTCGAGCGGCTCGGCCGAGAGGTTCGACACGGACACGTGGCAGCGGCCGTCGCGCACGCTCGCCGACGCCGACACCGTGCGGACAGCGGTGCCGTCCACGTCGCGCTCGCCCGTCGGCGCGGCCACGTGCACCGGCACCGCGACGGCGTCGTGGTGCACGGTGCTCATCTCGAAGACGTGGAACGTCGGGGTCCGCACCAGTGCGCCGGTCTGCTCGTCCACGAGCAGCATCGCCTGCAGCACGTTGACGGTCTGGGCGATGTTGGCCATGACGACGCGCTCGGCCAGCCGGTGGAAGACGTCGAACGTCAGCGAGGCCACCAGGGCGTCGCGCATCGTCCCCTGCTGGAAGAGGAACCCCGGATTGGTGCCGGGCTCGACGTCCCACCACGTCCCCCACTCGTCGACGACGAGGCCGACCTCGCGGTCGGGGTCGTAGCGGTCCATGACCGCGATGTGCTGGCGCAGCAGGGGTTCGATGCGCTGCGCGGCCCGGATGGTGCGCCAGTAGTCGTCCTCGTCGAACTCGGTGGCGCTGCCCTTCGCCGTCCAGGTGCCGCCGATCGTGTAGTAGTGCACCGAGACCGCCTGGAACGGCAGCGCGGGGAACGGGCCCGTCCGCAGCTCCGCGACGGCGCGCATGAGCGCCTCGGTCCAGGCGACGTCGTCCTCCGAAGCGCCGGCCGCGACCCGGTAGAGCACGTTGTCGCCGTAGTCGCGGCAGAACGTCGCGTACTGGCGGGCGAGGTCGGCGTACGCCTCGGGGCGCATGTGACCTCCGCACCCCCACGGCTCGTTGCCGATCCCCCAGAAGCGCACGGGCCACGGCTCGTCCCGGCCGTTCTGCCTGCGCAGCTCGACCATGGGCGAGGAACCGCTGCGGGTGAGGTACTCCACCCACTCGCTCATCTCGCGGACGCTGCCGGAGCCGACGTTGCCGGCGACGTAGGCCTCGGCGCCGAGCAGCTCGCACAGGGCCATGAACTCGTGCGTGCCGAAGGAGTTGTCCTCCTCGACGCCACCCCAGTGCGTGTTGACCATGCGCGGGCGGGCTTCCCGCGGCCCGACGCCGTCACGCCAGTGGTACTCGTCGGCGAAGCAGCCGCCGGGCCAGCGCAGGTTGGGGATGGCCAGCTCGCGCAGGGCGTCCACGACGTCCTTGCGGATGCCGCCGACGTGCGGGGTCTCCGCGTCCTCGCCGACCCAGAACCCGCCGTAGATGCAGCGCCCCAGGTGCTCGGCGAAGTGGCCGTAGACGTGGCGGCTGATGGTCGGGCCGGGGATGTCGGCGTTGACGATGATCCTGGCGGCAGCGGGCACCGAGGCGCTCCTCTGGACTCGTGGTGGGCTCAGCGGTGGGCGGTGGTCAGGCCGGCGCGCCGAGCGCGTCGAGCGCGGTGGTGCTGACCTCCACGAGCCGCGGGTCCCCGGACGTCACGACGTGCACGGCACCGGTGAGCTCGAGGGACGCCTCGACCTCGCGGTGGGCGCAGCTGCTGCCGACCCAGAGGTCGACCGGTCCGGGCTCGACGACCCGCACCATCGACCGGTCGCTCAGGGCCAGGCGCGTGGTGGGCACGGAGAAGACCACCTCGGCGGCCGCGCCGGCGGCGAGCTCCACCCGCGCGTACGCCAGCAGCTGGGCGACGGGCCGGACCACGCTGGCGTCGCGGTCGTGGGCGTAGAGCTGCACGACGTCCGCGCCGTCGCGGCTGCCCGTGTTGGTGACGCGCACGCGGGCGACGAACGAGCCACCCGCCTCGACGGTCGGGTCCACGACGAGGTCGCGGTGCTCGAAGGTGGTGTAGGACAGGCCGAACCCGAAGGGCCGCACCGGCGTGCTGTCCGTGCTCGTGATCTCGGAGGGCCCGGCGAGGAACGGGTGGAGGTACGAGTACGGCTGGGACCCGGCGCTGCGCGGGAGGCTCACGGGCAGCCGCCCGGAGGGCGTGGTGCGCCCGCAGAGGACCTGCGCCAGGGCGACGGCCCCCTCCTCCCCGGGGAAGAACGCCTGCACAGCAGCGGCGACGGCGCCCTCGCCGTCGAGGGCCCAGCCGAGGGCGTACGGACGGCCGGTCAGCACGACGAGCACGACCGGCGTCCCCGTCGCCACGAGGGCCTCGACGAGCTCGCGCTGCACCCCCGGCAGCTCGAGGGACTCGGCGTCGTTGCCCTCCCCGACGGTGCCGCGGCCGAAGAGCCCGGCCTGGTCCCCGACGACGACCACCGCGACCTCCGCGCCGCGGGCCGCCTCCACCGCGCCCGGGAAGCCGGAGCGGTCGTCCCCCTCGACGGTGCAGCCGGCGGCGTGCACCACCTCGGCGGACGGCAGCTCGGCGCGCAGCGCCTCGAGCACCGTGGGGATGGCGATCCCCGTCGGCACCTCGGGGTGGTGGGCCAGCACGTGGTTGACGAACGAGTAGCAGCCGAGCAGCGCCTCGGGACGGTCGGCGTTCGGACCGATGACGGCGATGCGGCGCGGGGCGACGAGCGGCAGGGTGCCGTCGTTCGCCAGCAGCACCAGGGACTCGGCGGCCAGGTCGCGCGCGAGGTCCCGGTGCTCCTGGGAGTCCAGGTCCGGAGCGGCCGGCGGCTCGCCCGCGAACGTCTCGTCCAGCAGCCCGAGCTCCTCCTTCTGCGCGAGGACGCGCAGCACCGCGCGGTCGACGTACGCCTCGTCCACGTCGCCGTCGCGGACGGCACCGGCGAGCGGCTCGAGGTACGCGTCGCCCGTCGGCAGCTCGACGTCGATGCCCGCCTGCAGCGCGAGCCCCGCGGCGCGGGCCTTGTCCGCGGCGAGCTGCTGGGTCACGTGGAGGAAGTCCACGGCGAAGTAGTCCGCGACGACGACGCCCGTGAACCCCCAGCGCTCGCGCAGGACCTCGGTGAGGTAGTGCGGGTCGGAGGCGAGCGGCACGCCGTCCACCGCGACGTACGCGTTCATGACCGAGCGCGCCCCGCCGTCGAGCAGCGCCATCTCGAACGGCGGCAGGAAGACGTCGGCGATCTCCCGCGGCCCCGCGCTCACCGGGGCGTGGTTCCGTCCCGCGACCGAGGCGGAGTAGCCCACGAAGTGCTTGAGCGTCGCGTGGACGCCGGCGGACTGCAGGCCGCGGACGTACGCCGTCCCCACCGTGCCGACGAGGTACGGGTCCTCGCCGACGCACTCGTCCACCCGGCCCCAGCGCGCGTCGCGGACGACGTCGAGGACGGGGGCGAGGCCCTGGTGGACGCCCAGCTGCCGCATGGAGCCGCCGATCGCCCGCGCCGCGCGCTCGACGAGGTCGGGGTCGAACGACGCGCCCCACGCCAGCGGAGTCGGGTACGTCGCGGCTCGCCACGCCGCCAGGCCGGTCAGGCACTCCTCGTGCACCAGCGCGGGGATGCCCAGGCGGGTCTCCTCGACGAGCCGCCGCTGCTGGCGCCACAGCCACGCCACCCGCTCCCCCGGGTCGACGGGACGCGTCCCGTAGACCCGGGTGAGGTGGCCGAGTCCGTGGCGGGTGGCCGCGCGGAGCTCCTCCGACGTGGCCGGGTCCTGGGTGCCCGTCATCGCGTCCTGCATGGGGGCGACGGCACCGCCCCCCTGGTCCACCCAGAACCCCACCAGCTGGGCCAGCTTCTCCTCGAGGGTCATCCGCGCGTGGAGCGCGTGCACGCGCGGCGACACGTCCGGGACGGCAGGCAGGGGCATCGGAGGGATCTCCTTCGGTGGGGGAGGCGGCCCGGCTCGCGGCCGGTGCTCAGCCCTTCACGGCTCCCGTGAGGCCTCCGACGATGCGCCGCTCGAACAGGCTGAAGAACGCCAGGGCCGGCAGCATCGAGAGCGAGGTGAAGGCCAGGACCTTCGCGGTGTCCACGGAGTACTCCGAGGCGAAGGCCTGCACGCCGAGGGGCAGGGTGTACGACGAGTCGTTGTTGAGGATGAACAGCGGCAGCAGGTAGCTGTTCCAGCTGGCGATGAAGGCGAGGATGCCGACGGTGATGACACCGGCCTTCGACAGCGGCAGCACCATGCGCCAGAAGAACCCGAGCCGGCTGCACCCGTCGACCTCGGCGGCCTCCTGCAGCTCCGCGGGGATGGCCCGCAGGAACGGCACGAGGATGATGACCGTCGTGGGCAGCCCGAAGCCGATCTGCGGGAGGATCACCCCGGCGAGGCTGTTCATCAGCCCCAGGTCCTTGACCAGGATGTAGAGCGGCGTGATGGCGACCGTCATCGGGAACATCAGCCCCGAGGCGAACAGCGCGTACATCACCCCGCGCCCGCGGAAGTGGTAGCGGGCGAGCACGAAGCTCACCATGAGCCCGAAGGCGACGACACCGAGGGTCGTGAGCGTCGCGGCGACCGCGGAGTTCCACGCCTCGTGCCAGAAGGTGCTGCCGGTGAGCACGTCGACGTAGTTGGAGAAGACCCAGGGGTGCGGCAGGCCCGAGGGGTCGTTGGTGATCTGCGAGTTCGTCCGGAAGCCGCCGAGGATGATGTAGATGACGGGCGCCAGCATCACCCCGACGAGCAGCAGCGCGACGAAGTAGACCGACGGGCTGCCCCACCCGGGGCGGCCGGACCGGCGCGGCTGCGGGGCGACGGGCGCCGGCGCAGCCTGGACGGCGACGGCGGACATCAGCGACCACCTCCGGTGAGGGCGCCCTGCGTGTCGCGCCGCAGCACGAAGCGCTGGTAGATGAGGGCGACGACGAGCGAGATCAGGAAGAGCACGACGGCGACGGCGTTGCCGTAGCCGAAGGCGCCGGCGTTGCGGCCGTTGGAGACCATGTACGTCGCCATCGTCGAGGTGCCGGCGGTCGAGGAGATGTACTGGCCCCAGACGATGTACGTGAGGTCGAACAGCTGCAGGGCGCCGATGATCGAGAGGAACGCCCAGATGCGCAGCGTGGGCCCGAGCAGCGGCAGCGTGATGCGCCGCTGGATCTGCCAGTAGCTCGCGCCGTCGATCGCGGCCGCCTCGTTGAGCTCGGTGGGGATGCCCTGCAGGCCGGCGAGCATGATGATGACGGCGAAGCCGACGTACTTCCACGTGATGATGCCGATGAGCGTCCAGATCGCCACCGACGGGCTGGAGAGCCAGTCGGTCTTCAGGGCGGTGAAGCCCGCCTTCTGCAGCAGGCCGTTCACCGCGCCGTCGGTCTGCAGCATCAGCGACCAGCCGGTGCCGACGACGACCTCGGCGATGACGTACGGCACGAAGAGCAGCACGCGCAGCAGGGACTGCCCGCGCATCCTGCGGTTGAGCAGCAGCGCCAGGAGGATCGAGAGCGGACCCTGGATGACGAGCGAGAACACCACGATGAGCCCGTTGTGCAGCAGGGCGCTATGGAAGTCGGGGTCCTCCAGGATGGTCGTGTAGTTCCTGAAGCCGACGAAGTCGGTCGCCTTGCCGTAGCCGTGCCAGTCGAAGAAGCCGTAGTAGGCGGCCATAGCGACCGGGAAGATGACGAAGGCGAGGAAGACGACCAGCGCGGGGGCGGACAGGAGCGCGATCTCGAGCCGGGCGCGCCAGCTGCCGCTCCCCCGGCTGCGGCGGCGGGCCGGGGGCAGCGCGACCGCCGCGCTGCCCCCGCCCCCTACCACGCCCGTGCGAGTCGGCGCCGCAGCGCTCGTGCCCTCACTGTGGGCTGCCATCGGAGGAGCTCAGGCCTTCTTCGCAGCCGCGGAGACCGCCTTCACGACGCCCGCCGGGTCGGTCTTGCCCGCGAGCAGGTCCACGACCGCGACGTTCAGCGCGTTGCCGACGTTCTGCCCGTAGACGGTGTCCAGCCACTCCGAGACGAAGGGCGCCGACGAGTAGGCCTTGACGACGTTCTTCAGGTACGGCTCGGTCACCACGGCCTGCGCCTCGGTGTTCACGGGCGGGGCGGCGAAGGCCTTGTAGTAGCCCTCCTGCACCGGCGTGGTGGCGATGTAGTTCATGAAGTCGCCGCAGGCCTGCTTGTCGGCCTTCGCCGAGCAGGAGTAGCCGTCGATGCCGCCGAGGATGGAGCCGGGCTTGCCCTGGCCGCCGGAGACCTCCGGGAAGGGGAACCAGTCCAGGTCGGCGAGCGGCTTCTTGTCGGGGGTGAGCGAGCCGATCACGCCCGGGTCCCAGGCGCCCATGAGCTCCATGGCCGCCTTGTGGTTGGCGACGAGGCCCGCGGACGAGCCGGCGCCCTGCTGCGCGGAGGTGGTGAGGAAGCCGGGGTTGTACGGCTTGGTCGCGGCGAAGGACTGCAGGTCCTGCCCGGCCTTCAGCCAGCACGGGTCGTCGAACGTCATCGACGACGCCGCCTTGCTCAGGGTGTCCGGGCTGCACTCCCGCAGCGCGAAGAAGTAGTACCAGTGCGCAGCCGGCCAGGCGTCCTTCGCGCCGAGCGCGATGGCGGACGTGCCAGCCCCCTTGATCTTCTGGACGTCGGCCTGGAGCTCGGCGACCGTGGTGGGGTTCGTGGTGATGCCGGCCTTCTTGAAGACGTCCTTGCTGTACCAGAAGCCGCCCGGCAGGACGGCGACCGGCATCGCGTAGGTCTTCCCGTCGATCGAGTTGGCCGCGAGCGCGGCGTCGGGGATGACCTTCTTGGTGGCGTCGGTGATGACGCCGGTGATGTCCATCAGCTGACCGGCCTTGGCCATCGCCGCCATCTTGCCGCCGCCGCGCTGGAGGAAGATGTCCGGCCCGGAGCCGGCGTTCAGCGCCGTCTGCAGCTTGCCGTCCAGGTCCTCGTTCTGGATCGCCTGGACCTTGATCTTGACGTTGGGGTGGGCGGCGGTGAAGTCCGCCGCGGTCTTGTCCCAGAACGCCTTGCCTGCGCCGGTGGTCGAGTTGTGCCAGAAGGTCAGCGTCACCGACTTGCCGCTGCCGCCACCACTCCCCCCGGCTGCGCCCGAGGCCGCCGCGCTCGAGCTGCTCGAGCCGCTGCTGCCGCCGCACGCTGCGGCGAGCGCCAGCACGCCGACCAGGGCACTGGACTTCACCACGACGGACGTCTTCATGCTCATCCTCGTTCCGTTCTCCGTTGACTGCTGCGAGGTCGTGCAAGAGCGCGAGCGGCCGCGGGCCCGCGGCAGCTCCCCCCGCACCGGAGTCCGCCGCGGCTGCGCCACGAGCGGTCTACATCGATGAAGAGCCGAGGGGCCCGTCCATCGGTCCGGCGTATCGGGGATGCCTGGACCTTGCCACCGGCACCGAGGTGTGTCAACCGTTGTCGATACCGTTTTCCAATCGTGACCTTCGGGCTTCCGAGGCGCTCCGTCCCGCCGCGCACCGCCCCTCCCCGAGGACGACGACGGCCCCGGTCGGCCCGCGGGGAGCGGGCCGGCCGGGGCCGGGGTACGGGCGTCGGGCGGGGTCAGCCGACGGGCAGCAGGCGCTTCACGACGCCCGTCTTCACCTCGGTCTCGCGCTGCTGCTCCCCGGCGTACGCGCTCACGACGACGAGCGCGCCGGTGATCGCGGGGACCGCCCACTGCAGCGCGCTCAGCTGGCGCTGCGCGGACGCCACCTCGGGCGGGGTCGACCCGGACGGCGTGGTCCCGTCCTCGGCGGGCACGGCGTGCAGGGAGGAGACCCTCGAGCCGAGCACGCGGCTGTACGCCGTGACGCCGAGCGCCGCCGCGGTGAGGCCGGTCTTGACCACGGCCATGCTCGCGACGCCCTGCTGGCCGGCGACCCGGCCCTTGTTGCCGGCGAGCTGGAGGACGGAGCCGACGAGGTGGGCGCCGATCGCGGCGGCGTTGACCGGCGTCCAGCGGTCCCAGCCGGCATTGGCGACCGCACCGCTGCGCGAGCTCGAGCCCGCCTCCCCGGCCGCCGGGTTGAGGGCGACCGCGTTGGCGAGCGTGCCGCCGAACCACGCGGCGAGTCCGAGGTCGTGCAGGGAGCGGGAGAGGGTGTCGCGAGCCATGGGGGTCCTCCGAAGGTGGGGATGAGCCGGTATGGGCGTCTTGTCCGTGTCCCCCTCCCGTCCCCGGCCCCGGGGCGCGCCACACCGGCGCAGCCGCCCCAGCCCGGGGGACCCGCGTCACAGCGGCCCCGCGTACCGGCCGTGTGACGGTTGCGCAACGACCCGCTGCACGCCCTTGACCGCGGCTCGGGGACCTCCTACGGTCCCTGACTAGAAGGAAGGTTTCCTAACTACCGGCAGGAGGAGCGCGTGACGACGGAGCCCGCCCCCGCGACGCCGAGCCTCCTGCGCACCCTCAACGACCGGGCCGCGCTCGACCTCCTCCTCCTCCGGGGCCCGCTGTCCCGTACGCAGCTCGGTGCCCTGACCGGGCTGTCCAAGCCCACCTGCGGCCAGCTGCTCACCCGGCTGTCGCAGGCCGGGCTCGTGCGCAGCGTCGGCCACAGCACCGGGAGCCCCGGCCCTGCGGCGGAGCTCTTCGAGGTCGACCCCACCGCGGGGCGGGCCGGCGCGCTCGACGTGCGCCCCGGACGCGTCACCGCCGCCGTCGTCGACCTCCACGGCAACGAGCTCGGGCGTGCGGTCGTGAAGGTGACCCGCCGTGGGCCCGACGCCGTCGGCTCGGTGACCCGCGCGCTCGACTCCGCGGCCGCGGCCGCGGGCACGACCCGCGCGGACCTCGACGCCGTCGTCGCGGGCACCCCGGGCTCCTTCGACCCCGAGACGGGGGAGCTCCGCTACGCCAAGCACCTGCTCGGCTGGCACGAGCCCGGTCTCGTCGACCGGCTCCGCTCCGCGGTCGGCGTGCCCTTCGCCCTGGAGAACGACGTCAACCTCGTCGCCCTGGCCGAGCGGCGCGCGGGCGCCGGGCGCGACGTCGAGGACTTCTTCCTGCTGTGGAACGACGACGGCTTCGGCGCAGCGGTCGTGCTCGGGGGCCGGCTCCACCAGGGCGCGAGCGGTGGCGCGGGCGAGGTCAGCTTCCTGCCCGTCCCCGGCGCCCCGCTCGTGCGGCACGTGACGCGGAGCAACACCGGCGGCTTCGTCAAGCTCGCCGGCTCGCCCGCCGTGCTCGAGCTGGCGGAGGAGCACGGGATCCCCGGGCGGACCGCACCGGCCGTCGTCGCCAGGGCGGCAGCAGAGCCTGCTGCTGCAGAGTTCCTCGACGAGCTCGCCGAGCGCCTCGCCACCGGGCTCGCTGCCGTGATCGCCGTCCTCGACCCTCAGGCCGTCGTCCTGTCGGGCAGCATCCTCGCCGCCGGCGGCGAACCGCTCCGCACGTCCGTCGAGCGCAAGCTCGGCGACCTCGCCATGACCGTCCCCCTCGTCCGCACCGGCCTCGTCGTCGAGGACCCCGTGCTCACCGGCGCGCAGCACGCCGCTCTCGACGCTGCGCGCGACGCGGTCTTCGCGTCGCGCTAGCCCCGCTCCCCTTCCCAGGAGGTCCCCGTGCCGTGGTCCCGCTCCGGCGTCCGCGCCACCGCCATCACCGCGCTCGCCGCGGCTCCCCTCGTGCTCACCGGGTGCACCGGCCAGCCGGCGCAGAGCAGCAGCAGCGGCAGTGGCAGTGCCGCGACGACGCAGACGTCGGTCGCGCCCCAGCAGCACGTGACGATCTCGTTCTGGCACGGGTGGAGCCAGCCCCACGAGCTGGCGGCGATCAACCAGACCATCGCGGCCTTCGAGAAGGCCCACCCGAACATCACCGTCAAGGCGACGGGCAACATCACGGACGACAAGATCCTGCAAGGGATCCGCTCGGGCCACGGCCCCGACGTGGTGTCGTCATTCACGACCGACAACGTCGGCGCGTTCTGCAAGGCCGCCCTGGTCGACCTGGGCCCGATGCTCACCGCCTCGCACATCGACAAGGACACGACGTTCGTCAAGACGATGGTGCAGTACACGCAGTACAAGGGCGTGCAGTGCGCCCTGCCGCTGCTCGGTGACGCGTACGGCCTCTACTACAACAAGAAGATGTTCGCCGCAGCAGGGATCTCGCGGCCACCGCGTACCTTCTCCGAGCTGCAGGCTGACGCGGTGAAGCTCACCAAGCAGACCTCGTCGGGCTACTCCCAGCTCGGGTTCATGCCGGTCTACCACATGTACGAGACCCCTCCCTCGCACTGGATGTCGCAGTACGGCGTCACCTGGCAGGACGCGTCCGGGAAGTCGAACCTCAGCAAGGACCCGCACGTCGCTCAGTTCCTGGCCTACCAGCAGGGTCTGGTGTCCGCGCTCGGAGGCTTCGCCAAGCTCGAGAAGTACCGCAGCACCTTCGGTGACGAGTTCTCGGCGCAGAACCCCTTCGAGGTCGGCAAGGTCGCGATGGCGCTCGACGGCGAGTGGCGGGTCGCGTCCATCGCCTCGGACAAGGCCGCCGTCGACTACGCGACGGCACCGTTCCCGGTGCCCGACGACATGGCGAGCACGTACGGCCGCGGCTACCTCACCGGCACGATCGTCGGCATCTCGCGGACCTCGAAGCAGCAGGCGGCCGCGTGGGAGTTCACGCGGTTCCTCACGACCGACACCACCTCGCTCGTCGGCTTCGCCAACGCCATCAACAACGTGCCGTCCACGCAGGCGGCGCTCCAGTCCCCCGCGCTGACGAAGGACCCGGCGTTCCAGACCTTCCTCTCCGTCGCGCGCAACCCCGAGTCCAGCACGACGCCGGCCAGCCCGAACGGCGGGCAGTACCAGGTGCTGTTCCAGGACTTCGCCTACGACGTCGAGGCCGGGAAGGTCAAGGACGTCGCGGCCGGGCTGCGCCAGGTCGACTCCCAGATCGACCGGGCCGCGGCCCAGGCGGCGGGCTGACGCGTGGCGCAGCCCCTCGCAGCGCCGCTGCCCCTCGCCCGCCGGCGGCCGCGGCGGGGCCGGGAGCGGATGGTCATCCTGGCGTTCCTGTCGCCCTGGCTCATCGGCACTACGGTCTTCTTCGTCTACCCGCTGCTGTCGACGGTGTGGTTCTCCTTCCTGCACTACGACCAGATCACGCCGGCGACGTGGGTGGGCCTGCGCAACTGGACCTACGTGCTGACGGAGTACGACGGGTTCTGGCAGGCGCTGCGCAACACCCTCTGGTTCGTCGCCGCCATGGTGACCTCGCGGGTGGTCTTCGGCATCGGGCTCGGCCTGCTCGTGACCAAGGTCAAGACGGGGACCAGGACGTTCCGCACGCTGTTCTACCTGCCCTACCTCGCGCCTCCGGTAGCGGCGACCATCGCCTTCGCCTTCCTGCTCAACCCTGGTACCGGCGCGGTCAACACGATCCTCGGGGCCGTGGGGATCCCCACACCGGGCTGGTTCAACGACGAGCACTGGGCCAAGCCGGCCCTGACCCTGCTCGCCCTCTGGGGCGTGGGCGACCTCATGGTCATCTTCATGGCGGCGCTGCTCGACGTCCCGCGCGAGCTCTACGAGGCCGCGGAGCTGGACGGTGCGGGTGCGGTCCGCCGCTTCCGGTGGGTGACGCTGCCGATGATCCGACCGATCGTGCTCTTCGCCGTCGTCACCGGCGTCATCCAGACCATGCAGTACTACACACAAGCGGTCGTCGCCGGGAAGGTCGCGAGCGGCATCGTCGACGCCCCGGGCACGAGCTTCGAACCGGGCTACCCGCACGGCTCGACGCTGACGCTGCCGCAGCTGGTCTACTCGCTGGGCTTCCAGCGCTTCGACACCGGCTCGGCCTGCGTGGTGGCCCTCGTGCTCTTCGCCCTCGCCATGGCCTTCACGTCACTGCTGCTCCGCCGCCGCGCGGGCCTGCTCGGGGAGGACTGAGCCATGGGGAGCACCCTCGTCGCACCGGCAGTGGCCGACGCCCCCGCTCTGGAGCGCCCGCACCGCACGCCACGCGCACGGCTGGAGTGGATCGCGGTGCACAGCCTGGCCGTGGGCCTGGCGCTGCTGTTCGTCCTGCCCTTCGTCTTCCTGCTGCTCACCTCGCTGATGAGCGACCACCAGGCGCTGACCACGGACCTGTGGCCGCGGACCTGGCGGGTGCAGAACTACGTCGACGTGCTGCGGGCCGACGGCTTCCTCACCTGGTGGAAGAACTCCCTCGAGTACGCCGTGCTCGGCACCGTGCTGACGCTGCTGAGCAGCATCCCCGTGGCGTACGCGCTGGCGCGCTTCCGCTTCCGGCTGCGCCGGCTCGCGCTCACGGTCGTCATCGCGACGATGATGCTGCCGCCGCAGGTGGTCATCGTGCCGATGTACCTCGTGTGGGCGCGCCAGCTCCACCTCGACGGCACGCTGTGGCCGCTCATCATCCCGATGGCGTTCGGCGACGCGTACAGCATCTTCCTGCTGCGCCAGTTCCTCCTCACCATCCCCTCCGAGTACGTCGACGCCGCTCGCGTCGACGGCTGCGGCGAGCTGCGGACCCTGCTGCGCGTCGTCCTCCCGATGGCCCGCCCGGCCGTCGTGGCCGTCGGCCTGTTCCAGTTCTTCTACTGCTGGAACGACTACTTCGGTCCGCAGATCTACGCGAGCGAGAACCCCAGTGCCTGGACGCTCTCCTACGGCCTGGAGACGTTCAAAGGGGCGCACCACGCCAACTGGAACCTCGCGATGGCGGCCACGATCCTCGTGATGGCGCCCGTCGTCATCATCTTCTTCTTCGCCCAGAAGGCCTTCGTCGAGGGCGTCACGCTGACAGGAGTCAAGGGATGAAGATCGCCGTCATCGGAGGCGGTTCGACCTACACGCCCGAGCTGGTGGACGGCTTCGCGCGGCTCCAGACGGTCCTGCCGGTCGACGAGCTGGTGCTGATGGACCCGGCCGGCGAACGGCTCGAGCCGGTGTCCGCGCTGGCGGGGCGCATCTTCGCGGCCCAGGGGCACCCGGGTCGGGTCACCGCGACGAGCGACCTGGCCGCAGCGGTCGACGGGGCGGACGCCGTCCTGCTGCAGCTGCGGGTCGGCGGGCAGGCCGCCCGGCACCAGGACGAGACGTGGCCGCTGGAGTGCGGCTGCGTCGGGCAGGAGACGACGGGCGCCGGCGGACTGGCCAAGGCACTGCGGACCGTCCCGGTCGTCCGCTCCATCGCCGAGGAGGTGCGCCGCCGCAGCCCCGAGGCCTGGATCGTCGACTTCACCAACCCGGTCGGCATCGTCACCCGCTCGCTGCTGCAGGAGGGCCACCGCGCGGTGGGCCTGTGCAACGTCGCGATCGGCCTGCAGCGGACCTTCGCCCAGCTGCTCGGCGTCCCGGCCGACGGCGTGCGCCTCGACCACGTCGGCCTCAACCACCTCACCTGGGAGCGGGGCGTGCGCCTCGCGGACGGCACCGAGGCCCTGCCGCGGCTGCTCGAGGAGCACGGCGCCGCGCTCGCCGAGCGGCTCGAGCTGCCGCTCGACGCCATCCGGCTCGTGGGGGCGGTCCCGAGCTACTACCTGCGCTACTACTACGCCCACGACGAGGTCGTGGAGGAGCTGCGCCACTCCCCCTCGCGGGCCGAGACGGTCGCGGCGATGGAGCGCGAGCTGCTGGAGATGTACGCCGACCCGGGGCTCACGGAGAAGCCGGCGCTGCTGGAGAAGAGGGGCGGCGCGTACTACTCCGAGGCCGCGGTCGCGCTGGTGCGCAGCCTCCTGCTCGACGGAGGGGACGAGCAGGTCGTCAACGCCCGCAACGACGGCACGCTGCCGTTCCTGCCGGACGACGCGGTGGTCGAGGTGCAGGCGGTGGTCGACGCGAAGGGGGCGCACCCGTCTCCCCTCACCTCGCCGCTGGACCCGCTCATGGCCGGTCTCGTCGCGCACGTCACGGCGTACGAGGACCTCGCGCTGCAGGCGGCGGTGCACGGCGGTCGCGAGCGGGTCGAGCGCGCGCTGCTCGCGCACCCGCTCGTCGGCCAGTACGCCCTGGCGCAGCAGCTCACCGACCGGCTGCTCGCCGCCAACGGTGCGCACCTGCCATGGGCACGGGCGTGAGGACGGTCCTCGCGGTCGACGGCGGCAACAGCAAGACCGACGTCCTGGCGGTCAGCGGGTCGGGCGAGGTCCTCGCGCGGGCACGGACGGCGGGGTTCGCCCCGCACGGCGCCGGCGCGGCCGCGGCACTGCGCGAGCTGGAGCCGGCCGTCGCGCAGGTGCTGGCCGAGGTGGGCAACCCCGTGGACCACGTGGCGGCCTACCTCGCCAACGTGGACCTCCCGGTCGAGGAGGAGGAGGTCCACGCGCTGGTCGAGGCGGCGGGCTGGGGGCGGACGTCGACGGTGGCGAACGACACCTTCGCGGTGCTGCGCGCCGGCTGCGGCGAGCCCCGGGGGGTCGCGGTGGTCTGCGGCGCGGGGATCAACTGCGCGGGACTGCTCCCCGACGGCCGGCAGGCGCGCTTCGCGGCGCTCGGCACCTCGACGGGCGACTGGGGCGGCGGGGGCGGCCTCGCGGCGGAGGTGCTCTGGTGGTCGACGCGCGCCGAGGACGGGCGGGGGCGCGCGACGCTGCTGGCGGAGCTCACCGCGGCGCACTTCGGGCGTGCGACGGCGCTCGACGTCGCCCAGGACGTCCACCTCGGCCGCCTCGACCGCGAGCGGCTGCACGAGCTCGTCCCCGTCCTCTTCCGCGCCGCACGCGCGGGAGACGACGTCGCGCTCGACCTGCTCGCCCGGCAGGCGGCGGAGATCGCGACGATGGCGCGGGTCGCGCTCGGCCGGCTCGGGCTGCTGGACGAGCCCGCACCCGTCGTCCTCGGCGGCGGGGTCCTCGCGGCGCGCGAGCCGCTGCTCGAGGACGCGGTCGTGCGCGAGCTCAAGGAGGTCGCGCCGTACGCGACGGCGCGCGTCGTCAGCGACCCCCCGGTGCTCGGCGCGGCCCTGCTCGGGCTCGACGCGCTCGTGGCCTCTGGCAGGCTCGCGGCGCACGAGCTGCCGGCGGCGGAGGGGCGGCTGCGGACGGCCGTGTCTGGGAGACTGCCGGGGTGAGCGCGATGGATGCGGCCGTCGGCGGGACCGCCCTCGTCCTCGTCTTCGTCGGCGTGGTCCTCGCGCGGGCGGGCCGGGCGAGGGCGCGCGAGGGCGACCGGGCGGTCCTGCTCGGCTACGTCGGGCTCGTCGTCATGGCGGTCGGGCTGTTCTTCGCCATGAACGTCTCGCTCTGGCTCATCCTCGCCGCGATGGCCGTCGCCGAGGCGGCCCGGCGGCTCTCGGTGCGCGCCGGCCGCTAGCGGAGCTGCTCCTGCCCGGTCTGCTGGACGGGGCGTGCGGCGACGGCGTCGAGGACCGCCTCGGCCGCGCGTCCGGCGGGGAGCCCCTGGCGGTGCGCGGCACTGATGCCCGAGAGCACGACCCGGTCGGCGTCGGTCTGCCCCGGCTGCGGCGCCCAGGCGAGGTACGCCGAGAGGCTCTCGGCGTACGCGAGGCCGGGTCGTTCTCCCACGAGCAGCACCGCCGCCCGCGGTCGCAGCAGCGCGCCCACGTCGTTGAGGATCCCCACCCGGCAGCGCTGCACGAGCAGCGGGCGGCCGACGGACCAGCCGCGGGCCCGGGCGAGCTCGAGCAGCCGCGGCAGCACGACGGGGACGTGCGCGGCCACGGCCGCCGCCGACAGCCCGTCGCCCACGAGCACCTGGAGGTCGGCGCCGTGCTGGCACTCGGCGGCCACGCGGTCGCGGTCCACCTCGGCGAGGAGCCGCCCGAGGTCGGGGCGGCGCAGGTGCTCGGGCAGCGTACGGGCCCGCGAGGAGACGACGAGGGCTCCCGTCGCGCGCACGACCTCGGCGAGCGGGCCGTCGGCGAGGTCCAGGGGCGCGGTCACCGCGTCGCGCGCGACCGCGTGGTCGGCGCGCAGGGCGAGCAGCGTCCGCGTCGGGTAGGACGTGCCGGCGCGGCCGACGAGCAGCCGGGCCGGCGTCACCTCCGCGACCCGGGCCCGCAGCTCGGCGGTGGCGGCGTCCGCGTCGAGGGGGTGCCGCTCCCCCGGCACCGGCTCGAGCGCGGTCACGCCGTCAGCTCCGCGAGCATGCCGCCGAGCCGCGGGTCCGGGATGCGCGGCGAGCCGGCCTCGAGCAGCGTCCCGTCGGCCCACAGCCCGACCCGCTCGAGCCACGCCTCGAGCTCCGGTCCCGGCCGGAGCCCGAGCACCCGGCGCGCGGTGGCGACGTCGTGGTAGCTCGTGGACTGGTAGTGCAGCATCACGTCGTCCGCGGCGGGGACGCCCATGACGAACGTGCACCCCGCGCTGGCGAGCAGGAGCAGCAGGTCGTCGTTGGTGTCCTGGTCGGCGTCGACGTGGTTCGTGTAGCAGACGTCGCAGCCCATCGGCAGCCCCATGAGCTTGCCGACGAAGTGGTCCTCGAGACCGGCCCGGGTGATCTGCCGGGCATCGGCGAGGTACTCCGGCCCGATGAAGCCGACCACGGAGTTCACGAGGAAGGGGTCGAACAGACGTGCCACGCCCTGGGCGCGCGCCTCGCAGACGAGCTGGTCCGCGCCCGCGTGGGCCTCGGCGGACAGGGCACTCCCCTGGCCGGTCTCGAAGTAGGTCACCTGCATGCCCCGGTAGTCCCTGCCACGGTGGGACTCCAGCACCGCCTCCCGGCCCTCGGCCAGCATCGCCAGGTCGATCCCGAAGCTGGCGTTGGCCGCCGTGGTGCCCGCCACCGACTGGAAGAGCAGGTCGACGGGGGCGCCCCGCTCGAGCGCGGCGAGCTGGGTCGTCACGTGCGCCAGGACGCAGGCCTGCGTGGGCAGCTGGAGCCGGTCGATGAAGGCGCCGAGCCCCTCGAGCACCGCGGCGCACGCGTCGACCGAGTCGGTCGCCGGGTTCACGCCGATGAGGGCGTCCCCGCACCCGAGCAGCAGGCCGTCGAGCGCCGAGAGCAGGATGCCGCGGACGTCGTCCGCCGGGTGGTTGGGCTGGGTGCGGCAGCCGAGCACGCCCTCCTCGCCCATGGTGGTGCGACAGGTGGTCACCACCCGCAGCGGGCGTGCGGCGGCGACCAGGTCGAGGTTGCTCATCAGCTTTGCCGTGGCAGCAGCAACTTCCGGCGTGATCGCCGGCGCCAGTCGGGGCCAGACCGCGGCGAAGGACGGCTGCAGCACCAGCTCCCGGAGCTCCCCCACGGTGAGCGACGCGATCTCCGCGAACGCCCCGGTGTCGTGCGCCGCGAGGAGTGCCTCGGACGTGCTGTCCTCGACGACCGGCTGCGCGACGAGGTCGGCGAGGCGCACGTCCGCGAGAGCGGTCTTCGCGGCGACCCGCTCCCGCCTGCTGCCGGCCGCGACACCCGCGAGCTGGTCCCCGGACTTCTCCTCGTTGGCCTTGGCCAGCAGCTCGCGCAGGTCGGCGAAGCGGAAGGACTCGCCGCGTACGGCGGCCGTGTAGGTCATGCCCGTGCTCCCAGGGACTTCAGCCGCTCGTGCGCGCCGCCCATGACGGCGGCGCTCCCGAGCAGGTCCTTGCGGATCTTCGCGACGACCGAGTAGTCGGTGTCGACGACGTTCGCGATGGGGGTGAGCGCCGCCTGGGACACCAGCTGGTACGCGTCCAGCAGCGACAGCCCCGTCAGCTCCGCGACCCACGCGACGAGCTCGGCGTGCGCGATGCGGAACGCGTCCTCGAGCGGGCGGGCGGAGCCCACCACCATGAGGTGCGTGTCGTCCTCCAGCCGCGGCCACGCGGGCCCCATGCCGGGCAGCAGGTCCACGGCGAGCACGGTGTCCATGGCGCACTCGACGGCCACGCCGCAGGTCTCCCCCTCGCCCTGCCGCGCGTGCCCGTCCCCCAGGCTCAGCAGCGCCCCCGGCACGTTGGCCCTGAGGTAGCACGTCGTCCCCGCCCGCATCTCCGGCGTGTCCATGTTGCCGCCCCACGAGCCCGGGGTCAGCGACGAGCGGACCTCCCCCAGCGGTGGTGCCACCCCGACGGTGCCGTGCATCGGGTCGAGCGGCAGGTCCACCGTGAACCGGCTGTCCAGCGCGTCGTAGCGGACGACGCCCGCTGGGACGTCGAGCTCGTAGACCCAGGTGCGCTCCGGCAGCGCGGGCTGGAGGGACGCCGTGCGCGGTGTGGAGGTGAGGGCACCGAAGAACGGCACCGTGGTGCTCACGCCGCGGCCGTAGCGGGGGGTGATGCTGACGAAGTGCACCGCGACCGCGTCCCCGGGGGCGGCCCCCTCGATGTGGAAGGGACCGCTCTGGGGGTTGAGGAAGCGCGGGTCGCAGCGCTCGCTCGCGAGGTGGCCGACCTCCGTCACCCGTCCGCCGAAGCAGTCGAGCGACCACGTGGAGAGCAGCTCACCGGGACGCAGGGTGGCCACGGGACCGACCCCGCCGAAGGTGTAGACCAGGTCGGCGGGGTCGGCCCCGGGGTCGGGTTCCCAACGCAGCAAGGGGATCAGACCGCCACGCGGTCGGAGAGGTGCTCGGGCGTCTCGTGCTCCATCACCGTGCGCCCGATGCGGGCGTACCCCTCGCGGTTGCGCGAGCGGATGAGCAGCGCGCAGCCGAGGCCGAGCAGGAAGGTGCCGAGGACGATCCACGGCGTCGCCTTGAACACCGGGCTTCCCGACGCCGCACCCGCGGCGAACTCGAGGTTCTGGAACAGCAGGACCACGACGTAGCCCATCGCCGCAGCGCCGACGAGCGGGCAGAGCAGCGTGCGCCACCAGGAGGCGGTCTCCGGGTGCTCCTTGCGGACGTGGAAGTACCAGACGACGGCGATCGAGCAGATGCCCTGCACGATCATGATCGCCATCGTGCCGAGGATCGCCATGAGGCCGTAGAGGTGCACGTAGGCCACGTCGGGCGCGGCCTTCGTCGGCTTCTGCAGCCAGAAGAAGCCGAGGGTGATGGCGAGCGTGACGACCGACTGGACGGCCGAGGCGATGTGCGGCGAGCCGTGCTCGGCGTGCGTGGACCCGAGAGTGCGGGCGAGACCGGCGCTGTGGCCCTCGCGGGCCAGGGCGTACAGGTAGCGGGAGGCGGCGTTGTGGAACGCCAGGGCGCAGGCGAAGGACCCGGTGACCGTGAGGACCTTGTAGATGTCGAGCGCGCCCGAGCCGAGGAGGGCCTTGGTGGGCACGAAGAACAGGTCGAAGGCGTTGCCGGTGGAGCCCCGCGAGACGTCGATGGACTTCGCCGAGCCGTTGGCGGCGAGGACCATCCACGAGACGAAGGTGTAGAACAGGCCCAGGCCGATGACCGCCAGCAGCGTCGCGCGCGGGACGATCTTCTTGGGGTTGCGGGACTCCTCGCCGTAGACCGCGGTCGTCTCGAAGCCGACCCAGGACCAGAAGGCGAAGAACAGCCCCAGGCCGGCAGTTCCGACGATGGCACCGTCGGCGCTCGTGGGTGCGGAGCCGAAGGCCTTGACCGGGTTGATGGCGCTGGGGAGGAAGCCGTCAGGACCGCCGCCGTGGAAGACGATGCGCACCGCCAGCACGGCGAGCAGCGCGACCTCCGTGATGAGGAAGACCGCGAGGACGACGCCGGACAGGCTGATGTCGAAGTAGCCGAGGGCGGCGATGACGACGATGCATCCGAGGGCGTAGACGATCCAGCTGATCGTCGGCCCGTCGAACCCCTCCACGGTCGTCTTGGCGAACGAGGAGAAGATGCCGACGAGCGAGGCCTCGAACACGACGTACGCCATGGTGGCGAGGAACCCGGAGGCCATGCCCCACGCCTGGCCGAGGCCGTGGGAGATGAAGCCGTAGAACGCGCCGGTCGCGGTGATGTGGCGGGCCATCGCGACGTACCCGACGGAGAAGACGGTGAGGACGACGGTGGCGAAGAAGAAGCCGGCGGGAGCGCCCACCCCGTTGCCGTAGCCCACGGCGATCGGCAGGTTGCCGGTCATCGCGGTGATGGGCGCCGCGTTGGCGAGCGCCATGAAGAGCACGCCGACGAGCCCGACCGCGCCGGGCTTCAGTCGCTGGACTCCCTCGCGCTGCGGCGGGATGACCCCGGCAGCGGTGGAGGTCTGGGTCTGCGCGGTCATGCCGGCAGCCTCCTTCCTGTTGCGTTGCAGGGGATGCTGGCAAGCGCGAGCGGATGCCACAAGGAGTCCGGCCCAGCCTTTTCACGCCTTTTACATCCGCCGCCCGAACCGGAAACACGGCGCTCCTGGAGTGGCACCATGACGACCGACACCAGCCTGCCGCGGCAGCCCCAGCCCGGCGGCGCACCGGGACTGCCGGCCCTGCCCACGGGCAAGGCCGAGGTGCTCGAGCTCTCCGAGAGGTACTGGAACCCGGGCAAGACGCGGTTCTGGACCGAGTCCGGGGTGCCGCTCGTGATCGGGGAGCGCGCCGGCTACCTGCTCACGGACATGGACGGCCACCAGCTCGTCGACATGCACCTCAACGGCGGCACCTACAACCTGGGCCACCGCAACCCCGAGCTCGTCGCGACGCTCGTGGAGGCGCTGGGGCGCTTCGACATCGGCAACCACCACTTCGCGTCGGTGGCCCGCGCCGCCCTGGCCGAGGCGCTGGTCGCCACCGCGCCGCCCGGCCTGCGCCACGTGGCGTACGGCAGCGGCGGCGGCGAGGCCATCGACATCGCGCTCAAGAGCGCGCGCTACGCGACCGGCCGCCGGAAGATCGTCTCCGTGGTCAAGGGCTACCACGGGCACACCGGTCTCGCCGTCGCCACGGGGGACGCCCGCTACGCCGAGATCTTCCTCGCCGACCGACCGGACGAGTTCGTGCAGGTGCCCTTCAACGACCTCGAGGCCATGGGGACGGCGCTGGCCGGAGGCGACGTGGCGGCCGTGATCCTCGAGACGATCCCGGCGACGTACGGGTTCCCCATGCCGATGCCGGGATACCTCGCTGCCGTCAAGGAGCTCTGCGAGCAGCACGGGACCCTCTACATCGCCGACGAGGTCCAGACGGGGCTGATGCGCACCGGCGAGCTGTGGGCCATCGCGAAGCACGGCGTCGTGCCCGACGTGCTGGTGACCGCGAAGGGGCTGTCGGGCGGACTGTACCCCGTCTCGGCCGTGCTGCTCGGTGAACGCGCCGGGGGCTGGCTGGAGGAGGACGGCTTCGCGCACATCTCGACCTTCGGCGGCGCCGAGCTCGGCTGCGTGGTCGCTCTCCGGACCCTCGAGATGACGCTGCGCCCCAGCACGTCCGACCGGGTGGCGGCGCTGACCCGGCTGTTCGCCGACCGGCTCGCGCTGCTGCAGGAGGCCCACCCGGACTGGCTCGTCGAGGTGCGCCAGGACGGGCTCGTCATGGGGCTCGTCTTCGCCACGCCCGAGGGCGCGAAGCCGGTGATGCGCGAGCTCTACGAGCACGGCGTCTGGGCGATCTTCTCCTCCCTCGACCCCCGGGTGCTCCAGTGGAAGCCGGGGCTGCTGCTGGACGACGCCACCGCGCACGAGGTCCTCGACCGGCTGGTGGCCGCCGTCGCGACCACGGCAGCAGCCGCCCGGGGAGCGGCGTCGTGAGCGCCGGGCTCGCCGGACCCGTGGGGCTCGACGCGGCAGCGGCGGTCGAGGCGCTCGACGCGTACGGGCTGGCGGGCAGCGCGGTCGAGCTCATCAGCATCTCGGAGAACGCGACCTGGCTGGTCCGCCCACCCGGCGCGGAACCGCTGGTGCTGCGACTGAACCGCCCCGGCTACCACAGCCGCGCCGCCATCGAGAGCGAGCTGGCCTGGGTCTCGTCGCTGCGGCGGGAGGGCGTCGTGCGTACGCCGCCGGTCGTGCCGACCGTCGACGGCAGCCTGGTCGCTGCGCTGCCGGGGCGTCCCGGGCAGCACGCGGTCCTCTTCGCGCACGTGCGCGGCAGCCACCCCGACGAGTCCGCGCTGCTCCCGGCGTTCCCGGGGCTCGGTGCCCTCACCGCACGGCTCCACGAGCACGCCCGGCGGTGGCAGCGCCCTGCGGGGTTCGAGCGGTTCCGCTGGGACGAGCGGACGTCGCTCGGCCCGGACGGGCACTGGGGCCGCTGGCAGGACGGCCTCGGCGTCGGGGAGGCGGAGGCGGAGGTCCTGGGTGCAGCGGCCGACCTGGCGAGCGACCGGCTGCGCAGGTTCGGCGACGCCGCAGGCACCTTCGGCCTCGTGCACGCCGACATGCGCCTCGCCAACCTGCTCGTCGACGACGGTGAGGTCACCGTCATCGACTTCGACGACTGCGGCTTCAGCTGGTACCTCTACGACCTCGCCGCCTCGCTGTCCTTCATCGAGCACCTGCCCGAGGCACCGGCCCTGGTCGACGCGTGGGTCCAGGGCTACCGCACGGAGGCGCCGCTGAGCGCGGAGGAGGAGCGGCTGCTGCCCTCCCTGGTCGTGCTGCGCCGGATCCTGCTCGTCGCGTGGATCGGCTCGCACCGGGAGACGGAGCAGGCGGCGGCGATGGGGACGGCCTTCACCGCGGACAGCTGCACGCTGGCCGAGCGCTACCTCGCCACCGCCGGGCGGACGCCGTGGCGGTGAGCGGGACCCCGACGACCCACGAGGAGGGCGGCATGTTCGACGTCACCGGCATCTCGGTGGTGGTCACGGGAGGGACCCGCGGCATCGGCCGCGGCATCGCGGCGGTCTTCGCCCGGGGCGGGGCGCAGGTGCTCGTGACGGGCCGCGACGCCGAGCGCGGCAAGCTCGCCGCCGAGGACCTCTCGGCCCTGGCGGAGCAGGCGGGGCGCGGCGGGTCCGTCGCGTTCGTGGAGGCCGACGTCGTGTCGGCCGGCGCCGCGGAGGAGGTGGCCGAGCGGGCGGTGGAGCTGCACGGCGGCATCGACGTCCTCTGCGCCAACGCGGGGATCTTCCCCGAGGCACCGCTCGCCACGATGACCGAGGCCGACATGGACCTGGTCTGGGCGACCAACGTCAAGGGCACCATGCTCGCCGTCCGCGCCTGCCTCCCCGCGCTCGCCGCCAGCAGGCGCGGCCGGATCGTGCTCACCTCCTCGATCACCGGGCCGATCACCGGGTTCCCCGGATGGGCGCACTACGGCGCGAGCAAGGCGGCGCAGCTGGGCTGGATGCGCACGGCCGCCGTGGAGCTCGCGCCCCAGGGCATCACCGTGAACGCCGTGCTGCCCGGCAACATCGCGACCGAGGGGCTCGCCGCGATGGGTCCCGACTACATCGCCGCTACGGAGGCCGTCATCCCCGTGCACCGGCTCGGCTCGGTCGAGGACATCGGCTCCGCGGCTCTCTTCTTCGCCTCGCGGGAGGCGGCGTACGTGACGGGGCAGGCGCTGGTCGTCGACGGCGGCCAGGTCCTCCCCGAGTCCCCCGCCGCGGTCGCGTGACCGACGTCCCGCGCCCCCGGCTCGGCGCCACGGCCGAGGACGTGCGCCGCCACCTGCTGGCGCTCGCGGCGGGACCGCAGGGCGGCCCCGGCGCCCGGCTCGGTGGGGAGCGGGAGCTCGCCGTCCGGCTCGCCTGCAGCCGCTCGACGCTGCGCGACGCGCTGGCCGCGCTCGAGGACGAGGGCGTCGTCCGCCGCGTCCCCGGTCGCCGGGGCGGGACGTTCGTCGCCGCCCCCCGGGTGCAGCGCGACCTCGCCCGCCTGCGGGGCGTGCCGGCGATGCTGGCGGAGCAGGGCTTCGCGGCCACGACGACGGTCCTCGGCGTCCGCCTCGTGCCCGGACCGCTGCGGACCTGCGAGGAGCTGGGCCTCCCGCCCGGCTCCCTCGTGACCGAGGTCCTCCGGCTGCGCGCCGCGGACGGGGTGCCGCTGTCGGTCGAGCGGGCCGAGCTCCCGGCCGCGCGGTTCCCCGGCCTCGCGGAGCGCCGGCTCGACGGGTCGGTGTACGCCCTGCTGGCCGAGGCGTACGGGCTGCGGCTGGGTGCCGCGACCGAGCGGATCACCGCGGTCGCGGCGTCCCCGCACGACGCGGCGGCCCTGCAGGTCGAGGTCGGGAGCCCGCTGCTGGCCGTCACGCGGACCACGGTCGACGCCGACGGCGTGCCGTTCGAGCACGCGCACGACCTGTTCCGGGGCGACCGGGTCGAGCTGCTCGTCGCGACGCCCGCGGAGCGGGCGACGCTGACGGCGGTCTGACGTCGGTCTGAGCTGGCACAGACGCACAGGACCCGCTGGACGGGTCGTCCAGCGGGTCCTGTGGTCGTGCTGCGGGGTGGAGGTGGCGGGAATCGAACCCGCGTCCTTCGCCGTGGTGCCAGGGCTTCTCCGGGTGCATCTCGTGGAGCGATTTTCTCGGCCCCGGCCGGTGCACGAGCACACCTGCCGACGGGCCCAGCCGCTGTGAGATGTCCCGTCAGATCCCGCGACCGGACCTGACGGTGAGCCCTCTAGATGATGCGAGGCACCGGAGCGAGAGCATCTCCGGGCTCACAAGGTCAACTGCTCTGCTTAGGCAGCGAGAGCGAGCTGAGCCTGGGTGCTGTTTGTATTGGCACCTATTGGTTGCCGTGGATGGTTAACGAGATCATCACGGCTTCCTCGACCCGCTTCCCCTGACTCGACGTACGAAGTCGAGACCGTTCACCCCCTGTGCAGTTGTCAAGCAGTGGGGCGAGCCCCACGGTCGTGCAACGCCCGAGTCTAGCGGGCGATTCCCTCCCGCGGCACCTCCTCCCCCGGGCGGCCCAGCGCGTACCCCGGGCGGCGCAGCGGCCGGCGGGCCCGTCACCCGGTCGGGTCTGAGAAGACGATGAGAGCCGGACCGAGACCTTCCATGAGCGCCGGATGAGAGACCGCCGGGGCTCGCAGGGAGCCACCTCGTCCGGGAGTCCAGTTGAGCAGCATCGCCCGCCGTGCCGCAGCCGCCGCTGCCACTGGCCTGACCGGTGCCGTCGCGCTCGCGGTGACCCTCACGGGCGTCCCCTCCGCGCTCGGCGCGACCACCGGCACCGCGAGCCTCGGCGCCCTGCGCGCCTCGACCGAGGTCGCCGTCGCGGCCCACGGCGTCAACAAGGAGGGCTACGAGGGCGACGAGGCCCCCGCGGGCGTGGACGTGCACCAGGAGGTCTCCACCGCGCAGCTCGTCGAGGCGGCGGACAGCGTGCAGGACCCGGCGGCGACCGGGACGAGCGGGACGCGCACGGGCATCGGCTGCTCGGGCGACGGCACCAGCGGCAACCGCGTCCAGGCGGTCTACGTCGGCGTCGCCGGCCAGAACGACCGCTACGACGCGGTCGTCGGGGCCCTGCGCGCCTACACCGCGGGCGTCGACGGGGTCTACCTCGCGAGCGCGATGGAGCACGGCGGGCGCCGCCAGATCCGCTGGGTGCACGACAGCAGCTGCCAGGTCGTCGTCGACCACGTGGTGCTGAACCCCTCGGACGTGGCGTCGTTCGGCGCCGAGCGCAGCGCGCTGGTGGCCAAGGGCTACGACCGCGGCGACCGCAAGTACCTGCTCTACACCGACGCCGCCGTCCTCTGCGGCGTGGCGAACGTCTTCACCGACACGAGCCCGCTGCAGAGCAACGCCAACAACGGCGGCTACGCGCAGTACGCTCGGGTGGACGCCCCCTGCTGGGCGCCCCAGGACCACAGCGTCGAGGCGCACGAGCTGACCCACACCCTCGGCGCGGTGCTGAGCTTCGCCCCGCACGCGACGGCGAACGGCCACTGCACCGACGAGTCCGACGTCATGTGCTACGTCGACGGCTCGGGCGTCGTCATGACCCAGTCGTGCCCGACCACGCACGAGAAGCTGCTCGACTGCGGCGGCGACGACTACTTCAACACCAACCCCGCCCCGGGCAGCGCGCTCGCCACGAACTGGAACGCCGCGAACTCGTCGTTCCTCTTCGACCCGCCCGCGCCCACCGCCACGCTGTCCTACGACGGCAGCGCCGCGGTGCTCGCGCCGAGCGTGCCGAGCGGCCAGGGCTGGCGCGTCGACTGGACCGCGCCGGGCTGCACGCCGGCGACGGCCACGACGACCTCGCCCGGCGGTGCGCGGCTGGCGGTGAGCTGCCCCTCCGGCGGCACCGTGACCGCGACGCTCACCCAGCAGGACGGGCGTACGGCGCAGGCCTCCACCGCGGCGTCCGCGTCCGGCACCCCGGCCCCGGCGTCGAGCGCGGCCCCCACGCCGACGCCCGGCGCGACCGCGAACCCCGGCCCGAGCGTCGCCCCGACCGCTCCCGCCACCACCCCGGTGGCGACGCTGGCCCTCGGCCTGACGACCGTGACGCCGAAGACCGTCGCCGGCACCCGCGTGGTGCTGACCGGCACGGCCACGACCGGCACCGCGCCGGCGGCCGGGACCCGGGTCGCGCTGCAGCGCAAGCAGGGCACGGGCTGGACGACCCTCGGCTGGGCGCGCACCAGCGCCCAGGGCACGGTCTCGCTGACCGTCGCGCCGGTGGCCACCACCGCGTACCGGCTGGCGGCGGGGACGACGACCAGCGCGGCGCTCACCGTGACGGTGACGCCCAAGGTCCAGGTCTCGGCCAGCGGGCTGACGGTCAAGGGCGCGGTCCGCCCGGCCGCCAAGGGCACGCGGGTCGCGCTGGTCCAGCACGGCCGCGCGGTCGCCACGACCCGCACCGACGCCGCCGGCCGCTTCGTGCTCACGGCGCCGCGCTCGGGCAGCGGCTACGCCGTCACGGTCGCCGCGCAGCCGATCGCCCAGCTCGCCCTCAGCGCGCGCTGAGCCTCAGAACGCGTAGCGGACGCGCAGCCACGGCGTCTCCTGCTCGATGAGCTCGAGCAGCTGCGCGACGTAGCGGCCCTTCTCGCCGGTGCGGTAGCGGACGTTGAGCCCGCCGCTCTCCGAGCGCTTGGGCTGCTGGAGGTCGGGGCGCCAGAGCAGCTCCTCGGCCTTCGGGTGCCAGCCGAGGTTGACCTCGTGCAGCCGGTCGTTGTGGGTCAGGAAGATGACCTCCGCCGCGAGCTGCGCCTGGCTCGCCGCCGAGGTGCCGTCGGCGAGCTGGCGCAGCAGGGTGCGCCACTCGTCGAGCCAGGCGTCCTTGACGATGACCGGGCTGAGGTTGACATGGACCTCGTAGCCCGCGGCCACGAAGTCGTCGATGGCGGCGATGCGCTCGGACACCTTGCTGGTGCGGATGTCCACGACGCGGCTCACGTCCTCGGGCATGAGCGAGAAGCGGATGCGCGTACGCCCCTGCGGCTCCCAGCCGAGCAGGTCGCGGTTGACGTACTTCGTCGCGAAGCTCGCCTTCGCCGTCGGCAGGGCGCGGAACGTGTCGACCAGGTCGCGCACGTTGTCGCTCACCGTCGCGTCGAGCGAGCAGTCGGAGCTCTCGCCGATGTCGTAGACCCAGGCGTGCGGGTCGGTCTGGCTGGGCTCGGCCTTGAGGCCCTGCCGCCCCACGTGGCGGGTGAGGTAGCCGCAGATCTGCTCGATGTTGGTGAAGACCGTGATGGGGTTGCTGTAGCCCTTGCGCCGCGGGACGTAGCAGTAGGCGCACGCCATGGCGCAGCCGTTGGCCGTCGACGGCGCGATGAAGTCGCTGCTGCGGCCGTTCGGCCGCGCCGTCAACGACTTCTTGACGCCGAGGACGAGCGCCTCGGTCTTGATCCGCACCCAGCGCGCGACGTTGGCCTCGTCGCCGTGGAGCTCGGGGATCTGCCAGTGGCTGGCCACCTCGACGACCTCGGCGTCTGGCCAGCGGCTCAGCACCTGGCGGCCGCGCTCGGACGCGGCTGCCGCGGGCTCGGCGTAGATGCGGCGGACGTCGAGCAGGGAGGTCGTGTGCCGCACGGGTGCGGGCTCGGGCGCGCCGAGGGTCAGCTGGGTCATCGTCGGCTCAGGCATCACCCTGGTCAACGCCTCCCGGCCCCCGGGCATGCCCGCGGGCGGGTCAGCCCTCGACCGAGCGCTGGCGCCGGCGCGCCGCCGAGACGGCCCGGTCGGCCTCGCGCTTGCTCTGCTTCTCCATGAGGGTCTGGCGCTTGTCGTAGGCACGCTTGCCGCGGGCGAGCGCGATCTCGACCTTGGCCTTGCCGTCCTTGAAGTACAGCGAGAGCGGCACGATCGTGATGCCGGACTCCTTGGTCTTGCCGATGAGCTTGACGATCTCGAGCTTGTGCAGGAGCAGCTTGCGCGGGCGGCGGGGCGCGTGGTTGGTCCAGGTGCCCTGGGAGTACTCCGGGATGTGCACGTTGAGCAGCCAGGCCTCGCCGTCGCGGATCTCCGCGAAGCCGTCCACGAGCGACGCCCGGCCGGCGCGCAGCGCCTTGACCTCGGTCCCGGTCAGGACGAGACCCGCCTCGAAGGTGTCCTCGAGGGCGTAGTCGTGCCGCGCCTTCTTGTTCTGCGCGATGAGCTTGCGCCCTTGCTCCTTGACCATGACGATCGCCGACTCTACTGCGCCGGGCGCCGGTCCCGCTCACCGTGCGCGGCCGCGGGACGCAGCACCGCGGCCAGCAGGGCGCGCGCCGCGGGCGAGGGCGTACGCCGTCGCGGGTCCCGCCATGCCAGCGCCAGCCGCGACCGGACGGCCGGGGCGAGCGACAGCCCGTGCAGCCCCTCGCCGAGCGGGGTCCGCACGACGGTCTCGGGGACGACGGCGGGCCCGAGACCGGCGCGGGCGAGCTCGACCACGCTCGCGACGGTGCCCGCCTCGAAGGCGACCCGCAGCCGTACGCCGGCGCGTCCGGCCGCCGCGTCGAGCGCGTCGCGGGCGCCGGCTCCGGGCGGGAAGCCGACCAGCGACCGCTCGGCGAGCTCCTCCAGCCGCACCCGCCTACGGCGGGCCCACGGGTCGTCCGGGGGGACCGCGACCGCGAGCCGGTCGTCGAGCTGCGTACGGACCACGACTGCGGCCGGGGGGTCGCCCGCCAGCGCGACGAGCGCCAGGTCGACGCCACCGTCGGCGAGCCCGGCCAGCAGCGGGGCGGACTCGTCCTCGACGAGGCGGACGTCGATGCCCGGGTGGCGTGAGCGGAAGGCCGCGATGCTGGCGGCCAGGCTCCCGAGCGGGACGCCGCGCACGGTCCCGATCGTCACAGCACCGCGCACGAGCCCGCGGGCTTCCGCGCCGGCAGTGCGGACGTCGTCGAAGGCCTGCAGCACACCTCGGGCCCGCTCGACGACGAGCTCGCCCACCGGGGTCAACGCGACGCCCCGGGCGTCGCGGTCGAAGATGCGCTCCCCCAGCTCCTTCTCGAGCAGGGCCACCTGCGCGCTGATGCCGGGCTGAGCGACGTGCAGGCGCCGCGCGGCCCGGGTGAAGCTGGCGTCGTCGGCGACGGCCACGACGTACTCCAGCTGACGACGTTCCATCACTCCACCTTATGGCAGCGAGCACAGCCAGGTGTTGGACTGCTGACTCTGTCCGCTGCCACGATCGAGGCATGGACACCACACCGACCCAGGTCGCGACGGCGTACTTCGAGCACTGGCAGGGTCGCGACGCCGAGGGCCTGGCCCCGCTGTTCGCCGACGACGTCGAGTTCACCGGCCCGATGGGGACGGCGCACGGGCCCGAGGAGTGCGTGCGCGGCCTGCTCGGCGTCCGCGGGATCGTCGACTCCATCGAGGTCGTGCACCGCTGGGTCGACGGGCCGGACGTGCTGACGTGGTTCGAGTTCCACCGCGCCGGCGCCGACCCGCTGCCGGTCACCAACTGGTCGCACGTGGAGGACGGCGCGATCACGCGCATCCGCGTCGCCTTCGACCCGCGCCCGCTACTCGGCTGAGGCCCTCCGCGGGCGCGGCGTCCACGCGGGCGGTTCGTGCTCCCAGGCGATCCCGAGCCGCTGGGCCAGGCCCAGCGCGTCGAAGGGGGCGCGCACCTTGACGTCGTTGTCGAAGTACGCGTAGGTGTCGAGCCCGGCCGCGCGCCACGCGCTGATCCGCTCCGCCCACGCGTCGAGCGCGGGCGCGTCGTAGCCGCTGACGTAGAGCTCCTCGGAGCCGTGCAGCCGGCAGTAGACGAACCCGCTCGTCACCTCGAGGAGGTACGGCCACTTCCCTGCCGTGTCGGCCACGACCAGGCCGATGTCGTGGTCGCGCAGCAGGCGCGGCAGCTCCGGCGTCGTGAAGGACGCGTGGCGCACCTCGAGCGCGTGGCGCAGCGGCCGGTCGGCATCGGCCACGGTGAGGGCGCGGTCCGTCAGCCGCTCGCCGTGCCGCTCCGCGAGGGCCGCCGCCTGAACGGTGGTGCGCGGCAGCAGGTCGAAGAACGCCGCGAGGCGACCCGCGTCGTAGCCCAGCGTGGGCGGCAGCTGCCAGAGCACCGGCCCGAGCTTCTCCTGCAGCGCGAGCACGCCGGAGGCGAAGAAGTTGGCCAGCGGCTCCTCGACGCCCGCGAGCTTCTTCATGTGGGTGATGAACCGCGGGCCCTTGACGCTGAAGACGAAGTCCTCGGGCGTCGCGGCGCGCCAGGCGGCGTACGACGACGGCGTCTGCAGCGAGTAGAACGAGCCGTTGATCTCGATCGAGCTCAGCCGCGAGGCCGCGAAGGGCAGCTCGAGGCGGTGGGGCATCTGCGGCGGGTAGAACACGCCGCGCCACGGCGCGTAGGTCCAGCCGCTGATGCCGACCCGTGCCCCGCCGTACGCGCTCACCGGGGCAGCGAGGCCCGCAGCCCGAGCAGCACCGTCGCCGCCCGCCGCTCCGCGACCGTGGCCGGCGCGTCCGCCGCCACCTGGACGTCGGGGGCGATGCCGACGCCGTCGAGGTCGCGGCCGAGCGGCGTGCGGTAGTGCCCGACCGTCAGCTCGACGGCGGCGCCGTCGGGCAGCGGGAAGGTCTCCTGCACCGAGCCCTTGCCGTAGGTGCGGCTGCCCACCACCACGCCGCGCCCCCGGTCCTGCAGGGCGCCGACGACGACCTCCGCCGCCGACGCCGTGCCCCCGTCGACGAGCACGACGAGCGGCGTGGTCGTGTCCGGCGTCCCCACCGCCGTGAGGGTCTGCGCCGGCTGGTCGCGCCGGTCATAGCTCACGACCGCGCCGCCGTGCAGGAAGATCGAGGCGACCTCCACGCCCTCGTCGAGCAGGCCCCCAGGGTTGCCGCGCAGGTCGAGCACGACGCCCTGCGCGTGCGGCTCGGCGGCGAGCACCGCGCGCACCTCGCGCCCCGTGCCGCGCGTGAAGGACTCGACCCGGACCAGCAGGGCTCCGCCGGCCAGCCGCCGGCTGCTCACCGGGCGCTCCCCCACCTCGACGCGCTCGAGCGAGAGGTGCAGCGCGCGGCCGCCGCGGCGCAGCCGCACGTCGACCGAGGTCCCGGCCGCCCCGCGCAGGAGGTCCGCGGCCTGCGGCACCGAGACGGGGACAGCTCCCGCGACCGAGGCGACGACGTCCCCCGGGCGCACACCCGCCCGCGCCGCGGGGGAACCGCCGGTCACGCTCGCGACCACCAGGTGGCGGCTGGACTCGCGCAGCCACAGCCCGACGCTCGTGAACCGCCCCTCGACGGCCGCGGCCTGCGCCTGCGCGTCGGCCGGCGGGTAGTAGCGCGCCCAGCGGTCGTGGAGCGCGGAGAGCATCCCCGTGACGGCGGCCTGCTGCAGCTCCTCCGCCGTCACCGGCTCCGCCGCGCTCGCGCTGATCCGGGCGGCCGCCGCGGCGAGGCTGGAGTCGGGGCGCACGGGGTCGGCGCTCCCGCCGCGCGGCGTCGCCAGGCCGGCGGCGTACGCGGTGAGCAGCCCCGCGCCCGCGGCGAGCGCGAGGACGAGGCGGCGCGTCGACGCCATGGGGAAGGAGTCTAGGCCGTGGTCCCGCCCGGCCGCCGGGGTCACGGCGGCGGTGGCGTCAGAGCCAGCCCGACTGCGGGTCCACGGCCTTGCCGTTGACGTAGACCATGAAGTGGACGTGGCAGCCGGTGGCGTAGCCGGTCTGGCCGGTGTAGCCGATGACCTGGCCGCGGCTGACGTGCTGCCCGACCGACACCGCGAACCGCTCCTGGTGGCTGTAGCTCGTCGTCAGCGACACCCCGTTGACGACGCCGTGGTCGATCGCGAGCTGGTTGCCGTAGCCCGTGAGGTTCTGCGCCCAGATGACGGTGCCGTCGGCCGAGGCGTGGATGGGGGTGCCGCAGGCGGCGCCGAAGTCCGTGCCGTCGTGCAGCTTCCACACGTGGAGCACGGGGTGGAACCGCATGCCGAACGGCGAGGTGACCGGGCCGTTGACCGGCGGCGAGAAGTAGCCGGCGCCCTGCACCGGCGCGGAGCCACCGCCGCTCGAGCCGCCGCTGGACCCGCTGTCGGAGCCACCACCCGACCCGCCCGACCCGCCCGAGCCGCCGCCGGAGGACCCGCCGGGCGGCGTCTCCAGCGCCCGCCGGCGCGCTGCGGCACGCGCCGCGGCGGCCCGCTTGGCCGCCAGTGCGCGCAGCTGGGCCGAGAGGTGGGCGGAGACCGCCTCCTGGGCGGCGAGGCGCTGGGCCTCCTGCGCCTTGCGGCTGGACAGCGACTGCTCGGTGGAGGCGGCCTGCGCCGCGGCGCCCTGGGCCGCGCTGCGCGCGTCGGAGGCGGCGGACTCCGCGGCGTCGAGGGTGACGACCTCGGCCGCGGCCTGCTCCTGCAGCCCGGCGATGATCTGCCGCTTCTGCCGCACGGCCGCCTGCTTCGCGGCGAGGTCCGCGCGCAGCACCTGCAGCTGGCGGACCGCCCCGCCCTGGGAGCGCAGCGCGCCGCGGACGAGGGCCATCCGGTCGGCCAGCTCGCTCGGGCTCGAGGAGTCGAGGAACAGGTCGAGCGACGAGCCGGAGGAGCCCTGGCGGTAGGCCTGCCGGACGAGCTCGTCGACGTCGCGCTGGCCGGCCGCGAGCTGGTCCTGGGCGCTGCTCACGTCGGACTCGGCCGCGTCCTGGTCGTCCTGGGCGGCGGCCAGCCGCGCGGTGAGCTGCGCCTCCTTCCGCTGCGCCGAGGCGAGCGCGTCCTCGGCCGCGCTCTCCCGCTGCCGCGCCGCGACGAGCGCCGCCTGCGCCTGCTGGTTGGCGACGACGGCCTTCGCCAGGTCCGCGGCCGTGTCCGCGAGGTCGCCGCGCAGCCGGTCGGCCGCAGCGTCCGAGGCGCGCTTCTGCGACCCCAGGTCGTCCGCGGCTTCGGCGGAGGCGAGCGCGCTCGAGGCGACGACGAGCGCCGTCACAGCGGCGAGGAGCGGACGCAGGCGCACGAAGGGGGCACTCCGACGGTGTGGCCGGACCTGAGCGGGCCGGGGCGGGCACTTCCCCGCCATTGCACCAGGGCCGCCGCGCCGCGCCAGGCCGCCACGCCGTACGCCGGGCTGTGAGTCGGCGCCTCAGACGCGCAGGTGCCGCCGCAGCGTCACGAGCGCGGCGAACGCGGACAGGGCCACCCCGACCACGACGACCCAGGGCACGACGGACCAGACGTCCGCCCAGCCGATGAAGGGCACCACCTGGATCTTGCGCGCCGCCTGGTCGAGCACGATGAACTTCTCGAACGCCACGACGGAGCCGACGGTGAGCGCGGCACCGAGCAGGCCCGCCAGCGCCGCCTCGAGGAGGAACGGCAGCTGGATGTAGAAGTTCGACGCGCCGACGAGCCGCATGATCGCGGTCTCCCGCCGGCGGTTGTACGCCGCGACGCGGATGGTGTTGGAGATGAGCAGCGCCGCGGAGAGCACGGTCGCGCCGGCCACGAGGAACGCCCCCGCCTGCAGCCGGCCGAGGATGTCGAACAGCTTCTGGAAGACCGCCCTGCTGTCGCTCACCTCCTCGATCCCCGGCGAGCCCGCGAACTTCGACTGGATGACGTCGAGCTGCTCGGGGTCGACGAGCTTGACGCGGAACGACTCGGGCAGCGCCTCCGGGTCGGTGTTCTCGCTGATGGGGTTGTCCTTGAACATCGCCTTGAAGCGCTTGTACGCCGCGCCCCGGTCCTCGAAGTAGACGGCCTTCACCTCGGGCATCGCCTTCAGCTCGGCCGAGATCGCGTCGCGCTGCGCCGGGGTGACCTCCCCCTGCGCGCAGCCCGCGGCCGAGTCGTCCTTGGTGCACAGGTAGATCGAGACCTCGACCTTGTCGTACCAGTAGCCCTTCATCGTGCTGACCTGCTGGCTGAACAGCAGCCCGGCGGCGAAGAAGCCGAGGGCGACCCAGGTCGTGATGACGACCGAGACGGTCATGGTGAAGTTGCGACGCAGGCCGAGCAGGACGTCGGAGGCGATGACGCGCAAGCGCACGGGGGGAGGTCTCCTCTTGCTCTCAGTAGCCGTAGACGCCGCGGGACTGGTCGCGCACGACCTGCCCCTCGTCGAGCTCCACGACCCGCTTGCGCATCTGGTCGACGATGTCGTTGTCGTGCGTGGCCATGACCACCGTCGTGCCCGTGCGGTTGATCCGGTCGAGCAGCCGCATGATGCCGACGCTCGTGCTCGGGTCGAGGTTGCCCGTCGGCTCGTCCGCCAGCAGGATCGTCGGGCGGTTGACGAACGCCCGGGCGATCGCGACGCGCTGCTGCTCGCCGCCCGAGAGCTCGTCGGGCATGCGGTCGCCCTTGCCCTGCAGCCCGACCAGCTCCAGCACCTCGGGCACGACGGCGCGCACGACCGAGCGCGGCTTCCCGATCACCTCGAGGGCGAACGCGACGTTCTGCGAGACGGTCTTGCCCGGCAGCAGGCGGAAGTCCTGGAACACCACGCCGATCTGCCGGCGCAGCGCGGGGACCTTCCAGGCCGGCAGGCGGCTGACGTCGCGGCCGGCGACGTAGACCGCGCCGGCCGTCGCCCTCTCCTCCTTCAGCACCAGGCGCAGGAACGTCGACTTGCCCGACCCCGAGGGGCCGACGAGGAAGACGAACTCGCCCTTGCCGATCTCCACGTCGACCGCGCCCAGGGCCGGGCGGTTCGTACGCGGGTAGGACATGGTGACGGCGTCGAAGCGGATCACGGACCGACCAGGGGCTCGGGGACGGGGCGCGCGCCAGTCTAGGTGGGCTCCCTGCACGTTCCCTGGATGTCGGGCTGGACGCCGGGCGGGGAGCCGACTGAGGTGCAGGACACCCCGGATGCGGGCACGCTGGGCTTCAGCGGGACGTTGGTCTGGTCGATAGGGCAGCGACAGAGCAGTGCCGACAGGGTCGAGGAGGGGTCGCGGTGGCGCAGTTCGACGGCCGGGCGCGCCCGGTGTGCGCGGCCTGTGGAGGTCCTGCGGACGAGGGGCGCTGCTCCACGTGCCGGCCGTTCCGCAACCGGCCGCCGGAGGACCACGGCCGCGGACCCGCGCTGCTCGCCCTCGCCGCCGCCCTGCTCGTGACCTGGGTCGGTCTGCTGCTCCTCGCGCACTAGCCGCTCACGACGCGCCCACGGGCCGCTCACGCCGCGGGGACGCCGCCGGCCCTCCTGGCGAGCGCCACCAGGTGCCCGCGCGCCGCGCGGGCCGCCCCCTCCGCGTCCCCCTGCCGCACGCGCTCGACGATGCGGGCGTGCAGGTCGTGCTCGGCGGGCGGGTCGGCCTCCCCCTGCAGGCGCAGGTAGTCGAGCATCGCCGTGCGCACGCGCTCGCGCAGCAGGTCGACGAGCTCGAGGAGCAGCGGGTTGCCCGCGGCCGCCACGACCGCCCGGTGGAACGCGAGGTCGGCGTCGACGTACGCCTCGGCCGGTCCGCCGACCGCCGCCGCCCGCTCGGCCAGCGCCGCGTCGAGCGCGGCGAGGTCCTCCTCCGTGCGCCGCTCGGCGGCGAGCCGGGCGCCCTCGACCTCGAGCGCCTCCCGCGCCTCGACGACCTCGACGACCTCCGCGCGCCGCAGCGCCTCGCCCCAGCCGGAGCGGGCCGCTGCCCGGACGTACGTGCCCGCGCCCTGCCGCGACTCGACCATCCCGGCGCCGGCGAGCACGCGGACGGCCTCCCGGACGGTCGAGCGCCCGACGCCGAGCTCCTCGGCGAGCTGCGCCTCACCCGGCAGCCTGTCGCCCACCGCCCAGCGCCCCGCGCGGATGCCGTCCGCGACGGCGGCGGCGGCCTGCTCGGCGAGGGGAGCGCGCTGGAGGGGCATGCGTCCATCCTGGCGACCTCCCGCTCGTCGGACAACTCCACTTGTCAGACAACCTGATGTGTCGCTAGCGTCCCAGCCATGACGACGACCGCCCCCTGGTGGGACCGCCAGCTCCCGTCCGGGATGCCCTCGCACCGCTACCGCGCCGTCCACGACCGGGTCGCGCTCCCGTCCGGGCCCCGCAGCTGGCCGGACGCCCGGCTGACCGCGGCTCCGCTCTGGGTGCCGGTGGACCTGCGCGACGGCAACCAGGCGCTGCCCGAGCCGATGGACCCGGAGCGCAAGCGGCGGATGTTCGAGCTGCTGGTCGCCATGGGCTACAAGGAGGTCGAGGTCGGCTACCCGAGCGCCTCGCAGACCGACTTCGACTTCGTCCGCCTGCTGGCCGGGAGCGAGCTGGCGCCGCCCGACGTCACGGTCTCCGTCTTCACCGCCGCGCGGCGCGACCTGGTCGAGCGGACGGTCGAGTCCGTGCGCGGGCTGCGGGGCGACGTCCTCATCCACCTCTACGTCGCGACCGCCCCGCTGTGGCGGCGGCTGGTGCTGCGCCGCTCGCGCCAGGAGGTCCTCGAGCTGGTGCTGGCCGGGGCGCGCGACGTCCTCGAGCTCGCCGGCGACCTGCCGCGCGCGCGGTTCCAGTTCTCCCCGGAGGTCTTCAACCTCACCGAGCCCGAGTTCGCGCTCGAGGTCTGCGACCGGGTGACCGCGCTGTGGGAGGCGAGCACCGACCGCCCGGTGGTGCTCAACCTGCCGGTGACGGTGGAGGCGGCGACGCCCAACGTCTACGCCGACCAGATCGAGTGGATGCACCGCTCACTCGCGCGGCGCGAGGCGGTCATCCTCTCCGTCCACCCGCACAACGACCGCGGGACCGGTGTCGCGTGCGCGGAGCTCGCCCTGCTCGCCGGGGCCCAGCGCGTCGAGGGCTGCGTGTTCGGCAACGGCGAGCGGACCGGCAACGTCGACCTCGCGACCCTGGCGCTGAACCTCCACGCCCAGGGCGTGGACCCGCGCGTCGACTTCTCCGACATCGACGCCGTCCGCCGGACGGTCGAGGAGTGCACGGGCATCGCGGTGCACGAGCGGCACCCGTACGTCGGCTCGCTCGTGCACTCGGCGTTCTCCGGGACCCACCAGGACGCCATCGCCAAGGGGTTCGCGGCGCTGCGCGAGGAGGCGCGCGCCGCCGGCGTCGACCCGCGCGAGCTGGCGTGGGAGGTGCCGTACCTCCCGGTCGACCCGGCCGACCTGGGCCGCTCGTACGACGCCGTCGTGCGCGTGAACAGCCAGTCGGGCAAGGGCGGCGCGGCCTACCTCCTGCGCGGGGCGACGGGCATCGAGCTGCCGCGCGCCATGCAGGTCGACTACGCCCGCCACGTCCAGCGGCTCGCGGACGACGAGGGCGGCGAGGTGGACGGCGAGCGGCTCGCCCGCCTGCTCCACGAGGTGTACGCCCCCGAGGGCGGCGGCGTCGTGCTCCACGGCTGGCACGACGAGCACCCGCTCGACGGGGCGGCGAGCGTGACGGTCGACCTCGCGGTCGAGGGGGAGCGGCGTACGCGGGCGTTCCCCGGCGCCGGGCCGGTCGAGGCGCTCGTGCTCGCCCTCGCAGAGCGGGGTGTCGCGCTGGAGGTGCGCTCGCTGGCGCAGCAGTCGCTGGGCGCCGGCAGCGCCGCCCGCGCCGTGAGCTTCCTGGAGTACGCCGCGGCCGGGACCGCGGGCTGGGCGCTCGGGCTGGACTCCTCGACGACGGGCGCGAACCTCGCCGCCGTGGTGTCGGCAGCCCGACGGCTCGTGCTCGGGCGGGCAGCTAGCCCTGCGACTTGCGCCAGCGGATCCCGGCTTCGATGAGACCGTCGATGTCGCCGTCGAGGACGGACTGGGTGTTGCCCGTCTCGTACTCCGTGCGCAGGTCCTTCACCATCTGGTACGGGTGCAGCACGTAGGAGCGCATCTGGTTGCCCCACGAGCCGGACGAGTCGCCCTTGAGCGCGTCCATCCGGGCCTGCTCCTCCTGCCGGCGGCGCTCGAGCAGCTTGGCCTGCAGGACCGCCATGGCCGAGGCGCGGTTCTGGATCTGCGAGCGCTCGTTCTGGCAGCTCACGACGATGCCGGTCGGCAGGTGGGTGAGCCGCACGGCGCTGTCGGTCGTGTTGACGCCCTGGCCACCGGGCCCGCTCGAGCGGAAGACGTCGACGCGGATGTCGTCGTCGGGGATCTCGATGTGGTCGTCGGTCTCGACCTGCGGCAGCACCTCGACGCCGGCGAAGCTGGTCTGGCGGCGGCCCTGGTTGTCGAACGGCGAGATGCGCACGAGCCGGTGGGTGCCCTGCTCGACGCTCAGCGTGCCGTAGGCGTACGGCGCCCCCACGCGGAACGTCGCCGACTTGATGCCGGCCTCCTCCGCGTAGGAGGTGTCGAGCACATCGACCTTGAAGTCGTGGCGCTCGGCCCAGCGGAGGTACATCCGCATGAGCATCTCGGCGAAGTCCGCGGCGTCGACCCCGCCGGCCTCCGCGCGCACCGTCACGAGCGCCTCGCGCGAGTCGTACTCGCCGTTGAGCAGGGTCTGCACCTCGAGGGCCTCGATGTCGCCCTGGAGGCGGGCGAGCTCGGCCTGCGCCTCCTCGCGGGTGCCCTCGTCGTCCTCGCCCTCGGCGAGCTCCCAGAGCACGGCGAGGTCGTCGAGGCGGGAGCGGTAGCCCTCCACCTTGCGCAGGCTGCCCTGCAGGTGGGCGAGCTTCGAGGTCACCTTCTGCGCCTCGTCCGGGTCGTTCCACAGGTCGGGGGCGCCCGACTGGTCCTCGAGGTCCTTGACCTGCGCGCGCAGCGCCGGCAGGTCGAGGACCGTCTCGACGCTGGTCAGCGTCGTGTCGAGGGACTTGAGCTCGTCGGAGAAGTCGGGACCGGCCACGAGGGACAAGGGTACGGCGCGCGCGGGCCCCGCACGTCCGGCTAGACCTCCAGCGCGGTGTGCTCGCCCAGCCCGTGGTAGCGGCGGTCGTGGTAGACGAGCGGCGCAGCCTCCGGGTCGACCCGCGCGGCGGTCACCCGACCGAGGACCAGCCAGTGGTCGCCGACGCGCACCCGCTCGTCCGTCGCGCAGCGAAGCCACGAGGCCGCGTCGAGCAGCGCGGGCTCCCCCGTCGTCAGCCGCACCCACCGGGTCGGGGGCGCGAACCGGTCGATCCCGCGGGTCGCGAAGTGCTGGGCGAGCTCGGGGTGGTCCTGGCCGAGCAGGTTGACGACGAAGCTGCCGGCCCGGGAGAGCGCGGGCCACGCGGACGCGCTCTCGGCGATGGCCAGCGAGACCATCGGCGGGTCGAGGCTCACGGAGACGAGCGAGGTCGCCGTCAGGCCGGCCGGCCCGGCGCCCGCGTCGGCGGTGACGACGACGACGCCCGCCGGGTGGCGGCGGAACGCCGCCCGGAAGTCCTCGGGGGTGGCCGGTCCCAGCGCGATCTCCTGCTGCTCCACCCCCCGATCCTGCCTCCTCAGGGCGCGAGGAGCGAGCGCACGCCCCGCAGCGGGGTGCGCAGCGCGGCCGCGGTGCGCGTCGCGTCGAGCCGCACGTCGAGCGGGCCGGGGCGGTCGGCGGCGGTACGGGCGCGGACCGGCAGCAGCCCGGGGTCGAGCCCGTCGCGGACTGCGAGCAGCCGGCCGAGCTCGGCCCGGCTGACCGCGTCCGGGCCGGCGAGGTGCGCGACGCCGCTCCTCGGCTCGCGGGCCAGCTCGAGGAGGGCGGCCGCGAGGTCGGCGACGTGCACGGGGCAGCGGACCTCGTCGGTGAACAGCGCCCCGGTCGCGGCGCCGGTGGCCAGGCGGCGGACGAAGCCCTCGAACGGCGAGCCGCCGAGCACGAGCGAGGTGCGCGCCACCACGGCGCGTGGCGCGATCGCGCGGACCGCGGTCTCGGCGGCGGCCTTCGCCGCACCGTACGGCGAGACGGGGTCGGGCAGCGCGTCCTCGGCGTACGTCACCGCGGCACCGGAGAACACCACGTCGCTGGAGACGTGGACGAGCGGGCGGCTCCCGACCGCGAGGGCGACGTGCGCGGCGCCGTCAGCCGTCGTCGCCCAGTCGTCCACCCGGTACGCCGTGCTCACCACCGCGTCCGGGTCCACCTCGGCGACCAGGGAGGCGACACCGGCACGCTCGCGGACGTCGAGCCGGTGCCAGTCGACGGAGGGGTCGCCTGGACCAGCCGCGCACGCCGTGGCGCTGACCCGGTCGCCCGCGGCGAGGGCCTGCGCGACGAGCTCGCGGCCCACCAGGCCCGAGCCGCCGATCACGAGCAGGTGCATGGCGACATCCGACCACAGCGCACGACGACAGCGGGCCCGGACGCCGTGGGGCGTCCGGGCCCGCTGGGGGCAGGTCGGTCAGGCGCGGAAGTGCGCCACCAGGGCCTGGAGCTCGTGCGCCATGAGGCTGAGCTCGGCGACGGCGTCCTTCGACTGCGAGACACCGACGCTGGTCACTCGCGAGGACTCGGCGAGCTGGGCGATGGTGCCGGCGATGCCGCCCGCGCCCTCCGCCGCCGCCGCGACGCTGCGGTTCATCTCGTTGGTGGTCGCCGTCTGCTCCTCGACCGCCGTGGCGATCGTGGTCTGGAAGTCGTTGATCTGCGAGATGACCGAGCTGATCTCGCTGATCGCGGACACGGCGCCCTCGGTGTCGGCCTGGATGGCCAGCACGCGCTTGCTGATGTCCTCGGTCGCCCGCGCGGTCTCCTGAGCGAGCTCCTTGACCTCGTTGGCGACGACCGCGAAGCCCTTGCCGGACTCCCCGGCGCGCGCCGCCTCGATGGTGGCGTTGAGCGCGAGCAGGTTGGTCTGCTCGGCGATCGAGGTGATGACCTTGACGACCTCGGCGATCTCCGTGGAGGACTCGCCGAGCTTGCCGACCTGCGCCGTCGTGGACTCGGCGATGGTGACGGCACGACCGGCGACGCGGGCGGCCTCGTTGGCGTTGTGGGCGATCTCGCTGATGGACAGGCCCATCTCCTCCGCGCCGGTGGCGACGGTCTGCACGTTGACCGACACCTGCTGCGCGGACTGGGCGACGAGCTCGGCCTGGCGCGAGGAGTCCTCGACCGAGCCGGTCATCGAGACGGAGTTCGAGGACATCTCCTCGGCGGCGGCGGCCACGGCCGTGGCGGACGCGGTCACCGAGCGGACGACCTCGCGGACGCCGTGCAGCGCCTTGTCGAGCGCGGTGGCCATCTGGCCGACCTCGTCCTTGGAGGTGACGTCGGCGGACACGGTCAGGTCGCCCTTGGCCATGGCGTCGAGCGCCTTGACCACGCGCTGCAGGGGCTTCTTGATCGAGCTGACCACGATGAAGGACAGCAGGACCACGATGAGGGCGCAGATGCCGGCCACGCCGTACAGCAGGTGGGTGGCGTTGGCACGCTCGGACGCGGCGGAGGCGTTGGCGCCGGCGATGACCTTCGCGAACTCCGTGCGCTCGTTGCGGAGCACCGCGCTGACGAGGTAGTTGTCCACGCCGATCTGCTCCCACCCGAGCCGGGCGGTCGCCGGGTCGGCACCGGCGTTCGTGATGAACGTCGTGATGGTCTTCACGTAGTCGGAGTAGACCGCGTTGAGGTTGTCCAGGCTCTTCTCCTGCGCCTTCGGCAGGTGCTGGGACTGCAGCTGCTGCAGGAGCTTCGTGCTCTCGTCGACCTGCTGCTGGAGCAGCGGGAGCTGGTCGGAGGGCTTGGTGCGGGCGATCGCCTGCAGGCCGTTGTTCTTGAGCTCGCTGGCGAGGCGGTCGAGCTGGAGGACCTCGGCGCTCGCGGCGTTGAGGTGCGTGAGCTTGGTGGCGTTGGCCGACGCGGTCGCGCTGGTCCGCGCGCTCACGCCGATGCAGGTCAGCAGGGCGAGCAGACTGACGCCGGCGAGGGCGATCAGCTTGACGCCGACGGGACGGTCAGCGACCACGCGCAGAGCGCGGTGCTGGACGCCGCTGGTGCGGAGTGCCTGGGTGGTCATGGTTGTCGTCGCTCCCGTCTCAGCCGAGGTCGCTGGACTTGTAGTAGCCGCCATCGATGAGGACGGTCTGGAGGTTCGCCTTCGTCACGAGGACGGGCTGGAGCAGGAACGTCGGGACGACCTTGACCCCGTTGTCGTAGGTCTTGGTGTCGTTGATGTCCGGCGTCTGGCCGTTGAGGATCTTGTCCGTCATCTCGACGGCGACCTTCGCGAGCTCGCGGGTGTCCTTGTAGATCGTGGAGTACTGCACTCCGGTGTTGACGAGCTTGACCGAGTCGAGCTCGGCGTCCTGCCCGTCCACGACCGGGAGCTTCTTGCCCTTGCCGTAGCCGTGGGCCTGCAGCGAGCCGATGACGCCGCGGGCGATGCCGTCGTTCGGCGCGAGGACCGCGTCGAGGGTGACCGCGGCGTCGGGGCCGGCGAGCAGCGTGTCCATGCGCGCGGCAGCGGTCTTGCCGTCCCACTTGGGCGTCGCGACGGTCTTGAAGTCGGTCTGCCCCGACGGCACGACGAGCTTGCCGGAGGTGATGTACGGCTGCAGCACGCTCATCGCGCCGTTGAAGAAGAACGTCGCGTTGTTGTCGTCGGGGGACCCGGCGAACAGCTCGATGGTCTTCGGCGCCGCCGCGGTCTTCAGCCCGAGGGCGTCGACCAGCGAGTTCGCCTGGAGCACGCCGACCTTGAAGTTGTCGAAGGTGGCGTAGTAGTCGATGTTGCCGCTGCCGCGGATGAGGCGGTCGTAGGCGATGACCGGGATGCCCGCGGCCTTCGCCTTGTCGAGCTCGGCCTTGAGGGCCGTGCCGTCGACCGAGCCGATGATGAGCGCCCGCACGTGGTGCTGGATCATCTCGTCGATCTGCGCGTTCTGCTTCTGCGCGTCGTCGCCGGCGTACTGCAGGTCGGTCTTGTAGCCCAGGGCCTGGAACTGCTTCTGCATGTTCTGCCCGTCCTGCACCCACCGGGCCTGCGCGGTCGTGGGCATGGGCAGCCCGATCGTGCCGGCGTCGGTGTCGGCGCCCGAGCCGACAGCGGTCGACCCGCTGCCGGCGCAGGCGCTGAGCAGCGCCGAGCTCGCGACGGCCACGACGGCCAGGCGCGGGAAGAGACGTCGCACGAGTTCCTCCTCGGATGCCAACCGGTTGGCGGCGTTCACCCTCATGTCGGCTGACCGGGTGACGACTTGAGAGGAACATCACCTGGTTCACATGGTGAGACGTGCTTCTCAGATCGCGGACAACGGCGCTAGCGTCCTCATCACGAAGGAACCCCGACCAGGGAAGGCATCCTGATGAGCGGCCGATACACGCACGGGCACCACGACAGCGTCCTGCGCTCCCACCGGTGGCGGACGGCGGAGAACTCCGCGGCGTACCTCCTGCCGCACCTCCTCCCTCACATGGCGGTCCTGGACATCGGGTCGGGCCCCGGGACGATCACCGCCGACCTCGCCGAGCGGGTCCCGCAGGGCAGCGTCACCGCCCTGGAGATCAGCGAGGAGGCCATGGCGCTGACGCGGGCCGAGGTCGAGCGGCGCGGGCTGCCCAACGTGTCGTACGCGGTCGGCGACGTCCACGCCCTCGACTTCCCCGACGCCACCTTCTGCGTCGTGCACGCCCACCAGGTGCTGCAGCACGTGGCGGACCCGGTACAGGCGCTGCGCGAGATGCGCCGGGTGACCAAGCCCGGCGGCTTCATCGCCGTGCGCGACGGGGACTACGCGGGCTTCACGTGGTACCCGGAGCTGCCGGAGCTGGACCGCTGGCTGGAGCTCTACCAGCGCGCGGCCCGCGCCAACGGCGGCGAGCCGGACGCCGGGCGGCGGCTGCTGGCCTGGGCGCACGCGGCCGGGCTGGAGGACGTCACTGCCGGCGGGAGCTCCTGGTGCTACGCGACGCCCGAGGACCGGGACTTCTGGGGCGGCATGTGGGAGAAGCGGGTCGTGGAGTCGGCGCTCGCCGAGCAGCTCCTGCGCGAGGGGCTGGCCGACGCGGAGGAGCTGGCGGCGGTCTCAGCCGCGTGGCGCCGCTGGGCCGACGACCCCGACGGGTGGCTGCTCGTGCCCCACGGCGAGATCCTCGCCCGGGTGCCCAGGGAGTAGGGCGGCGCGCCCGCGCCCGGCGCGCTTCGCCTCGTAGAGGGCGGCGTCGGCCGCGGCGTACAGCGCCCGGAGGTCGCGGGCGTGCGTCGGCGCGTGCGCGCAGCCTGCGCTCACGCTGACCGGCAGGAGCGTGCCGTCCGGCAGCTCGACCGGCGACGACGCCACCGCGGCGACGATGTCGTCGGCGCGGCGCAGGCCGACCTCGGGCGAGCAGCCGGGCAGCAGCAGGGCGAACTCGTCGCCACCCAGGCGGGAGGCGACGTCGCCGGCCCGGGCGGAGGACGACAGCACGTCGGCGACGTGGCGCAGGACCGCGTCGCCGACGGGGTGGCCGTGCCGGTCGTTGACGGCCTTGAAGCGGTCGAGGTCGACGATGACGAGGACCGTGCCGTCGTCCGTGCCGGACAGCGCGCACTCGGCGGCCTCGTCGAGCACGCGGCGGTTCGCGAGCCCGGTCAGCACGTCGGAGGCGGCCTGCCGTCGCAGCACCGCGACCAGCGCGTCCTGCCGGGCGCCGGAGCGGACCAGCAGCGACGTGAACGCGAGCGCGGTGACGAGGAAGTAGCCGACGTCGGCCACGGCGTGCGCCGGCGTCGAGAGCTGGAGGCTGAGCGCCAGGTCGGCGCCGCAGGCCGCCGCCGTGACGAGCCACGCGGCGGTCGGGCGCAGGGTCGACGCGGCGTACAGCGTGGGGTAGTAGAGCACCACCTGGCCGCCGAACGTCGCGTCCGAGGTGATGACGTCGAGCGCGTAGACGGCACCGACGCCCGCCAGCGCGTACGCGCAGCAGGTGGCCTCGGGCAGCCGCTCCGGGTGGCGCGCCAGCACGGCGCTGAGCAGGAGGAACAGCGGGGCGACGGTGTCGATGGCGATGCCCTGCGCGAGCGAGGACGGCCGCGCGACGACGAGCGTCACGAGCGAGGCAGCCGCCGACAGCGCGACGGCCGTCCGGAAGGCCACGCGCGGCTCGCGCGGGGCCACCCGCTCCTGCCAGCTCACGCGGACCCGATCGGCAGGACCGCGCTCCGAATGAGCCCTCAGCGCAGCGGGGAGTCGGCGCTCGCCGTCGCCGTGAGGGTCACGCCGCCGTGCGCGAGCAGCCGGGACGCCAGCGGCAGGGTCGCGTGCCCGGTCAGCGTGACGGTGACCGACGTGCCGGTCGGGCTGACCCGCACCGCGACGAGCCGGACGGCGTAGCGGCGGCCGACCGGTGTCCGCTCGAGGTACGCCGCGGCCCGCTCCCCCGCCCGAGCCTGGTCGACGGGCAGCGCGGTGAGCCCGCCGGCGTAGACCTGGTCCTGGTCGACGGCGCCCGCCGCGCTCAGCGCGGCCCCGTCCGCGGCGGCGGACAGCGCCTCCCGCGCGAGGAACGCGCTCGAGGCGTCAGCGAGGACGACGAGGAGCCCGACGACGACGGCGGCGACCCCGAGCACCAGGGGGACGACGGTCCCGGTCTCGTCGCTGCGTAGCCGGCTCACCGGTAGTCGTCCACGACGGAGGTGCCGGTGCCGCTGAGGCGGACCGCGCGCCGGGAGAGGGAGCGGGGCAGGAACGGCAGGCGCACCGTGGTCTGCAGCCGCACCGTGACGTACGCGCCGGGGTCGAGCGTGCCGTCCGCAGTGACCTCCACGTCGTCCGGGTCCACCCCGAAGTCGCCGAGGGCGACCGCTGCCGCTGCTCGGGCCCGGGCCTCGGCCTCCGACGGGGCCCCGCCCGGCGTCGTCACGTACGCGCGGCTGGCGTCGCGAGCGGCTGCGGCCACGGCGTACGCGGTGGACTGGACGGTGCTCGCCGCCACCAGCACCCAGACGAGCGGCACGAGCAGCAGCAGGGCGAGCCCGAAGACCTCGATCGTCGCCGACCCGTCGTCGGAGCTCACCGGCCCTCCTCGAGGGCGTGCGCGCGGACGCTGAGGTGCGCGGTGCCGGCGAACCAGCCCACGAGGGGGACGCCGGCGTGCAGCTCGACCCAGACGGTGGGGACGCCCTCGACGCGCTCGCGCCCGGAGGCGGCGGTCGGCCGCAGCCGGGGGAAGGAGCCGCGGGCCAGCGAGCGGGCGTGGTCGGCGCCGTCGGACGGCGTACGGTCGGCGGCCGCCGCCACGCGCGCGCCCTCGGCCGCCTCCGCCCGCAGCGTGGTCCGGACGTGGAGGACCACACCGACCTGGACGAGGGCGAGGAGCATCGCCGCCAGCGCCGTCGTCGAGACGACGAACTCCACCAGCGTGGAGCCGTCGTCCGAGCGGACGCGCTGCAGCACGGCTACTTCACCGAGGCCAGGGCGTTGGTGAGCATGGTGTCGAGGGCGGTCTTCGCCACGCCCCACAGGACGACGACGATGCCGGCCGTCATGACGGTGATCATCACCCAGGCGGGGATGTCGCCGCGGTCGTCGGCGAGGCGGCGGGCGACCGCGCCCTGGACGCGCAGGGCGCAGCGGGTGGCGGCGAGGGACGGGGACATGGTGGACGACACGGTCTTCTCCTGGTGGTGGGACATCAAGGGGGTCTGCTAGCCGGCGAGGTGGAGGGTGATGAGCCCGGGGAACAGCGCGAACGCCACGGTCACGGGCAGCACGAGGAAGACGACCGGGACCATCATGGCGATCTCCTTGCGGCCACCGGCTTCCAGCAGCGCGCGGCGGCCCATCTCCCGGACGTCCGTGGCCTGGGCGCGGAGCACGTCGGCCAGCGGCGTCCCCCGGTCGACGGCGACGGCGACACCGTCGGCGAAGCGCGCGAGGGCCGCGAGGCTCGTCCGCTCGGCGATGCCCTCGAGCGCGACGACCAGCGACGCTCCGGCGCGGGCGTCGGCGAGCGCCCGGCCGAGCTCGCGGGAGAGCTCACCGCCGCCGAGCGCGCAGACGCGCTCGAGCGCTCCGCTCGCACCCTCGCCCGCGCTGACGGACAGGGCGAGGAGCTCGGCGATCGTCGGGAACTCCGCGACCATCCGCTGCTCGCGGCGGCGGACGGCGGCGCCCAGGGCGTAGTCGCGGGCGAGGACGCCGCCGACGGTCGCGAGGCCGCAGAGGACCAGCAGCGGCGCAGGCGATCCTCGCCCGTCGCTCAGCAGGACCAGGGACAGCGCGAGGGCGCCGGCGAGTCCTCCGCTCCCCCACAGCACCTGCTGCGCGCGGAACTGCTCGACGGTCGTGCCGTCGCCGAGCTGGTCGAGCCGGCGGCGCACGGAGGCCGTGCCGCCGAGCAGCCGCTCCAGCCGGTGGGCGGCGTCGCGGATCAGCGGGCCGGCGATGCGCTCCAGCGTCGGGAACGGCGTGAGCACGTGCGCGTCGGCGAGCAGACGGGAGACGCGCGGGGTGTCGCGGAGGTACGGCGCCAGCCGGTCGTCCAGCGTCGGTCGGCGCAGCACCGGCATCCGCAGGACGACGAGGGCGAGGCCGCCACCGCCCAGCAGGCCGACGAGCGCGCCGGCGAGGGCCGGGTTCACCGCAGCACCCGCTCGTCCTCGGGCAGCCGGCCGACCGCGACCATGATCCGGTACGCCAGCAGGCAGATCCCGCCACCGACGAGCAGGACGAGCGCGCCCGCCGCGGAGTCGTAGGCGCGCACGCCCTCCGGGTTGGTCGCGAGCATCGCGAGGACGATCCAGGGTGCGGCCACCGCGAGGCGGGCGCCGTTGACCGTCCAGCTCTGCCGGGCGTGCAGCTCCGCACGCGAGCGGGCGTCCTCGCGGAGGAACGACGAGAGGGTACGCAGCAGCCGCCCGAGGTCCGAGCCGCCGACCTCGCGGGCGATGCGCAGCGACTCGACGATGCGGTCTCCCACCGGGTCGGCCAGCCGCTCCTTGAGCCGGTCGAGGCAGGCGTCGAACCGCCCGGTGGCGCGGTAGTCCTCGCCGAAGCGGGCGAAGGGCTCGCGCAGCTGCTCGGGGCCTCGCACGCCGACCTGCGTGAGCGCCTCGGGCAGGGAGAGCCCGGCGCGTACGCCGCTGGCGAGGTTGTCGACGACCTCGGGCCACAGCTCACGCAGGTCCGTACGCCGTCGCTGGCGGCGGTGGCGCACGAGCGTCACCGGCGCGGAGGCGGCGAGCACCCCGAAGGCGGCCGCGACGACGGGAGATCCGGAGAGCGCGAGCATGGCGAGCAGCACGACGACGCCTGTGCCGAAGCAGCTGAGGACCAGCGCGTTCGGCGTCACCCCCGTGATCCCGGCCTGGGCGAGCATCTCCGCGGTCGCGGCACGCCAGCCGGGACGCGCCTTCGGCCGCGCCTCGCGGACCGGGCCGACGGACTGCAGCAGCAGCAGGGCTCCTGCCCCCAGCAGGAGTCCGAGGAGGGCACCCACGGTCAGCTGCCCCCGAGCAGGCGGACGAGGTCGAGGCCCGCGGCCGCGAAGCGGTCCTGGTGCGGCGGCCAGCCGTCGGCGCGCACGAGCGCGCCGTCGCGCGTCACGAACAGGTCGGCGGTCTCGACGACGCCGCCCTCGACACGCCCTGGTACGGCGAGGATCTCGCGGACCCGCCGCTTGCCGTCGAGGTCCGTCGCCGCGTGGACGACGACGTCGATGCAGGAGGCAACGGTCGGCACGACGAACTGGTAGGAGACGTTCTCCCCTGCCAGCAAGGGGAGCGTGCACAGCTTGGCGACGGCCTCACGGGCGCTGTTCGCGTGGATGGTGCACATGCCGGGCAGTCCGGAGTTCAAGGCGATCAGCAGGTCCAGGCTCTCCTCCTGCCGCACCTCGCCGACGACGATGCGGGAGGGCCGCATGCGCAGGGCCTCCTTGACGAGGCGGCGCAGCCGGATCTCGCCCGTACCCTCGAGGCTCGGCTGCCGGCACTGCAGCGCGACGCAGTCGCTGAGGGGCGCCTTGAGCTCGAAGGTCTCCTCGCAGGTGATGACGCGCTCGCGGGCAGGAACCGCTGCCAGCAGGCAGTTCAGCAGGGTCGTCTTGCCCGCCTGCGTGCCGCCGGCGACGAGGATGTTGAGCCCGGCCGCGACGGCCGCGTCGAGGAAGCGGGCGGCCTGGGGCGTCAGCGTACCGAGCGCCACGAGGTCGTCGAGGTGCGTCGCCCGGGCCACGAACTTCCTGATGTTGACGGACCAGCTGTGCCGGGTGATGTCGGGGATGACGACGTGCACGCGGCTGCCGTCGGGCAGCGAGGCGTCGACGAACGGCGAGCTCACGTCGACCCGGCGCCCGGAGCTCTTCAGCATCCGCTCGACGAGGTCGCGGACCTCCTGGGCACTCAGCACCGTCGTCGTCAGCTCGGCGACCCCGTGGCGGGCGACGAACACCTTGCTGGGCTCGTTGACCCAGATCTCCTCGACCGTCGGGTCGTCGAGGAACCGCTGCAGCGGACCGAATCCTGCGACCGCGTCGAACACGTCGCGGGCGACGACGTCGGCGTCGTCGAGGACGGGGAGGCGCCCGTCGAGGCTGCGGTCGTCGTACTCGGCGATGACGTCGTCGACGAGGCGGCGGACCGCGCCCGGGTCGGTGACGGGGTCGATGCCGCGCCGGCGGACGAGCTCGCGGACCTCGTCCTCCACCACCGTGACGGCGCGCACGCTGCCCTCCCCCGCTCTGCGCCCGCCAGCCGGTCGCGTGGGAGCCAGAGTGCGGGACGCGCGCGGTCCCTCATGCGCTATCCACAGGGTTTCCCCTCGCGGGGCGGAAGATCGACACGGTGGGTGACGGGACGCAGCCGCTATGCTCCGCGACCGTGGACTCCGTGCGCGCCTTCCTCTTCGACATGGACGGCACGCTCGTCGACTCCGACGCGGCCGTGGAGCGGGCGTGGACCCGCTGGGCCGCCGAGTACGCCGTGGACCCCGAGGTCGTCCTCGCCGTCGCCCACGGGGTGCCCTCCGACGCGACGGTCGCGCGCGTACGCCCCGACCTCTCGGCTGCGGACGCGCGGGTGGCCTCGCTGCGCCAGCTCGAGCTGCAGTACGACGACCTCGTGGACGTCGTCGCCTGCCCGGGCGCCCACGAACTGCTGGCGGCGGTCGAGGCCGCCGGGATCCCGTGGGCGGTCGTGACCAGTGCGGACGACCGGCTCGCCGCGAACCGGCTCGGCGCCGCGGGGATCGTGGCGCCGCTGCTCGTCACCGTGGATGACGTGACGGTGGACGGCGTGGTGCACGGCAAGCCCGACCCGGAGGGCTACCTGCTCGCCGCGCGCGAGCTCGGCGTCGACCCGCGCGAGTGCCTGGTCGTCGAGGACTCCCCCGGCGGCGTACGGGCCGGGCGGGCCGCCGGCGCGACGGTCGCCGGGCTCAAGGGCGTCGAGGCGGACCTCGCGCTGACGAGCCTGCTGGACCTGCTGCCGCACGTCACCCGTTAGGGCGCAGGGTCCTGGGACCAATGGCCCTGTTCTCCGGACAGATGCGCAGCGTGCGCCTACGGTGACTTCCGGTCACAGAACCGGATGGAGTGCTTCCCCCTATGTCCCGTTCCCCTCGCTCGCTGCGCCTGCTAACGCGTCTCCTCGTCGTCCCCGTCCTCGCCGGCGGCGCCCTCGTCCCGGCCGTCGACGCAGCCGCGCAGCCCGCGCTCACGACGCTCACCGGCACCGTCCTCCAGGTCCACGGCGCGCCGCCGCCCCCCGGCAGCCACGAGCCCGAGGACGTCCGCGCCGCGGTCCAGGTCGGGGACCGCGTCCTCGAGCTCGACGGGGTCGACGCGGAGTCCCTCCCGTCCGGAGCGCCCGTCCAGGTGCGTGGACGGGTCGAGGGCGCCTCGCTCGACGTCGGCGTCACCGGCGGCACGCTGCGCCAGCTGGGAGCCGCCCCCGTCAAGGCCACCGCGACCGGCGTCCGCTCGCTGCTCGCGATCAACGTCTCCTGGCCGGGCGGCACGCTGCACGAGACGCCCGCGCTGGAGGACGCGTTCCTCTTCGGGCCGGACGACCGCTCCGTGCAGAGCTGGTACGCCGACGTCTCCGCCGGACGGCTCTCCTGGACCGGCGCGGAGACGCCCCAGCTGAGCGTCACCGACCCCGGGACCTGCGACCTGTACGCGCTGAGCGACCGCGCGCAGGCCGCCGCGGTCGCCGCGGGGTACGACCCCTCCGCATACAGCGCGATCATCATCAACGCCCCCGCCCTGCACTGCCCCTCCGCCGGCTACGGCGAGGTCGGCGGCCGGCGCACCTGGGTGCAGGACGGGCTGTGGGACCTCTCCAGCGGCTACGGCCGGCTCGTCGCCACCCACGAGATCGCGCACGCGCTCGGTCTCTTCCACTCCCACGGCCTCGAGTGCGGCTCGCTCACCGACTCCGCGGAGTGCGAGGCCGCGTCGGCGACGACGAGCAACGAGGAGTACGGCAACGCCTGGGACGCCATGGGCAACAACTGGCCCGGCGACGTGTCCGACGCGGTGGCGGAGTTCAGCGCGCCGCAGCTGCTCGCCCTCGGGTGGCTGCCCTCGGACGCCGTCCGCGACGTCACGGCCAGCGGCCAGTACGCCCTGGCCCCGCTCGAGCAGTCGGACGCGACCGGCGCCCGCGTGCTCGTGCTGTCGTCCGGGGCGCGCCGCTACTACGTCGAGTACCGGCAGCCGATCGGCCAGGACGCGTTCATGGCCGGCTTCCCCGCCTCGGTCTCGGGCGTGCACATCGCCGTCCGCGACACCGGCAGCACCGACACCGCTGCCTTCGCGCTCGACACGACGCCGCACGCGAACCAGCCCGGCGACTACACCGACTTCTACGACGCCCCGCTGCAGCCGGGCAGCACCTTCACCGACCCGGCCGGCGACGTCTCGATCACGGCGCTCGGCTCGGGCCGGGTGCAGGTGCAGGTCGGTGGCAGCGCGCCCGACCTCGTGGTCGACGCCGTCACCACCAGCCCGACCACCGTGCTCGCCGGCAGCGCCGTCCACCTGTCCGCGACGCTGCGCAACGCCGGGACTGCCGCGCTGCCCGCCGGGCAGTCGCTGCGGGTCGCCTTCCTGCTCGCCGGCTCGCCCGTCGCCTGGTACGACGGCGTTCCCGGTCCGCTCGCTCCTGGCGCCAGCACGACCGTGACCGCCACCGCGGGCCCGGGCGGCGGGACGTGGACGCCGACCGCCGCCGGCACGTACGGCCTCAAGGCGGTCGCGGACGACGACGGCCGGGTGACCGAGTCCGACGAGTCCGACAACGCGCTGCGCGTGCGCGTCTCCGTGGTGGCGCCGCTGCCCGACCTCTCGGTCTCCGCCGTCTCGTGGACGCCGAGCGTGCCGCAGCCCGGCAGCACGGTCCGCTTCACCGCGACCGTGCGCAACACCGGCGACGCCGCGACCGTGGCCGGAGCGCCGCTGCACGTGCAGTTCCTCGTCAACGGGTCGCCGGTCGGCGCGTACGCGGGTCCCACCCCGAGCATCGCCCCCGGGGGAAGCGCGACGCTGAGCGCGACCGGGACCTGGTCGGTGCCGAAGGCCGGTGACTTCCGGGTCAAGGCGACCGTCAACGACGACCGCGCGGTGCGCGAGGTGAGCACGGACGACGACACGCTGCGGGTGACGCTGACGGTGCCGCGCGGCTGACGGGCTCTCGTCGGGGGTGCTGTCGGTGGGGTGGTCGAGGATGCCCGGGTGCTCCTCGACCACCCGGCTGCCCGGCGCCTGCACGTGCTGCTGCTCCTCTGCCTGGCCGTCCTGCTCTCGGGGTGCTGGTCGTCGACCCCGGCGTCGTCCGGCTCCCCCGGCGCTGCCGGCAGTGCGGTGGACGCGCTGCAGCGGCTGCCGGTCGCGAGCCGGGTCGCCACGGGCTACCGCCGGGCGGCCTTCGGGGACGGGTGGCTCGACCTCGACGGTGACGGCTGCAGCACCCGGCAGGAGGTGCTGCGCCGGGACCTGACCGGCGTCCGGCTGTCCGGCCTGTGCACGGTGGACAGCGGGCGCCTCGCCGACCCGTACACCGGGCGGGTGGTGGTGTTCCAGCGCGGCCCGCGCACGAGCGCCGACGTGCAGGTCGACCACGTCGTCGCCCTCGCCGACGCCTGGCGCACGGGGGCCGCGGGGTGGTCAGCGGCGCGTCGTGAGCGCTTCGCGAACGACCCGCTCGAGCTCCTCGCGGTGGACGGCGAGGTCAACCAGGACAAGGGCGACGGCGACGCTGCCCAGTGGCTGCCCCCGCTCCCCTCCGCCCGCTGCGCCTACGTCGCGCGGCAAGTGGCCGTGAAGACGGCCTACGGCCTGGCGGTACGCCCGAGCGAGCGCTCCGCGATGCTCCGCGTGCTGGGCACGTGCCCGGGCCAGCGACTGCCGAGTGCGCGTTCGTCCGCGGTGCGCTGACACGCCGCTGGCCCCGCCAGCTGCTGCCGGCGGGGCGCTCGTGCTCTGCTCGTGCTGGAGGTGGGTGCCGGTCGGGTCAGGCGGCGCAGGGTTGGGGTTCTGGTCGTGCTTCGTAGACCCGGCCAAGGGGTGTGCGGTGGGCGATGGTCCCGTCGGGGAGCAGGGTGGTGGTCCAGCCCCACCAGGTCTTGAGGTTGTGATGCAGCCGGCACCGGGGGCAGAGGTTGCGGCAGGTGGTGTGGCCGCCGCCCGGGTCGTCGGGATCGCCAGTGCCTGGAGCTTCGTGGTTGAAGGGCACGGTGTGGTCGACGTCGCAGCGGCTCGCGGGGACCGAGCACGTCGGGTGCCCGCAGTGCAGCCACAGCGCCGTCACCCGTGCGCGCTGGGCTGCGGTGGGTTGGTAGCGCAGGCGGTGGAGGTCCAACAGCCGGCCCTCGGGGTCGGTGATCGCGAGCTGCCAGGTCCCGTCGCTCGCGAGCAGGCGGCCGAGGTCGGCGGGGATCGGGCCGTGGCCCACGAGGTGCGCGGGGTCCTCGGCGAGGCCGAGGAGCGTGGCGGCGGAGATCTGCACCTGCACCGCCACCGGCGCGGCCGTCCTCGTCAGCGCAGGGAGGAAGTCGCCGTCCGCGGTCGGGTCGAGCAGCACGGAGCACACCGCGACGAGCGCGTCGGCGCGTGACCCGGCCCTCGCCCCGAACCCGCGGTCGGCGGTGGGCAGGTCGCGGGCGATCCGGTCGAGCGCGCCGCACACGACCTGCGCCTCGTCCGCCGTGAGCAGCGCGCGGATCTCGGCCATCCCATCGGGCAGCGGGGTGACCCGCACGCTCCGCTGCTGGACGGCGGCGGCGTGCCGCTCCGCCGCCCCGCGCGGGTCGAGCTTCGCCACCGCGCGGCGCACGTCGCGGCGCAGCTCGCTGACCGTCCGCTCCGGCGCGCGGCGCAGCACCGCCGCCTCCAGCGCCGGGACGTCCTCGTCGGCGAGGACGGACGCCTCGTCCACGATCACGCGGGCGTGCGCGGGGGACAGGTGACCCTCGGTGAGCAGCCACCGCGTACCGGGGTGGCGTGTCGTCAGTAGCAGTGCGCCGTCGACCATCGCGGCGGTCCCGCGCTCGGTCATGCGCAGCGCGAGCGCCATCTCCGCCCGCGCTGAGGCTTCTGCCCCGCCGCCCCGCGCCGCGTCCGGCACTGCCTCCGCGGTCGCCGTCGTGATCTGCCCGTAGGCCGAGGCGACGAGCTCCGCCTTCACCGCGGCCGCCACCGCCTCCACCCGCGCGCAGGCCTGCACCAGCGCCAGCCGGGCATCCGCGAGCACCACGGACTCCGGCCGGGACGATGCAGCACCCTCACCCGCCAGTGCCCACGCCCGCAGCAGGCCTTCGTCGCGACTCAGCTGCTGCACCAGCGACAGCAGCATCGGCCCCGCAGCCACCTGCTCCACGGCCCTTGCGAACGGCAACCCCGGTCCAGGCAGCGCGACGACCCCGGGCACCGGGCGGACGGGCAACCCGTCACCCCGCTCAGGACCATCACTCGAACGCATGTTCGAATATTATCTCAGCACGGCACCGCGGACAAGGGCGGCGACCGAGCCAACTCCCCTTCCGCGACCCAGCACCCGACCGCACGACCAGATCGGTCACGTCGGTGTCCGGAGTGCGAAGCCTGCCGACGCCCCGGCGCTCTCCCCCGTGCTGCTCGTCGAAGGGCGGCGTCGGCTCAGTGGGTCAGTGATGACCGGGGCCGCGTGCAGTCGCAGCGCGAGCGGCCCCACGATGCGCATGATCACGCCGGGCGGGACTCGCGCCCAGAAGTGCTTGATCACGGAGGAAGGAGGGGGCACGACGCCCACCACCGCAGAGGGCGCCCGTGACGTGCATGAGCACGGGGCCACCAGGCAGCACCCACGGCCCCCAAGCCTCCGCGCCAAGAAGTGCATGATCGCGGGGAGATGGGGCGCGCCCCACGCCCACGCCCACGCCCACGTCGACGCCCACGCCGACGTCCGGGCCCAAGACCTGCATGATCACGAGGAGAGCGGGGCAGCGTCCGAAGCCCTACCGGACCAGCTGCGGCACCCCGAACACCGTCCGCACGCCGCTCGTGAACCGCACCCGCTCGGGCAGTCCCGCGACCTCGACCCCCGCCTCCGCGCACAGCGAGTCGCGCAGCTCCAGCACCTCGGCCGAGCGCAGGGGCCAGGGGCCGTGCTCGTTGGGCACCCACCAGGTACGCCCCAGGTGCGCGGCGTGCAGGCCCCAGCGCGCGGTGAGGAAGACGTCGAGGTCGTCGGGCTCGACCTCCTGTCCCACGCGCAGCCTGAGGTCGAGCGAACCACCGCCGCGGCGCCGGACGGACGACCACGACCGCTCGTCGCCGTCGACCGCCGCCGTCATCCGCGCCCACCGGTACGGCAGCCCGTACACCGCCTGCGCTCCGAGGACGGGCAGCAGCCGGTCGGCGTCGAGGCTGCGGAAGACGACGCCGTGCCGGCCCTCGTCGTCGACGGAGTAGAGCCGGACGTTGGTCTCGAGGAAGGTGCCGAGCCACGGCACCGGGAACCGCCGTCCCAGCCCGGCCCCGACCATCGAGAACGGCACGAGCCCGACCCACGTGCTGCCGTCGTGCTCGTCAGGGCGGCTGCCCCGGGGGAAGAACGGCGCCACCGCCGCGGAGTCCACGCGCCAGTGGAGGAACGCCAGGTCGCGCCACTGCTGACCCAGCACCGCGGGGCCGCCGAGCGGCGGCGCGGCGACCGGGAAGCCGACGGGGAGGGCAGCCACCCGCCCAGCCTCGCAGGGGCGAACGGCACGCGCACGCGAGAGCGCCGTGGTGGGATGGCGGGATGATCCCCCCGGTCGTCGACCTCGCGTGGCTGCAGGCGCTGCCCGACGGGCAGGCCAGCGTCCTCGCCGACGTGCGCCACTACCTCGACGGGCGCGACGCGCGCGCCGCGTTCGACACCGCCCACCTGCCCGGTGCGGTGTTCGTCGACCTCGAGCGCTGGCTCGCGGGGCCGGCGAGCCCGGAGGAGGGTCGGCACCCGCTGCCCGACCCCGCGGTCTTCGCGGAGGGCCTGGCCCAGCTCGGCATCGCCCCGGGGACGGTGGTCGTGGCGTACGACGACGCCGGCGGTGTCATGGCGGCGCGCCTCGTCTGGATGCTGCGGGTGCTCGGCGAGCCCGCGGCCCTGCTCGACGGCGGCCTCACGGCGTACACCGGTCCGCTGGAGCGCGACGAGCAGCCGCGTACGCCGGTCGACGTCCCCGTCCGCCCGTGGCCGCCGGAGGCGCTGGCCGAGCTCGACGAGGTCGCCCGCCTCGGGGCCGGCACCGTGCTCCTCGACGCGCGGCAGGCCGAGCGCTACCGCGGCGAGGTCGAGACCGTCGACCCGCGCGCCGGCCACATCCCCGGCGCGCGCAGCCTGCCGTGCCGGGAGAACCTCGACCCCAGCGGCCGCTTCCTCCCGGTCGAGCAGCTCCGCGCCCGCTTCGCCGCGGTCGGGGTCGACGGCACCGGCGACGTCGTCTCGTCGTGCGGCTCCGGCGTCACGGCGTGCCACACGCTGCTGGCCCTCGAGCACGCCGGGCTGGGGACGGGCCGGCTCTACGTCGGCTCCTGGTCGCAGTGGAGCGCGGACCCGGCCCGGCCCGGCGCGACCGGCGAGCAGCCCTAGCCGACCGGAACGGCCGGCCTAGTCCCCGGCGGGTACGGGCGTCACCGGCGCGACCAGCGGGAGCCGTACCTGGAACCGCGTGTCCCCCGGCTCGGACAGCACGCGGATGTCGCCGCCGTGCTTCGTCACGACGATGCGCCAGGAGATGTCGAGCCCGAGCCCCGTCCCCTCCCCCACCGGCTTCGTGGTGAAGAACGGCTCGAAGATGCGCTCGCGCAGGTCGGCCGGGATGCCGGGACCGGTGTCGCCGATCTCGACGAGCGCGCACTCGCCGTCGCGCGCGGTGCGCACCGTCAGCGTGCCGCGCCCGCCCATCGCGGCGAGCGCGTTGTCGATGAGGTTGGTCCAGACCTGGTTGAGCTCCGCGGCGTACGCCGGGACCTTCGGCAGCGTGCGGTCGAAGTCCTTGACCAGCTGGACGTCCGGGCCGATCCGCCGGCTCAGCATGACCAGCGTCGCCTTGAGCCCCTCGTGGAGGTCGACGTCCTGGTAGGGCGCGCGGTCGAGCTGGGAGTACTGCTTCGCCGCGCCGACGAGGGTCGAGATCCGGGTCGTCGCGTCGGCGAGCTCGTCGAGCAGCAGCTCGGTCTCGAGCGCCGAGGCCAGCCAGCGCACCGCGCCCTCGAGGAACTCCGCTGAGGTCTGGGTCTGGATCCGGTCGAGCCAGCCGACGTCGAGCCCCGCGGCGACGATGGTGGGCGCGATGTCGTAGCCGCCCTCGATCCCGTGGTCCTCCAGCCAGTCCGCGACCTCGTCCTCGCGCTGGCTCGTCTCGAGCACGGACAGCTCCTCGGCCGCGCCGATGCCGTTGACCGCCTCCTCCTGCGCCGCCGCGAGCTTGGCCAGCTGCTCGCCGTCGAGGTCGCCGGAGGCGAGCATCGCGAGCTTGTGCCGGACGATGCCCAGCCGCTCGCGCAGCAGCGAGGCCGCTCGCGCGGCAGCGGCGGCCGGGTTGTTGAGCTCGTGGGTCAGCCCCGCCGAGAGGGAGCCGAGGGCGATGAGCCGCTCGCGCTGACCGACGAGCGTGTTGCTCGCCTGCAGCCCGACGAAGAGCCCCTCCAGCAGGTGGATCGCCATCGGGAACCACGTGCGGACGGCCTCCGCGAACTCCTCGGCGGGGATCACGAGCACGGTGGTGTCCGTGACCGCGCGCATGCTGTTGTTGTACGGACGGGTGCCGCCGTCGCTGCTGACGACGTAGGCCTGGGTCGCTCCGCCGTAGGCCCCGCGGTAGTCGCTGCGGGTGATCTCGACCTCGTCGCGCTGGACCCGACGGGTCAGCGCGATCGAGCCCGACAGCAGGACGACGAAGGCGACCGCGGGCTCGCCCTCGGTGTAGACGTCGCCCCCTGCGGCGACGTCGACGACGAAGTGGTGCCCGGCGATCCACTCGAGCTGGTCTGCGTGGAGGGACTCGAACAGCACCAGGCTGCGCAGCTCCTCGGCCGGCAGCCGCCGGCCGGTGTCGGTGCGGAGGTCTGCGCTCACGGGGGCTCCTAGGACCGGTCGAGGTAGCGGTGCACGAGCGAGACGGCCATGGCGCCCTCGCCGACGGCGGACGCCACCCGCTTCACGGAGGCGGAGCGGACGTCGCCGGCGACGAACACCCCGGGGACGCTCGCCTCCAGGTGGAACGGGTCCCGGTCCTCGTTCCATCCCGCGGGCCGCCGGCCGTCGACGAGCAGGTCGGGACCGGTGAGCACGAAGCCCGCCGCGTCGCGCAGGACCAGCCCGTCGAGCCACTCGGTCATGGGGGCCGCCCCGATGAACACGAAGCAGTACGACGCCGGCACCTCCGTCACCTCGCCGGTCGCGCTGTCCCGCAGCGACAGGCGCTCCAGGTGGTCCTCCCCGTGCGCCGCGACGACCTCGGTGCACGTGCGCACCTCGACGTTGGGGATCCCGGCGAGCTGCTCGACGAGGTAGTGCGACATCGAGGCCTCGAGCCCGCTGCCCCGCACGAGGATGACGACGCGGTCGGCGAAGCGGGAGAAGAAGACGGCGGCCTGCCCCGCCGAGTTGGCGCCGCCGACGATGTAGACGTCGCTGCCGGCGCACGACGGACCCTCGGTGGCCGCCGAGCCGTAGAACACCCCGCGCCCGGTCAGCTCCTCGACGCCGGGCGCCGCGAGCCGCCGGTAGGACACGCCCGTCGCCACGACGACCGAGTGCGCCGAGATCCGCGACCCGTCGCTGAACTCCACGACCCGGGCTGAGCCCTCGGCCCGCAGCGCCACCACGTCGCGCGTGGTGAGCAGCTCGGCGCCGAACTTCGTCGCCTGCCGGCGCGCGCGCTCGGTCAGCTGGCTGCCGCTGACGCCGTCGGGGAAGCCGAGGTAGTTCTCGATCCGCGAGGAGGTCCCCGCCTGCCCGCCGGTCGCCTTGCGCTCGGCGAGCAGGGTGCGCAGCCCCTCCGACGCGCCGTAGACCGCCGCGCCCAGCCCGGCGGGGCCGCCGCCGACGATGACGAGGTCGTAGAACTCGCCGCTCGGCTCGGTGCTCAGCCCGACCGCCTGCGCCAGCTCGGCGAGGCCCGGGGACTTCAGCGGGGTGCCGGACGGGGGCACGACGAGCGGGACGTCGTCGTCCCCGGCGCCCGCGGCCTCCAGCAGCCGCCGCCCCTCCGGGGAGTCGCTGGTGAACCAGCGGTAGGGCACGGAGTTGCGGGCGAGGAAGTCGCGTACGGCGTGGGACGGCGCCGACCACCGGTGGCCGACGACCTTCGTCTCCGCGACGGTCGTCTCCCCCAGCGCGCGCCACGTCTCGATGAGCGAGTCCACGACCGGGTAGAGCTTGTCCTCCGGCGGGTCCCACGGCTTGAGCAGGTAGTGGTCGACGTCGACGACGTTGATCGCCTGGATCGCGGCCTCGGTGTCGGCGTACGCGGTGACGAGCGCGCGCCGCGCGCCCGGGAACAGGTCCATGGCCTGCTCGAGGAACTCGATGCCGTTCATCTGCGGCATGCGGTAGTCCGAGAGGACGGCCGCGACCCGCTCGCCGCGCAGCTTGACCTCGCGCAGCGCCTCGAGCGCCTCCGCGCCGGACGAGGCCCGCAGGATGCGGAACCCCTCGGCGTAGCGGCGCCGCAGGTCGCGCGCGATGGCCCGGGAGACCGCCGGGTCGTCGTCGACGGTGAGCAGGATGGGGCGGGGACCCTCGGGCCCGGGCGCCTCCGCCACCTAGACGACCGCCTCGTCGACGAAGCACCAGCGCCAGTCCTCGCCCGGCTCGAACGAGCGCATGACGGGGTGGCCGACGGCCTGGAAGTGCTTGGTGGCGTGGCGCTGCGGCGAGGAGTCGCAGCAGCCGACGTGCCCGCAGGACAGGCAGAGCCGCAGGTGGACCCAGGAGGTCCCCTCGCGCAGGCAGTCCTCGCAGCCCTCCGTGGTGGACGGCTCGACGGGCGTCAGCCCCGCGACGTGCTCGCAAGTGGTGCTCATGGGGGGTCCCTCCGCTCGACCGGCGCTCGCTCCCGAACCGTAACCCGCTGCCCGCCGGCTGCGCAGCCGGCGTTCGCTGAGGGCAGTGCTCGGCGCGGGTCCTGGGCCTGGCGGGGGGTGGTGCGGCAGACTGCGCGCGGGGTCCGGGACCGCCGGCCCGCAGGCGGGGAGGTGCTGTGGCGCAGTTCCGGATGAACGGCTCACGGGTGCTCGAGGTGCAGCTCGCGGGGGACGCCGTACGCGCCCTGACGGGCTCGATGGTCGCCTACGAGGGCACCGTGACGTTCAAGAACGCCGGCATGGGCGGGGGTGGCGGCCTCAAGGCCGCGCTGAAGCGCAAGGTGACCGGTGAGTCGCTCGAGCTCATGGAGGTGTCCGGGCAGGGCGTGGTCTACCTCGCCTCCAACGCGACCGAGGTGGAGCTCGTCCAGCTGCAGGGCGACACCCTGCACGTCGAGTCGAGCGCGCTGCTCGCCATCGAGAGCACCCTGCGCACGGACGTCGCGTTCGCCGGCCTGCGCGGGGCTTCGAGCGGCCAGGGCCTGTTCACCACGACGGTGAGCGGGGCCGGCACCTGCGCGGTCCTCTCCGACGGGCCGATGATCGCCCTCGAGGTCTCCCCGCAGTACCCCCTCGTCGTCGACCCCGACTGCTTCATCGCCCACCGCGGCCAGCTCCAGCAGTCCTTCGTCACCGACGTCTCCTGGAAGACGGCGTTCGGCGAGGGCAGCGGCGAGAACTACAGCCTGTCCTTCAACGGGTCCGGCATCGTCTACATCCAGCCCGCGGAGCGCTGAGCGATGGCCTACGAGAAGATCAACAGCAAGGTCGTCAAGGTCCAGCTCGGCGCGCCCGTCGTCGCCCGCAAGGGCGCGATGCTCGCGTACAAGGGCGAGGTCACCTTCGTCCCGCACGGCATGCCCGGCGGGATGGGCGGCATGGCGGGCATGGCCGGCATGGCGGGCCACGGGGGCGGCGGCTTCGGCGGCATGGCCGGGCAGCTGCTGCAGCGCGCAGCCGGCGAGCACGTCTCGATGATGGAGGCGGTCGGCCAGGGCGAGGTCTGGTACGGCTTCCGCGGCCAGCACGTCACCGTGCTCGAGCTGACCGGCCAACAGCTCCAGGTCGAGGCCGACCGCCTGCTCGTGCACGACAGCGGGCTGCAGTCCTCCACCGTCCAGGTCGGACAGGGCGGCGTGCGCGGCGCGATCTCCGGGATGGCGTCGGGCCAGGGCCTGTTCACCACGCAGCTGTCCGGCCACGGCTCGGTCGCCGTGGTCTCGCACGGCGGCACCTTCGCCATCGAGGTCGACCCGTCGCGCCACGTCGCCGTCGACCCGCAGTCCTACATCGCCGCGCTCGGACAGCTCAGCGTCACCGTCGGGGCCAAGGTCGGCTGGCGCGACGCCGTGGGCCGCGGGTCCGGCGAGGCGATCCAGCTGCAGGTGACCGGGCACGGCACGGTCTACGTCCAGGCGTCCGAGCAGAAGCCCTGAGGAGCCGCACATGTCCACCGTGCTCAACCCGATGACGCTGCCGGTCGACGACAACGTCAACCCGTACTCCTTCAGCATCGACCTGGTGCAGCAGCCGTGGTTCCTGCGCAAGGGCGCGATGATCGCGTACTACGGCCAGATCCGCTTCGACGGCCTGGCCCAGACCTCGCTGAGCTCCCTGGTGGCCAGGCAGTTCTCGAGCCCGCTCTACGCCCAGGAGTGGGTGGTGACGCAGGGCCAGGGCAAGCTGCTCATCGGCGACCGCGGCTACGACATCAACTCCTACGACCTCGACGCCGGCAACCTCACCATCCGCGCCGCCAACCTGCTGGGCTTCGAGACCAGCCTGGAGCTCAAGCAGTCCATCGTGCCGGGGTTCCTCACGCTGATCGGCACGGGGAAGTTCCTCGCCTCGTCCAACGGACCGGTCATCTTCGCCGAGCCGCCGATGCGCGTCGACCCCGAGGCGCTGCTCGGCTGGGCGGACTGCCCCTCCCCCTGCCACCACTACGACACCGGCTGGATGTCCGGCTTCCTCGCCTCGATGGCGCACACGGTGCTCGGCGTGCAGACCGGCGAGGAGCGCCAGTTCGACTTCACCGGCGAGGGCACGGTCCTGCTGCAGTCGAGCGAGAAGCCCCGGCTCGACCCGGCCTACGTCCGCCAGCTGGAGACGCAGGTCTCGGGCCTCCCCGTGTCCGGGCTGCAGCGGATCCAGTCCGTCATCCAGCAACGGCTGGGCGCGGAGCAGTAGCCGGAGCGCACGCCTCGCGCGGGACCCTGTCGGCCACCGCGGCCGCGCACAGCAGCGCGGCCGCGGCGATGCCGGTCGCCGCCCGCACGGTGTTGCACGCGGTCCACGGGCCGCTGTAGTCCGCCCAGTCGAGCGTGCCGGCGGCGAGCCGGTCGTTCATCGGCACGTTCGCGACCATCGTCGTGCCGATGACGCCGACGAGGTACGCGCCGGACCCGCCCAGCAGCAGCCGCCCCGCGCGGGTGCCGCGCGCACGGAAGCCCTGCCACGCCGTGACCAGCGTGAGGGCCGCGGTCCCGAACAGCGCGGTCATGAAGGGCGCCGTCACGGCCGTGACGTTGATCGACCGCATCGCCTCCGTCGCCGCCGCGTCGGGAAGCCGGTCGAGCGCCGGCATGACGAAGGCGCTGAAGGCGAAGAAGACCCCGCCGTTGAGGCCAGCCCCGACCGCGGCGGTCAAGGTCGTCCGCCGCCCGCTCACGACAGCACCGCAGCAGCAGCGGCAGCAGCAGCAGCCGCGAAGGACGGGAAGTCGCGCGGTGGGCGGCCGAGCGCCTGCTCCACGCCGTCGGCCGTCCGCTCGTTGCGCCCGTCGAGCACCTCGGTCAGCAGGTAGCCGACGAGCTCGACCTCGGCGTCGCTCACGCCGAGCGCGCGCAGCTCCACCGCGTACGCCGCCCACGGGACGCTCACGAAGCGGACCTCCGACCCGAGGGCGGCCTCCAGCAGCCCGCACGCCTCGCCCATCGTCAGCGCCTCGGGACCGGTGACCTCGAACACCCTGCCCTGCAGCCCGTCCTCGGTCAGTGCGCGCACTGCGACATCGGCGATGTCGTCGGCGTCGACGAACGGCTCGCGCACTGAGGGATCGACGGGGAGGACGAGCTCACCACCGCGTACGCCGTCGGCGAGGAACGCCTCGGTGAAGTCCTGCATGAACCAGCTCGCCCGCACGACCGTGATGCCGGGGAACTCCGCAGCAGCAGCCGCTTCTGCCCGCTGCGCCTCCGGCTCGCCCCGCCCGCTGAGCAGCACGAGGCGATCCAGCCCCTCCTCGGTGGCGAGGGCGGCGAGCCGGGCCACCTGCTCGTCGGCGCCGGGCACGGCGAGGTCGGGGGCGTAGGCGACGTACGCGGCCGACGCGCCGCGGAGCGCGGGAACCCAGGTGCCCGCGTCGTCCCAGTCGAAGCGGACGGGCGAGGTGCGCGAGGCGACGCGCGGGGCGAGTCCGTGCTCGCGGAGCCGGGAGACGACGCGGCGACCGGTCTTGCCGGTGCCGCCGATGACGGTGATGTCGGTTGCCATGCAGGCATTCCAGTCCGTCACGGGCTGACGCGGAATCGCCGAGCGTCGCACGGACATGCGCGAGCGTCTACGGTGGCGCGATGGACGCCGTCGCCAGCCTGCTGGACGGTCCGCGCGCCCGCGGCGCGTTCCTCCTGCGCTCGCGGCTGGAGCCGCCGTGGTCCATGCGGATCGAGGACGAGGCGCCGCTCACCCTCGTCACCGTGGTGACGGGCGGCGCGGTCGTGGTCGCGGACGACGGCCCTCCGCTGGAGCTCGCGCCCGGTGACGTCGCGCTGCTGCGCGGGCCGGACCCCTACGTCGTGGCGGACTCCGCCAGCACGCCGCCGCAGGTCGCCATCGGGCCCGGGCAGGAGTGCCGGGCGCTGGTGCAGCCGCCGGTCATGCGCGACCTCGACGTGCGGACGTGGGGCAACGACCCGGCGGGCAGCACGTACCTCGTCACCGGGACCTACGCCGGGATGGGCGAGGTGAGCCGGCGGCTGCTGGCCACGCTGCCGGCGCGGCTGCTCGTGCGCGCCACGGAGCGTGATGACGGCCTGGTGCGACTGCTCGCCGAGGAGGTCGGGCGCGACCTGCCGGGCCAGGAGTCCGTGCTCGACCGGCTGCTCGACCTCCACCTCGTCGCCGTGCTGCGCGCCGAGCTGGCGCGGCCGAGCGCGGGCGGCCCGCGGTGGTACGCCGCGCACGGCGACCCCGTCGTCGGACCCGCCCTGCGGCTGGTGCAGGACTCCCCCGGAGCGCCCTGGACGGTCGCCTCGCTGGCCCAGGCGTGCGGCACGTCCCGGGCGGCGTTCGCCCGCCGCTTCACCGAGCTGGTCGGCGAGCCGCCCATGGCCTTCCTCACCTCGTGGCGGCTCTCCCTGGCCGCCGACCTGCTCCTCGAGCCCGAGACGACGCTCGACGCGGTCGCCCGCCGGGTCGGCTACGGCAGCGCGTACGCCCTCAGCGCCGCGTTCAAGCGCGAGCGCGGCGTGAGCCCGGCGGAGTTCAGGCGCTCGGTCAGTCGCTAGAGCGGGTACCCCCTCGTCATGGCTGAGCTCGACGACAAGGACCGCAAGAAGCTCGACACCGGGCAGTTCGCGCTGCCGGAGGAGCGGAAGTACCCGATCCCGGACGAGAGCCACGCGCGCAACGCGCTCGCCCGGGTCGCGCAGCACGGCGACGAGGAGCAGCAGCGCGAGGTGCGCGAGCACGTGCACGAGCGCTACCCGGACGTCGGCTCCTGAGCGCGGATACCGTGGCGGGGTGGACCCGGCCGGCGTAGCGCAGCAGCTGCAGCGGCTGGGCGGGTTCGCCTCGGTCGAGCTGCACGACGCGGACCTGGTCCCGCCCTGGCTGCCGCTCTCCGCAGCGCTCGACGGCTCCGCCCTCCGGCCGCGGGTGGAGGCCACGGGCCGTGCCCTGGGGCCCTCCGTCCAGCCCCGCGTCGCGGCCTCCGTCGCGCAGCTCGGGTTGGCGGCCCGGCTCGTCACGCCGGTCGTGGCGGCCGCCGTGCTCGGGGCGCGGCTGCAGCCGGCAGGCGCGCACTGGCAGGACGTCCTCGGCGGTCCGGTGCCGCTGTCGCTGCCCCCCGACGCGCTGGAGCCCGCGACGACCGACGAGCTGGAGGCGCACCTCGTCGCCGTCGTCGAGGGCCCGCTGCGCGCGCTCGCGCGCGCGGTCACCGGCGCGTACGCCGTGCCGGAGCAGACCGCCGCCGGCAACACCGCCTCCGCGCTCGCGGGCGCGGCCGCCGTCGTCCCCGGCGCGCAGCGCTGGGTGCTCGCCGGGCTCGGCGCCAGCAGCCTCGCCGGGACGTGGGAGGCGCGCGGCGGGCGCTTCCGGCGGCGCTCCTGCTGCGGCGTGTGGCAGGCCGCGGGCGGGCGGGTCCACCCGGCCGCGCTGTGCGGCGACTGCGTCCTCGCCTAGGCGGACGCCCCCTCGGGCGCTCCGTGGAAGACCGCCTCGACGTTGTTGCCGTCGGGGTCGCGGAGGAACACGCCGTAGTAGCCGGGGTGGTACTCCGGGAACTCCCGCGCCTCGTGCAGGATCTCGGCGCCCTCCTGCCGGGCGAGCGCCTGCACGGCCTCCACCTCCTCGCGGCTGCCGGCGCTCAGCGCGAGGTGCACGGGCCGCACCCCGTCGTCGACGAGGCCGCTCACCCACAGCTGCCACGCACCGTCACGGCCGGCGAGGCCGACGACGAGGCCGTCGGGCGAGGGGAAGCGCACGCCCTCGACGACGCCGAGGGGCGCGAAGACCGTGGTGTAGAAGGCGGCGGAGCGCTCGGGGTCGCGGCACTGCAGGCCGAGGTGGTCGATCATGCCGGGGACGCTAGCGGCGGTCACCGACAGGCGGATCGTCCTCAGGCACGACCCTCGCCCGCTAATGCCGGCGACGAGCCCCAGCGGCGGGTGACACCATGGACACATGGAGTTCACCCAGTCTGCGAAGCTCAGCGACGTCCTCTACGACGTACGCGGTCCGGCCCTCAGCCGGGCCCGCGAGCTCGAGCAGGCAGGGCACCGGATCCTCAAGCTCAACATCGGCAACCCGGCGCCGTTCGGCTTCGACGCGCCCGAGGAGCTGCTCGAGGACATGATCGCGAACCTGCCGCGCGCGCAGGGCTACAGCGACAGCAAGGGCCTGCTCTCCGCCCGCCGGGCGGTCATGCAGTACTCCCAGCAGAAGGACATCGCCGGCGTCGACGTCGAGGACGTCTACCTCGGCAACGGCGTCAGCGAGCTCATCGTCATGGCGCTGCAGGCGCTGCTCGACAACGGCGACGAGGTCCTCGTCCCCGCGCCGGACTACCCGCTGTGGACCGCCGCGGTCTCGCTGTCCGGCGGCCGCGCCGTGCACTACCGCTGCGACGAGTCGGCCGGCTGGCAGCCGGACCTCGACGACCTCCGCGCGAAGGTGACGCCGCGGACGAAGGCGCTCGTCGTCATCAACCCGAACAACCCGACCGGCGCGGTCTACGCCCGCCCGGTCCTGGAGGGCCTCGTCGAGGTAGCCCGCGAGCACGGCCTGCTCCTGCTCTCCGACGAGATCTACGACAAGGTCCTCTACGACGACACCGTGCACGTGTCGACGGCGGCGCTCGCGCCCGATCTGCTCTGCCTGACGTTCAACGGGCTGTCCAAGGCGTACCGCGTCGCCGGCTTCCGCTCGGGCTGGATGATCGTGAGCGGTCCCAAGGGGCACGCCACGTCGTACATCGAGGGCCTCGACATGCTCGCCAACATGCGCCTGTGCGCCAACGTGCCGGCGCAGCACGTGATCCAGGCCGCGCTCGGCGGCCGGCAGAGCATCCGCGACCTCGTGCTGCCCGGCGGCCGGCTGCACGAGCAGCGCGACCTCGCCTGGGAGATGCTCAACGACATCCCCGGCGTCTCCTGCGTGAAGCCGAAGGGCGCGCTCTACTGCTTCCCGCGCCTCGACCCCGAGGTCTACCCGCTCGCGGACGACCGGGCGTTCATCCTGTCGCTGCTCGAGCAGAAGCAGGTGCTCGTCGTGCAGGGCACGGGCTTCAACTGGCCGTCGCCCGACCACTTCCGCATCGTCACGCTGCCGCCCGTCGAGCAGCTGCGCGACGCCATCGGGCGGATCCGCGAGTTCCTCGAAGCCGGCTCCTGGCGCTAGCCCCCCACTGGGCGGGCGGTCAGCCCGCCCAGTGGATCGCCTCGGCGACCAGCCAGCGCGCGATGTCCTCGCCCGCCACCACGCCGTAGGACCCGGTGATGTGGACGTTGGGCGCCGACCAGCCGGTGTCGTGCAGCTCGCCGTGCGCCGGGCGCACGCCCTGGTCGGCGAAGGCGAGCAACTCGGCGTCGAGGATCGAGTCGCCCGCTGCGAGCACGCGCGTCGCTGCGGTCTGCCGCGCCACCTCGGCCACTGCGGCCGACTTCGTCAGTTCCTTGGGGACGACGTAGAGCTTGCGGCCCTGCAGCGAGACCTGCCAGCCCTGGCCCTCGGCCCAGCCGCTCAGCTCGCTGACGAACGCGCCCGGCAGCTCCTCGCGCTCGACCACGGCGTAGCAGAAGAGCTCCTCCGCCACCCGACGCTTGCGCACGAACGAGCGCTCGCAGGCCTTGCGGAAGTACTCCGCCACCTCGGCGAGCGGCGCGGAGGTCGCCGCGAGCTTCGCGTCGACGGTCGCGCGCCACACCGGGTCGGTCACCCCGTCGATGAGCAGGTGCCCGCCGTTGGCGCAGATCGCGTAGCGCGGGGGCGGCCCCGGCAGACGCACGCGGCTGTACTGCTCGCGGGTGCGCGTCGTCGTCGGCACGAGCGTGGACGCGTAGGCCAGCTCGACCAGCAGGCGCCCGGCCTCCGCGGTGAGGAACGAGATCGGCTCCCCGCGGTAGACCTCGCCGACGAGCAGGGCGGGCGCGGCCGAGTCCGGGCCGGGCAGCGCCAGCGCGCGCCCGGAGTAGATGAGGGTGCGGTCGAGGTCGACGGCAGCGACGACGCTCACCGCTGCACCCCCGCGGCCGCGAGCCCGTCGGCGCCCGTCGCCCCCCGGTCGTAGCGCGGGTGGATGAGCCCCACACAGCTGTACGGCATGTCCTCGACCTCCTCGACCTCCACGCCCCGCTGCGATGCGAGGAGCAGCACATGGGCCAGCGCCGGCGCCGCCCCTCGCCGGACGAGGATCCGCCAGGGTACGCGCCGCAGCAGCACCCTGGTCGTCTCCCCGACGCCCGGCTTGACCAGGGTAGGGTCCCCGACGCCGTAGCGGTCACTGAGTTCCTCGACGGCGGCCCAGCCCGACCAGTCGGGCTCGCGGGGCCCCGCCGCGACCTGGCGCCAGGTCGCCTCGACCTCGCCCGCCACGTCGTCGAAGCGGGCGCTGACCGCGTCGAGGAAGCGGGCCGAGAGGTCGTGCGGCGCCAGGTCGGCGTAGTGCTTCGCCCCGTGGAACTGCCACGGCCGCAGCAGCTCCGCGTTGAGCACGGTGCGGCTGACGAGCCCGGAGACCGTGGAGTTGAGGCACGCCGAGGGGATGAGGAAGTCCTCCCGCGTGCCGAACGTGTCGACGCAGCGGCCAGGGTCGGCGAGCACGGCGAGGCGGGGTGCGACGTCCGGGCCGCCACCGGCGCGTACGGCGTCCAGGGCGGCCCGCAGCTCGCGCGCGATCGCCCCCTTGCCGGTCCAGCCGTCGACGAAGACCACCCGTCCGGGGCCGTGCTCGCGCACGAGCCAGCGCAGCGCGGTCTCGTCGAGGCCGCGACCGCGCACGATCGACAGCGCGTAGTGCGGCAGGTCCAGCCCACGGCGTGCGGCCCAGCGCCGGAGCAGGATGCCGACGGGCGTGCCGGCACGGGCGAGGCTCGCCAGCACGACGTCCTCCCCCGCCTCCGCGAGCACGATCTCGGCGACGACCCCGACGGCGGCGGCGACCTTCGCCGCGGACTCCTCGAGGGCCTGCTCGAACAGCTCGAGGTACGCCGCGCTGGGCGAGTACTCGACCGGCAGCGACTCCGCGTAGTGCGCGCCGCCGCGCTGGATCGCCTCCTCGCGCTCCTCGACGGGCGCCTCGATGCGGGCGCCGGAGAGGTCGGTGAGCAGCCAGCCGACCTCGTCCGCGGCGTACGAGCCGAAGTCGGGCCCGCGCAGCGGCTCGGGCAGCGGCAGCTGCGGCTCCACGTGGTAGGCGTCCAGGCGCGCGCCGAGCTGCGCGGCGAGCTCGCCGGGCACGTCGGTGTCGGTCACGAGGACGACGGCGTCCCACTCCTCCGGCCGGACGTTGTACGCGTAGCGGACGCCCCCGTCCTCGACCGAGCGGAAGGCGAGCCCCGCGCGCAGCGCGTAGCCCTCCTCGTCGACGGGCTGGGCGGGCGAGCGGGTCGTGCTCGAGGAGCGGACCTCGGCCCCGGGCAGCAGCGCGGCGATCCGGACCGCCAGGCGGAGGGGCAGGCCGAGCAGCTCCTCGGTGCCGAGCACGAGGACCCGGCGGGCGCCGGCGGGCAGGTCGGCCGCGACCAGCGCCGCCGCCGGTCCCAGCGCCTCCGCCGCGCGCTCGCGCTGGCGCGGGAGCAGCCCGTGCCGCGCGGACTCGGGGACGCCGTCGGGCCACGGCAGGGAGCGCCCCGGCAACGGCGGCCGGGCAGCCGGCGGCTCGGGGAGCGCGAGCCCGGCGAGCAGCAGCGGCGCCCGCTCGAGCACGTCGTCGGGGAGCAGGGCCCGCCCGCTCACCAGCGCGACGACCTCGACGGTCGCACCCAGGGCGCCGACCGCGGCGGCGAGGGCGTCCCGGTCGGCCTCCGGCCGCAGGTCGACGAGGCTGGCCACGACGTAGCGCTCGCGGGGCGCGACCGCGTGCAGCGCCTCGATGGTGTGCAGCACGGTGCGCCCGCTGGTGAGCTCGTCGTCGACGAGGACGAGCGGGCCGGGGACGTCGAGCAGCCGCGGGTCGTGCGGCAGCAGCAGGTGCGAGGTGGCGTGGCTGTGCGCCTCCTCGAACCCGGCGGCGGCGGGGACGCCGAGCGCGGGGCGGCGGGTCGAGCAGAGCACCGGGGCCCCGAGCGCGGCGGCGACGCCCTCGCCGAGGGCGGTCGCGGTCTCGGCGTACGCGAGCACCAGGGCGTCGACCGGCGGGGCCTGCGTCAGGGCGACCGCCCGCCCGTGCAGCTGCTCGGCCGCCCCTGGCTTGCCGGCGAGGGCACTGACCAGCAGCGCCCCCTCGGCCGGGCCCGGCGCGTGCGCGCCGGCGACCAGCAGCCGCCGGGTCAGGGCGCCCAGCAGCAGCGCGGCGCCCTCGACCACGCGCGGGTCCGTCGGGACGTGCTTCCCCAGCACCCGCGACACGAGCAGGTGCGCGCGGCGCGGGTTGCGGCGCAGGGCGAGCCCGAGCAGGTCGGGCAGCTCGAGCCCGAGCGGCGACCCGGACGTCTCGAGCCGGAGCCCGAGCCCGTCGACGATCCTGCTCACGCGGCCGCCGCGGCCAGCAGGTCGACGTAGGAGACGCCCTCGGCGTAGACGCCGAAGGCCTCCGCGCGGCGCAGGGTGCGCCGCGCCCAGGAGGTGTGCGGCTTCGACTCGTTCATCTTGTTGCGGTAGTGCGACGCCGCCACCCCGCCCTGCTCGCTGGTCCCGAGGATGTCGGAGGCGTCGCTCCACTCCTCGTGCGTGACGACGCTGAGCGCGTGGACGGGCAGCACGTGGCTCGGGTGGATGACGGTCTTGCCGGTGAGCCCGCTCGCCTTGTCGAGCACGACCTCGCGCAGCAGGCCGTCCACGTCGCGGGTGACGAGCTCGTCGCGCAGCTCCCCGGCGTCCTGCTCCTCGAACGGCGTCGAGCGCAGCAGCGAGCGGAACATCCGCGGGCGCGCCGAGAAGTACTCCCACACCGGGCCGCTGATGGTGAAGCCCGAGCCGTCGGCGCGGCCCAGCACGCCGACGATGTCGGCGATCGCCGCGGCGACCGGGGCCACGTCGTAGACCGTGAGGTCGCGGTCCCGGCGCAGGGCGTACGCGCTGGACAGGTCGGTCGCGCCGATGCGCAGCGACAGCACGCTGTCGCGGTGCTTGTCGAGCAGGCGCCCGACCCCGACGAGCGCGTCGACGCGGGTCTCCCGCGCGGCGATGACCGGCGACTCGAGCACCGGCATCGCGAGCAGGCGGGTGCCGGCGAGCGCGGACGCCTCCTCGACGGCCTCGAGGGCGCCGCCGGAGTCCTCGGTGAACTTCGGCAGCACGAAGCCGGCGAGCACGCCCGCGGCCGGGCCGAGCGAGGAGGCGATCTCGAGGACCTGCTCGGGGCGGCGGACGCGGACGAACAGCAGCGGTGCCGCGGCCCCGCTGCCGCTCAGGGCGGCGAGCTCGGCCACCGCGTGCGCCTGCGCGGCGGGGACGTCGTCGTCGGCGACGGCGTCCTCGAGGCACACGACCATGCTGCGCACGCCGAGGGAGGCCATCCGCACGGCGTCCGCCGCGAGGCTGGTGCGGGTGGCGGGGGCGTAGAGCGCGGCGCCGAGCGCCACCGCGAGCAGCGCCGGGTCGCTCTCCCGGTCGAAGGGCGCCGGAGGCAGGTGGAACAGCCGCTCGCGGGCGTCGGCCGGAAGGAACTCGAAGTGCTGCACGTGCCCTCCCCCCCTCGGGCGACCGCTGCTCGACCGCCCCTACGACTCCCCAACGCGGTCCGGTGCCCGGGAGTGCCGGCAGAGCGGGAGCGCCGAGGAGGGCGTCACCGTAGCGCCCCGAGGTGACGGGCGGGCGACGCGCGGGCGGCGGCTGTGGACGGCCGGGGCGCGGGTCGTCACCGGTCCGCGCGATCGGGCAGGATCGGAGGCATGCCGAGCATCGCCAAGGGCGCCAACGCCCCGCTCCCCAGCAGCTCCGTACGCGCCGTGCTCGGCTGGTCGCCCCGCCCGGGCACCCCCGACGTCGACGCCTCGGCCCTGCTCCTCCAGGCCAGCGGCAAGGTGCGCAGCGACGACGACCTGGTGTTCTACAACCAGCCGTCGCACCCCTCCGGCGCCGTCCGGCACGTCGGCAAGCAGCAGGGGCCCAGCGCCAGCGACAGCCTCGAGGTCGACACCGCGCGCCTGGAGCCGGGCGTGGAGCGCGTCGTCATCGCGGCCTCGGCGGACGGCGGGACGTTCGGCCAGGTGCCCGGCCTGCACCTGCGGGTGCTCGACGCGGGCTCCGGCGCCGAGCTCGTCCGCTTCGACATCACCGACGCCAGCAGCGAGACGGCGTTCGTCTTCGGCGAGGTCTACCTGCGCGGCGGGCAGTGGAAGTTCCGCGCCGTGGGCCAGGGCTACGCCTCGGGCCTGGCGGGCCTCGCCACCGACTTCGGCATCACCGTCGACGACGCACCCGCTCCCGCGGCTGCCGCTGCTCCCCCGGCGGCTCCCGCCGCCCCCGCGGTCTCGCTGAAGAAGCAGAAGCTCGTCGACCTCGAGAAGAAGCTCGAGCAGAAGGGCGACCGCAAGCTGCTCGACCTGACGAAGAAGGCCGCGGTCAGCCTGGAGAAGAAGGGGCTCGGCGAGCACACCGCGCGGGTCGCCATCGCGCTCGACATCTCGGGCTCGATGTACAAGCTCTACGAGACCGGCAAGATCCAGGCGCTGGCCGACCGCGTCCTCGCGCTCGGCATGCGCTTCGACGACGACGCGAGCATCGACTGCTTCGTCTTCGGCGAGGGCGGCTACCCGGCGGGCAGCATGACGCCCGACAACTACAGCGCCTACGTCGGCGAGATCCTGCGCTCGCACCGGCTGGAGGCCGGGACCTACTACGGCAAGGCGATGGCGGCGATCCGCAAGCACTACTTCGGCTCCGACGCGCCGCGCACGAGCCCGCTGAGCGATGCGCCCGTCTACGTCATGTTCATCACCGACGGGGCGACCTTCGACGAGGACGTCACCCGCGCCCAGGTCCAGTCGAGCTCCTACGAGCCGCTGTTCTGGCAGTTCATGGCGATCGGGCGCAGCGGTGGCGCGGGTGGCGGTCTCGGGCTGCACGGCCGCAGCGAGTTCGCGTTCCTCGAGGCGCTCGACGACATGCCGGGCAGGTTCCTCGACAACGCCGACTTCTTCGCGGTGGAGGACCCCGCGTCGCTCTCCGACGACCGGCTCTTCGAGCTGATGATGACGGAGTACCCCGGCTGGCTGCAGCAGGCGCGGCAGAAAGGGCTCGTGCGCGGCTGATCCTGCGCCCTAGGCTGCCGACGTGCCTGACGAGGACGAGCTGCGGCAGTTCGCCAGGGCGTTCCGGGAGCTCAGCGAGTGGGCCCACCGCGACGCCCCGCGCGGAGACGTCGAGGTGGTGCGGGTCCTGCGCGACCACCTCGGGGAGAGCGGCGTCGAGCCCTCCGTCGTGACCCGTACGCTGCCGCCCTTCGAGCACGTCAACCTCCAGGTGGCGCTCGACGCGTGGTCGGCGGCGGACGGTCGGCGGGTGCGCGTCGAGGGCGTGAGCCTGCCGGCCAACTGGGGACCCGTCGACCTCCAGCAGCTGCTGCACGGCGACGGCCTGCCGCCCGTGCGGCTGACGGCACCGGCACTGGTCGACCTGCCCTCGGGCCCCGGGCGCACCCGCGCCTGCCTGCGCACCGCGCTGCTGCTCGTCGAGGACGACGCGCTCGGCCGGGTGGCGCTGTTCCTGCGCGAGCCGACGCCGAACCGCGGCGAGCCCGAGCTGGTCGTCGAGGTCGCCGGGCTGCCGACGGCGCAGGCGCAGGAGCTGCTGGCCGAGCTGGACCGGCTGCGCCTGCAGCACAACGTCTACCGCGGCCAGGTCATCGAGCTGGCCCAGGGGCCGTACGGCTTCACCGTCGCCTTCCCCGAGCTCCCGCCCACCGAGCGCGCGGACGTCGTCCTCCCCGAGGCGGTGCTGCGGCGGGTGGAGCGGCACGCGCTCGACGTGGCGCGGCGGCGCGACGACCTGCGCGCGGCGGGCCAGCACCTCAAGCGCGGGCTGCTGCTGTACGGCCCGCCCGGCACCGGCAAGACGCACACGACGCGCTACCTCGTGCAGCACCTGCCGGGCACCACCGCGCTCATGCTCTCCGGCCGCTCGCTGCACCTCGTCGGCGCCGTCACCGCCCTGGCGCGCGAGCTGCAGCCCTCCGCCGTCGTGCTCGAGGACGTCGACCTCGTGGCCGAGGACCGCGGGTTCGGGCCGGGCCCGAGCCCGGTGCTGTTCGAGCTGCTCGACGCGATGGACGGCGCTGCCTCCGACGCGGACCTGCTCTTCCTGCTGACGACCAACCGCGCCGACCTGCTCGAGCCGGCCCTGGCGGCGCGCCCCGGCCGCGTCGACGTGGCCGTGGAGATCGGCCTGCCCGACGAGGAGGCGCGGCGCCGGCTCTTCGCTGTCTACACCCGCGGGGTCCCCCTGGAGGCAGCGGACGAGGACGTGGACGACGTCGTCGCCCGCAGCGAGGGCGTGACGGCGTCGTTCATGAAGGAGCTCGTCCGCCGCGCCGTGCTCGAGGCGCTCGCCGACGACCCGGCGGCGCCGCTCCGGGTCGTGACCGGCGAGCACCTGCACCGGGCCCTCGACGACCTGCTCGACACCGGACAGGAGGTGACGCGCGCCCTGCTCGGGGTCCCCGCCGACCAGAGCGCACCACCCGGACCGGCAGCGGGGGCTGCCAGGCCGGGGCGCTTCTCCGGCCACGCCGTCGTGACCCGCGCCGCCCGCTACCCCGGCTAGGCGCGGGGCCGGGCTCAGGCGTGGATGCCCAGCTCCTCGCGCTCGGCCGCGCTCTTGTTGTGCTGCACCGAGCTGAAGAACGCCGCGCCGATGAACGCCACCCCGATGAGCCCGGTGACGACCTCGGGGATGTCCGTGCCGATCGAGACGAGCATGATCGTGGCGAGCGCGCCGATCGCCCAGTGCGCGCCGTGCTCGAGGAAGACGTACTCCGACAGCGTCCCCTTGTGCACGAGGTAGACCGTCAGCGAGCGGATGTACATCGCGCCGATGCCCAGGCCCGCGGCGATGACGTAGATGTCGTCGGTGATGGCGAAGGCCCCGATGACGCCGTCGAAGGAGAACGACGCGTCCAGCACCTCGAGGTAGAGGAAGAGGAAGAACGCGGCCTTGCCGACCACGCCGGTGACCGACGTGCTGCTCGCGCCCTCCTCCTCGTCGTCGCCGGCCGACTCGAACAGGTTGCCGAGGCTGTTGACGACGAGGTACGTCACGATGCCGAGGATCCCCGAGAGCAGCACGTCACCCGGCTCGTCGGCGGCGACCTCCGCGGCGACGGCGAGCGCGACCAGGGAGACCACGACGGCGAGTCCGTCGACGGCGCCCAGCCGGCCGAGGGGGACCTCGAGCCAGCGCAGCCAGCGGAACTCGCGCTCGACGTCGAAGAGCCAGTCGAGGAAGAGCAGCAGGAGGAACATCCCGCCGAACGCCGCGATGTCGGGGTGCGCGTGGTGGAGGAGGTACGCGTACGTCCCCGGCGTGTCCACGCTGCCGCCCTCGTTGGCGAGCTTGAGCGCCTCCCACGGCGAGAGCTTCGCCGTGATGCCGACGATGAGCAGCGGGAACAGCAGCCGCATGCCGAAGACCGCGATGGCGATGCCGACGGTGAGGAACACCCGCTGCCAGAACTCCGACATCCGCTCGAGGATCTTCGCGTTGACGACCGCGTTGTCGAACGACAGCGAGATCTCGAGGACCGAGAGGATCGCCACGAGCGCGAGGGCCTGCGGGCCGCCGAGCAGGAGGGCGGCGACGAGGCCGATGGCGGTGATGAGGAAGGCCCAGCGGAAGGTCCGCAGCAGCACAGGGTTCTCCAGGGAGTGGGGGGCTCGCCAGGCTAGCGGGCCAGGGACGGCTGCGGCCCGTCGTCCACAGGGACGGCGGGCCGCAGCAGAGCGTGGAGGGTCAGACCCCCACGCCGAAGTCGAGCGCGATGCCGCGCAGGCCCGAGGCGTAGCCCTGGCCCACGGCGCGGAACTTCCACTCCGCGCCGCTGCGGTAGACCTCGCCGAACACCATCGCGGTCTCGGTCGAAGCGTCCTCGGAGAGGTCGTAGCGGGCGAGCTCCGCGCCGCCCGCCTCGTTCACCACGCGGATGAAGGCGTTGCGGACCTGGCCGAAGTTCTGCGAGCGCGCATCGGCGTCGTAGATCGAGACGACGAAGACGACCTTGTCGACCTCGGCCGGCACGAGCGGCAGGTTGACCTTGATCGCCTCGTCGTCGCCCTCGCCCTCACCGGTCTTGTTGTCGCCGGTGTGCTCGACCGCGCCCTCGGGGCTCTTCAGGTTGTTGAAGAAGATGAAGTGCTGGTCGGAGAGCACCTTGCCGTCGGTCTTGACCAGGATCGCCGAGGCGTCGAGGTCGAAGTCCGTGCCGGTGGTGGTGCGGGTGTCCCAGCCGAGCCCGACGAGGATGTTGCTGAGACCGGCCGGCCCCGCCTCCTTCGTCAGCGAGACGTTGCCACCCTTGGAAAGGCTGACTCCCACGCGGGTCCTCCCGTGTCGTCGGCCGACGGTGGTGCCGGCGCGTACCGTCTGGACAACGCCGCGGACCGGCGTGCCAGTTCCGCAGCCTAGCGAGGACGTGCCGGGAAGAGGTGGGGCAGTTCGGGCACTCCCCCGCGCTGGACGGCCCTCAGCGGCTCGCGCTCACCGGCCGCGGGCCCGGCGCACGTCGTCCACGACCTGCGCCGCCGTGCGCTCGATCGACCCCAGCTCGGCGGCGTAGGCCCACCAGTCGCGGTGGCCGCGGACCCCCAGCCCGTGCTCGAGCTGCTCGAGGCGGGCGACGAGCCCGTCGAGCCGCGCCACCCAGGCCGGGCGGGGCGCCTCCTTGCCGCTGCCGACGACGAGGCGCTGGGCGTCGCGGACGGCGAAGCGGGCGCGTTCGAGGGGCTCGCGCGGCCGGGACTCCACGGCGCGCAGCGCCTGCAGCCGGCGCCCGACGCCGTCGACCGCCGCCTCCGCCCGCTCGAGGTCGCTGACGAGCTGGCGCACCTGCTCCTCGGCGCGGCCCACCTCCCCGGCGTGCAGCAGCCGGCGCAGGTCCGCGACGCGGTCCGGCAGCGCGGCGAGCAGCGGGCGCGCCGCGGCCAGCGCGCCCTCGACGTCGCGCCACGAGGGCTCGACGAAGTCCCGGCGCAGCGTGCTGAGGTCCGGGGCCAGCGCCTCCGCGCGGTACGCGACGGCGTCGACCCGTACGCCCAGGGAGGCGAGCCGCCGCTCGAGCGCCGCGCTGCGCTCCCCCAGCGTGCTCGCGGCCTGCACGACCCGGTCCGCCGAGCGGCGCACCTCCTCGGCCGCCCGCCGCGCGGCCTCGGGTCCCTGCTGCACCGCCCCGCCGGCGATCCCCTGCGCCGCCTGCTCCGCGCCGCGCAGCAGGTCCGCGACGTCGTGGGGCACGGGGTCGAGGGCGGCCACGGCGGACCGCGCCCGCTCCAGCGCGGCCCGCGCCTCCTGCACCCGGGCCGTGGCCTCGACCAGTGCGCGGTCGGCGCGCTCGAGGGCCGGCGCGTACCTCCCCTGGAGCTGCTCCAGCCGCGTCGCCGCCGCCTCGAGCGCCCACGTGGCCTCGTCGAGGGCGGGCACCGCGGCGGCCGGGTCGGTGCTGGGCAGCTCGAGGTCGAAGCGGTCGAGGGTCGCGATGTAGCGCGCGGCGACCTGCTCGGCCTCGGCGTCGAGCGGGGCGAGCTCGGCGGCCATCCGCCCCGCGTCGGGGCCCGGCTCCAGCCGGGAGTACGCCGCGCTGGCCACCGTCACGGCCCGCTGCGCGGAGTCCATCCGGTAGAACGCCTGCATGGCGCGGTCCCGGGCCGCCTGTGCGGCCGGGAGCAGCTGCTCCCTGTCGCGTCGGCTCCGCACAGGCCCAGCGTAGATCCCCCCTCAGCCGTGATCATGCACGTCCTGGGGTCGCGGGTCAGGGCAGGAAGACGCAGAACTCGTTCCCGTCCGGGTCGGCGAGCACGTGCCAGCGGATCTCGTCGTCCTGGGCGCGGACCACGCTCGCCCCGCGCTCCAGCAGCGGCTCCAGTGCCGGCGCGGTCACGTCCCAGTGCCAGCGGTTCTTCACGACCTTCGGGTCGTCGACCCCGACGAACTTCCAGGTGTCCCACGGCAGGCCGTCGACGTGCGTCAGCCAGCGCCGGGTGCCGTCAGGTGCGGCGCTCGCCTCCGCCCCGAGCACGTCGGCCCACCACGCGGCGATCTCCTCCGGGCGCGGGCTGTCGACGACGATCGCGCTCGGCCGCGCGGGCCCGGGCGGGAAGACGCAGAACTCGTTGCCCTCCGGGTCCTGCAGCACGCTCCACTCCTGCGCCGCGGCGTAGCCCGGGGCGACCCGCGCGCCGAGCCGGACGTACGCGTCGATGTCGTCGGCGACGAGGTCGAGGTGCACGCGGTTCTTCACGGTCTTCGGCTCCGGCACCGCGTTGACCCAGACGGTCCGCTCGGACGCCCCGCCCCTCATCACCCCGTCCGGCCCGCCAGTGTGCTCGCCCGTGAGGCCGAGCACCGGCCCCCAGAAGCCCATGGCCACGTCGGTGTCGGCGGCGTCGAGGACGAGGCCCTTCCAACGGGCGGTCGCATCGCTCATGCGGGCCAGCATGCCCCTCCGACCGGCGGCAGGGCACCTGGGTTCCTACCCGTACGCGACACTTGCCGTATGGCAGCGCAGCAGGTTCCCGTGCCCGACGCCGTCGCGGAGGAGGTCGAGCTCGCGCTCGCCGGCTGGCACCCCCGGCAGCCGGCCGTCCCGGCGCCGGCGGCGGTCGGGGACGAGCTGGTCCTCGTCGACCGGGAGGCGGTCCCCTTCGCCCGGATGCTCGTCTCCGCGGTCGCCGAGGACCGGGCGAGCGGCGAGCTGGAGCGGCTCCGCGCCCGCAGCGGAGGTCTCTTCGCGCCGCTCCACGACGGGCCCGTGCCTGACGGCGACGTGGTCGTGTGCACGGCGCCGCTGCACCGGCACGACCTGCTCGCGCTCCCGGAGGGCGCCGTGCTGGTCGGCGTCGTCGGAGCCGGTCGCGCGTACCCCGCGGAGGTCCTCGTCCCCGCGCTCGCGGCGACCGGCCTGCCCGTGCGCCTGCTCACGGTGCCGGCCCAGCTCGACGCCGCCGCCGTCGTGGAACGCTGGGCCGGACGGCCGGTCACCGTCCCGAGCGCAGCAGGACCGCTGACGCAGCAGGAGGTCCTCGACCTGCTCGACGCCGGCGCGACGTTCCCCGCGGGCTTCACGCTCCCCGGGGTCGAGGAGGCCCTGCGGCGCTGGCGGGTCCCCCTGCACCGGCGCGGCACGGTGCTGCTGTTCACGGGCCTCTCGGGGTCCGGCAAGTCCACGCTCGCCCGCGCTGTCGTCGAGCGCGTCCTCGAGCGGACGGCCCGCTCGGTCACCGTGCTCGACGGGGACGTCGTCCGCACGATGCTCTCGTCCGGGCTCGGGTTCTCCCGGCCCGACCGGGAGCTGAACGTCCGCCGCATCGGCTGGGTGGCCGCGGAGGTCGCGCGGCACGGCGGCACCGCCGTCTGCGCCCCCATCGCGCCGTACGCCGCGGTGCGCGCCGAGGTCCGCGCGATGGCGGAGGCGGCGGGGGCGGCGTACGTCCTCGTGCACGTCGCGACGCCGCTGGAGGTCTGCGAGGCCCGGGACCGCAAGGGGCTCTACGCGAGGGCCAGGGCCGGCGAGATCCCGGAGTTCACCGGGATCTCCGACCCGTACGACGTGCCGGAGGACGCGGACGTCCGGGTGGACACCAGCGAGCTCCCGCTGGGCGAGGCCGTCGACCGCGTGTGGGCGCACCTCGTGGAGCGCGGTCTCGTCCCCTCCACCCCGCGGTGATCATGCACGTCCTGGGGCCCAGGACGTGCATGACCACGGGGGGTCTAGTCGTGGACCATCCCCGCGCCCACGGTCCGGTTGGTCGCCTCGTCGACGAGGATGAAGCCGCCCGTGCTGCGGTTGCGGCTGTACGCATCGGCGAAGAGCGGGACCGTCGTACGCAGTCGGACGCGGCCGATGTCGTTGAGCCCCAACGAGTCCGCGGTCTCGTCGCGGTGCAGGGTGTTGACGTCCAGCTGGTACTGGACCTCCTTGACCAACGCCCGGGCCGAGCGCGTCGTGTGCTTGATCGCGAGCTTCTGCCCTGCGCGCAGGGGTTCCTCCGTCATCCAGCAGATCATCGCGTCGACGTCCTGCTGCGGCTGCGGCGCGTTGCGCGGCCGGCAGATCATGTCGCCGCGAGAGATGTCGATCTCGTCCTCGAGCCGGATCGTCACCGCCATGGGGGCGAAGGCCTCCTCGACGGGGCCGTCGAAGGTGTCGATGCCGGCGATGCGCGAGGTGAACCCGCTCGGCAGCACCTGGACCTCGTCACCCGGCTTGAAGACGCCCGAGGCGATGGTGCCCGCGTAGCCGCGGTAGTCCGGGAACTCGCGCGACTGCGGCCGGATGACGTACTGCACCGGGAAGCGGGCGTCGACGAGGTTGCGGTCCGACGCGATGTGCACGTGCTCGAGGTGGTGCAGCAGCGAAGGCCCGTCGTACCACGGCATGGTGGCCGACTTGTGCACGATGTTGTCGCCCTCGAGGGCGGAGATCGGGATGACCGTGAGGTCGTGCACCTGGAGCTTGGTGGCGAAGCCGCAGAACTCCTCGCCGATGGCCTCGAAGACCTCCTGCGAGTAGTCGACGAGGTCCATCTTGTTGACCGCGACGACGAGGTGCGGGACGCGCAGCAGCGAGACGAGGAACGCGTGCCGGCGCGACTGCTCGAGGATGCCCTTGCGGGCGTCGACGAGGACGATCGCGAGGTCCGCGGTGGAGGCCCCGGTCACCATGTTGCGGGTGTACTGGATGTGCCCCGGGGTGTCGGCGATGATGAACTTGCGCCGCGGGGTCGCGAAGTAGCGGTAGGCGACGTCGATGGTGATGCCCTGCTCGCGCTCGGCCCGCAGGCCGTCGGTGAGCAGCGCGAGGTTGACGTAGTCGTTGCCCGCCGAGGCGCGCTCGACCGCTTCGTACTGGTCCTCGAAGATGGACTTGCTGTCGTAGAGCAGCCGCCCGATGAGCGTGCTCTTGCCGTCGTCGACCGAGCCGGCCGTGGCGAACCGCAGGATGTCCATGGCTAGAAGTACCCCTCGCGCTTGCGGTCCTCCATGGCGGCCTCGCTGACCCGGTCGTCCCCGCGGGTCGCGCCCCGCTCGGTGAGCCGGGTGCTCGCGACCTCCGCCAGGACCTTCTCGATGGTGTCGGCGTCGGAGCGCACGGCCGCGGTGAGGTTGGCGTCGCCCATCGTGCGGTAGCGCACGCTCTCCCGGGTGACCCGCTCACCCTCGCGCGGCGTCACGAAGTCGCCGACGGCGTACAGCATGCCGTCGCGCTCGACGACCTCGCGCTCGTGGGCGTAGTAGAGCGCGGGGATCTCGATGCCCTCGGCGGCGATGTAGGACCAGACGTCGAGCTCGGTCCAGTTGGACAGCGGGAACACGCGGATGGACTCGCCGAGGTGGATGCGCCCGTTGTAGAGGTTCCACAGCTCGGGGCGCTGGTTCTTGGGGTCCCACTGGCCGAAGTCGTCGCGGAACGAGAAGACCCGCTCCTTGGCACGGGCCTTCTCCTCGTCGCGCCGCGCGCCGCCGAACAGCGCCGTGAAGCGGTGCTTCTCGACGGCCTCGAGCAGCACGGGGGTCTGGATGCGGTTGCGCGAGCCGTTCGGCTCCTCGCGGACGAGGCCGCGCTCCATGGCGTCCGGCACGGACGCGACGAGCAGCTGCACGCCGAGCTCGGTCGCCCGCCGGTCGCGGAACTCGAGGACCTCGGGGAAGTTCAGCCCCGTGTCCACGTGCATGACCGGGAAGGGGATGCGCGCCGGCCAGAACGCCTTCTCCGCCAGCCGCAGCATGACGATGGAGTCCTTGCCGCCCGAGAAGAGCAGCACGGGGCGCTCGAGCTCGGCCACCACCTCGCGGAAGATGTGGATCGACTCCGCCTCCAGCACCTGCAGCTGGCTCAAGCGGTAGTCGTGCGACGGGCTCGTCATCCCGCGGTCCTCCCCGTCAGCTCGTCCGGCTCGTGCCGGCGGCGCCGGCTCGTCGAGCCACCGCCGCCAGGACCGCGTCCGCCAGCTCGGGGCGGCACACCACCAGGTCCGGCAGTGACGGGTCCGGACGATTGTAGAGAAGCGGCGAACCGTCGACCCGGCTGGTGTGCAGCCCGGCCGCCCGCGCGACGGCGACCGGGGCCGCGCTGTCCCACTCGTACTGCCCGCCGCTGTGCACGTACGCGTCGACCTCCCCGCGGACGACGGCCGCGACCTTGACCCCCGCGGAGCCCATCGGCACGGTGACGCCACCGAGCTCCTCGACGACCCCGAGGACGAGGTCGGAGGCCCGGCTGCGGCTCACCGCGAAGCGGGGCGGGTCGGCGACGGGCGGCAGCGCCGGAGGGACGTCGTCGGTGGCGAGCACGACGCCCTCGGCGGGCAGCGCGACCACGCCGTCGGTGAGCTCCCCGCGCTGCCACAGCGCGACGTGCACGGCCCAGTCCGCCCGTCCGAGGGCGTACTCCTTGGTGCCGTCGAGCGGGTCGACGATCCACACGCGCTCCGCACGCAGGCGCGCGGGGTCGTCGACCGCCTCCTCGGAGAGGACGGCGTCCCCGGGCCTGAGCCGGGCGAGCACGGCCGCGATCGTCGCCTGCGCCCCGCTGTCGCCGCGGGCGGCGAGGCCGGGGGCGTCACCGAACGACGTGCGCAGCGCCAGCAGCACGTCTCCTGCGTCGGCGGCCGCCGTGCGCGCGACCGCGGCGTCGGACAGCGCCGTCACGCAGCGGACCCGTCGAGGATCGCCGTGGCGAGCCCGGCGGGGTCGCCCGCCGCGGGCACGGGCGTCGCCGTCCCGGCGGCGACGAGCGCGCGGACGCCCTCGACGAGGGCGGCGACGTCGGCCTCGGTCGTGCCGACGCCGAGCGAGGCGCGGACGGCGGTGCCGGCGTCGACGTCGGCGCAGCCCGGCGCGCTCGGCACGCAGTCCAGCAGGCGGTCGACGAGCGGGTGCGCGCAGAAGCGGTCGTGCCGCACGCCCACGCCGTGCTCCGCGCTCAGCCGGGTGGCGAGCGCGCGGGGGGTCCAGCCCGCCACCGTGAAGGTGACGACGCCGATCCGGTCGGCGGCGGGCCAGAGCCGGTGGACGGTGACGCCCTCGACGCCGCGCAGGCCCTCCTCGAGCAGCGCGGTCAGCGCCTGCTCCCGCTCCTCGAGCGCGGCGCGGCCCGCGGCCTCCAGCTCGCGGCAGGCGGCGGCGATCGCGACCGCGCCGAGCACGTTGGGCGTGCCGCCCTCGTGCCGCGCCGGGCCGGTCGCCCACACCTGGTCGGTGGTGCTCACCGAGCGGACGGCGCCGCCGCCCGGGAGGTACGGCGCGGCCTCGTCCAGCCAGTCCGCGCGGCCCGCGAGCACGCCCGAGCCGTACGGCGCGTAGAGCTTGTGCCCCGAGAACGCCACCCAGTCCGCGCCCAGCGCGGCGAGGTCGAAGCGGCGGTGCGGCACGAGCTGCGCGGCGTCGACGGCGACCCGCGCGCCGTGCGCCTGCGCGACGCGGACGAGCTCGGCCAGCGGCCACACCTCGCCGGTGACGTTGCTCGCGCCCGTGACCGAGACGAGCACGCGTCCGGGCAGCGCGTCCAGCGCGGCGTCGAGGGCGAGCACGGCCTCCTCGGGGCCGGCCGGCACCGGGAGCAGGACGTGGTCGCCGCGCTCGCGCCAGGAGAGCAGGTTGGCGTGGTGCTCGCTCGCGAAGCTGACGACGGTCACGTCGGCGGGCAGGCAGTGCGCGAGCAGGGAGAACGCGTCGGTGGTGTTGCGGGTGAGGACGACCTCGTCGCCAGGGCGGCACCCGAGGAAGGCCGCGATCCGCTCGCGCGACTGCTCGAGCAGCTCGGTGCTCACCTGGCTGGCGAAGCCGGCGCCGCGGTGGACGCTGGCGTACCACTCCTGGGCGCGGGTCACCGTCTCCTGCACCGCGACGAGCGCGGGGGCGGAGGCGGCGACGTCGAGGTCGGCGTACGCGGTGGTGCCCGCCGCGACGGGCACGAGGCGGCCGGCGCCGACGACGGGGAGCGGGGTGCCGGGGACGACGGTGCCGGTGGTGGGGGCGTCGAGGAGCAGCGTCACGGGACTTCTCCAGGTCCGGGGACCCGGAGGACGACTCGGCGGGTCCGCGCTTGCCGAGCCGCACTGCGCGACCGGCCAGGTCGTCACCCGGAGCACCCCGCCGCGGAGGAGGGTTGCCGACCAGCAAGCCGGGGCTGAACGCTGGCACTCGTGACCTGCGTGCAGTCTGTCACAGCCGCCCGCGGGTCGCGCAAGGGGGATCACCCGGACGGAGCAGCGAGCACGCCGCCACTCGCGTTCACGCCGTCCGCACCTCCCGGAAACGCGGCACCCCTAGCGTCCGCCCCCATGAGCGCACAGGTCGTCGCCGACCCCTACACCTGGCCCTACGACGGTGACGTCGACCCGGCCCGCACCGCCCTGCTCTGCATCGACTGGCAGGTCGACTTCTGCGGCGACGGCGGCTACGTCGACGCGATGGGCTACGACCTCGGCCTGACCCGCGTCGGACTGGGCCCTACGGCCGCGGTGCTCGCCGGTGCCCGCGCCGCCGGGATGCTCGTCGTCCACACGCGCGAGGGGCACCGGCCCGACCTCTCCGACTGCCCGCCGAACAAGCTGTGGCGCAGCAGGAGCATCGGCGCCGGCATCGGCGACCCCGGCCCCCAGGGCCGCATCCTCGTCCGCGGCGAGCCGGGCTGGGAGATCGTCCCGGAGGTCGCCCCCGTCGCCGGCGAGGTGGTCATCGACAAGCCCGGCAAGGGCGCGTTCTACGCGACCGACCTCGACCTCGTGCTGCGCACCCGCGGGATCAGCCACCTCGTGCTCACCGGCATCACGACCGACGTCTGCGTCCACACGACCATGCGCGAGGCCAACGACCGCGGCTACGAGTGCCTGGTCCTCGAGGACTGCACGGGAGCCACGGCGTACGAGAACCACCTGGCAGCACTGCAGATGGTCAAGATGCAGGGCGGTGTCTTCGGCGCTGTAGCGACCTCCGAGGCGTTCCTCAAGGCGCTGGAGGCGCGGTGACCGCCGGCGCCACGGAGCAGCTCGAGCTCGACCGCCCGGACGTCGTCGCCGAGGTCCGGGCGGCGTTCACGGCGTACGAGCAGGCGCTCGTCGACCACGACGTGCCCGCGATGACCGCGGCCTTCTGGGACAGCCCGTCCTGCGTCCGCTACGGCGTGGCCGAGCGGCTCTACGGCGCGGCGGAGATCGAGCGCTGGCGGACGGGCGCCACCCCCGTCGGCCGGGACCGGCGCCTCGGGCCGACGGTCGTCGCGACCTTCGGCACGGCGTACGCGGTGGTGAGCACGGAGTTCCGCTACGCGTCGCAGCCCGGGGCCGTCGGCCGGCAGAGCCAGACGTGGGTGAAGCTCGCCGGCACCTGGCAGGTGGTCGCCGCGCACGTCTCCGTGCAGCCGGAGGACGAGCAGCCCGACGGCTAGTCCGCCGGGAGCTCCAGCGGCAGCCCGAAGCCCGGGAACAGGTGCGCGACGTCGAGGAACGACGTGATCCCGGTGACCCGGCCGTCGCGCACGTCGACGACCTGCAGCGCCCAGGCGCGGTGGACGCCGTCCGGCGAGCGGCGGTACTGCGCGTACGCCGGCTGGCCGCTCGCCGCCGTCGGCACGAGCCGCGACCCCTCGCACTCGTGGCCCGTCCCGGTCATCCAGGCGACCACCTCCGCGGGGCCCTGCAGCCACATGTCGTACGGCGGCATCGACATCGTCGCGTCCTCGTGCAGGAGCGCGGTGAGCGCGTCCATGTCGTAGGCCTCGAACGCGGCGGCGTAGCGCTCCAGCAGCTCGCGCTGCACCGGGTCGAGCGGCGCCAGCGCGTCGCCCGGCTCCGGCTGCTGGTCCCCCAGCGTCGCGCGCGCCCGCTGCAGCAGGCTGTTGACGGAGGCGACGGTCGTGCCGAGCAGCTCGGCGACCTCGCTCGCCGGCCACTGGAGCACCTCGCGCAGGATGAGCACCGCGCGCTGGCGCGGGGGCAGGTGCTGCAGGGCGGCGACGAGCGCCAGCCGCACGCTCTCGCGCAGCTCGACCGTCTCGGCGGGGTCGGCCTGCTCGGGCAGCAGCCGGCCGTCGGGCGCGGGCATGACCCAGTGCTCCTCGGGGAGCAGCGGGCCGAGGCCGTCGCCGGCGCCCTGCGACGGGCGCAGCTCCATCGGCCGCGCCCGGCGCTGCGTGGCCGAGAGCATGTCGAGGCAGGAGTTGGTCGCGATGCGGTAGAGCCACGAGCGGACCGACGACCGGCCCTCGAAGCCGTCGCGGGCGCGCCAGGCCTTGACGAGCGTCTCCTGCACGGCGTCCTCGGCCTCCGACCCGGAGCCGAGCATGCGGTAGCAGTACGCCGTCAGCTCCCGGCGGTAGGCCTCGAGCTCCTCCGCGGAGTCCGGTCCGGCGAGCAGCTCGGTCACGCGGCACCGCCCGCGGCGGTGAGCCGGACCTCGCGCTCGGCGTACTCGACGACGTCACCCGCGTGCAGCTGCGCCCCGCGCCGCCGCTCGACCCAGCCGTTGACCCGCACCTCGCCGCCCTCCACCGCCTGCTTGGCCTCGCCGCCGGTGTCGACCAGCCCGCAGAGCTTGAGCAGCTGGCCCAGGCGGATCCCCTCGGGACCCAGCTCGACGTCCTCCACCGGCACCGCGCGACCTCCCGCTCGCTCAGCCGCCACCGTACCCACCGTCGGCGAGCCCCGCCTCGACCTCGAAGCGGTTGGTGCGCGGGTCGCGCCCCGCACGCAGGTAGAGCAGCGCGAAGGCGAGCCCGTAGCGCCGCCACTGGCGCACGTGGACCGACTCGTGGCGCAGCCGCGGCGCGCTCACCGCCCAGGGCTGCGGGCCGCAGACGTAGGTGTCGCCCCAGGTCACTCCCCCGCGCGGGTACGCCCACCCCGGCAGCCCCGCGCACACCCGCAGCCCGTCGAGCTCGCGGGCGCGCACGCCGAACACCCGCGCCCACGCACGTGCGGCGCGTCCCACCAGTGCGGCCTGCGCGGCCCTGTCCAGCAGCACACGTGCAGGATGCTCCTCATGACCCTGGTCGTGCGCCCCGTCCGCCCCGACGACGTCCCCGCGGTCCTCGGGCTCGTGCGCGACCTCGCGGCGTACGAGCGGGCGCCCGAGCAGGTCGTGGCGACCGAGGACGACCTCAGCGCCGCGCTGTTCGCGCCGCACCCGGCGGTGTTCGCGCACGTCGCCGACGACGACGGGGAGGTCGTGGGGTTCGCGCTGTGGTTCCGCTCGTTCTCGACCTGGCTCGGGCGGCACGGGCTCTACCTCGAGGACCTGTACGTCCGGCCGGACCGCCGAGGCGACGGCGTCGGCACCCGGCTGCTCCGCACCCTCGCGGCGCTCTGCGTCGAGCACGGGTACGGCCGGCTGGAGTGGACCTGCCTGGACTGGAACGAGCCCGCCCGCGGCTTCTACCGCTCGCTCGGCGCCGAGCTCCAGGACGAGTGGACCGTGCACCGGCTGACCGGGGAGCCGTTGCGCGCGCTCGCCGGCCTAGCGGGTGACGAGCAGGCCCAGCCCCGCGGCTGAGAGCGCGAGCGCGACGGTCAGCACGACGTACGCCGCGGCGAGCCCCCGCCGCTCGGCGAGCAGGCGCACCGCCTCCACGCTCGCGGTGCTGAAGGTCGTGTAGCCGCCGCAGAACCCCGTGCCGGCCACGAGCAGGACGTCCGGCGCCACCTCGCCGCGCAGCTGCAGGCCGGTCAGCAGGCCGAGCAGCAGGCAGCCGCTGGTGTTGATGACGAGCGTGCCGACGGGCAGGGCGGAGCGCGTGCGCGCGCGCACGCCCGTGTCGACGAGCAGCCGCGCCACCGCTCCCAGCGCGCCGGCCAGGACGACGAGCAGGTCGGTCACCGCCGCCGCCCGAGGGCGAGCCCCACCGCCGCCGCGAGCAGCCCGCCCGCGACGCTCGTGAGGAGGTACGCCGCGGCCAGCCCCGCGCGGCCGTCGCGGGCGAGCCGGTCGACCTCCACCGCGAGCGTGCTCCACGTCGTGAGCGCGCCGCAGAAGCCGGTGCCGACGAGCAGCCGCCAGCGCTGCAGGCCGACGGGGACGGGCTCCCCGAGCCGGCCGAGCAGCAGCCCGAGCGCGAGCGCGCCCGAGAGGTTGACGAGCGTCGTGGGGACCGGCCACCCGTGCTGCGGCCCGAGCAGCCGGACGAGGGCGAGGCGCGCCGCCGTCCCCGCGGCGCCGCCCACCGCGACCAGCACGACCGGTGACGACCACCTCGCCGCGAGGGTGTGGGGGCCGGGCACCCGCGCACGCTACCCGCCCGGGTGCACCGCCCGAGGTCGTGCGCGCGAGGGCGCAGCGGGACGGGTAGCGTGGGGCCGCGCGCGGGTGGAGACCGTCACCGCGAGCAGCACACCGGCCAGCAGCAGGGAGTCCAGCTTGAGCGAGACCGCGTTGTCCGCAGTCCCGTGGCCCGGGGCCGGCATCCGCGACGCCGTGCAGGTCGTCCTGCCCGCGTCCAGCGCCTACCTCTCGGTGCTGCGCACCACGACGGCAGGGCTCGCGGCGCGCCTCGACTTCACCCTCGACGACATCGAGGACCTGCGCATCGCGGTCGACGAGGCCTGCGCGATGCTCCTCCCCCAGGTCGCCCCCGGCGCCGAGCTGCGCTGCGACTTCGTGCTCGAGGACGACGGCATCCTCATCACCGTGAGCGCGCCGACCACGCGCGGGAGCCTGCCCGAGCGCGAGACCTTCTCCTGGACCGTGCTGACGGCGCTGGCGGGCGAGGTCGACGCCGGCGTGGGTGAGGGGCTCGAGGTCTGGATCTCGCTGCACAAGCGCCGCGACAGCGGTGAGGGGGAGGGCTCGTGAGCAGCTCGGAGGTCGCCGCGCCGGCGGCACCCGAGCTGAGCGCCGAGCAGGCGGAGCCGACCGAGCAGGCCGAGCAGGCCGAGCAGGCCGTCGCCGCCCCCGCCGCCACGGAGATCCCGCCGTCCACCGGCGTCGGCGTCGACCGCGAGCGCACGCGCGCGCTGTTCGCCCGCCTCGCCGAGCTCGAGGCGGGCACCCCGGAGCACAAGCGCGTCCGCGACGCGCTCGTCGAGCAGCACCTGCCGCTCGTCGAGCACCTGGCCCGGCGCTTCCGCAACCGCGGCGAGCCCTACGACGACCTCGTGCAGGTCGCCACCATCGGGCTCATCAAGTCGGTCGACCGCTTCGACCCCCAGCGCGGGGTCGAGTTCTCCACCTACGCGACGCCGACGATCGTCGGCGAGATCAAGCGGCACTTCCGCGACAAGGGCTGGGCCGTCCGCGTCCCCCGCCGCCTGCAGGAGCTCCGGCTGACGCTCACGCAGGCGACGAGCGAGCTGTCGCAGCGCAACGGGCGCAGCCCCACCGTCTCCGAGCTCGCGACCCACCTCGGGCTGACCGACGAGGAGGTCCTCGAGGGCCTGGAGTCCGCCAACGCGTACTCCACGCTGTCGCTGGACGCCTCCGAGCAGAACGACGAGGACTCCGTCGCCGTCGTCGACACCCTCGGCGTCGACGACGAGGCGCTCGAGGGCGTGGAGTACCGCGAGTCGCTCAAGCCGATGCTCGAGCGGCTGCCGGCGCGCGAGCAGAAGATCCTGCTGCTGCGCTTTTTCCGCGGCATGACCCAGTCCGAGATCGCGGCCGAGGTCGGCATCTCGCAGATGCACGTCTCGCGCCTGCTGGCGCGCACCCTCGCGCAGCTGCGCGAGGGCCTGCTCACCGAGGACTGAGCAGGCGGGCCTCAGGACGACGCGGCGCCGCCGCTGGTGCCGTCGTCGGCCTGCGGCTCCACCAGCAGCCCTCCGGCCTGCGGCGCCAGCGCGAGCACCAGCCCGGTCGCGCTGACGAGGAGCAGCGGCACCCCGACGGCGGGGATGCCCCACGACGTGGTCTGCCACCCCATGAGCAGGCCGATGAGCTGGGAGAGCACGGCCAGCGCCCGGGCCCAGCGCCGCCGGCGGAGCGCCGCGCGGGCAGCGGCGAGCAGCGCCCCGCCGTACAGCGCGAACAGCGCGGCGAGCACGGCGAACAGCACCGAGGCCCGGGCGTCCTGGTCGCCGAGGTGGAGCAGGACGTAGCCCAGCTCGCCGACGGCGAGGACGACCAGCGCCGCGCCCTCGAGCCCGACGCACGCGGCGAGGACGACCAGCGGCACGGGCGCGGGCACCGGCTTCGGCGCGGACGGGTCGGGCACGCCCCCGATCCAACCAGCAGCGCCGCCACCCGGCACGGCGGCTCCGCGCCCGCGCGCCGGCTGCTCGGCCTACAGTGTGGCGGTGCGCGCGCTCCTGGTGGCCAACCCCAAGGCCACGTCGATGACGCCGGGCACGCAGGACGTCATCGCCCGTGCCCTCGGCTCCGACCTCAAGGTCGAGGTGGTCTCCACGCGGCACCGCGGCCACGCCGCCGAGCTCGCGAGCGAGGCCCGCGCCGACGGGCTCGACCTCGTCATTGCGCTCGGCGGCGACGGCACCGTCAACGAGGTGGTCAACGGGCTGCTCGCGGACCAGCCCTCCGGCCTCCCCGTCCCCGCGCTCGCCGTCGTCCCGGGCGGCAGCACCAACGTCTTCGTCCGCGCGCTCGGCCTGCCCCGCGACCCGGTGGAGGCGACGAGCGCCCTGCTCCAGCGCGTCCGCGCCGGCCGCCGTCGCGAGGTCAGCCTCGGGCGCGCGGACGGGCGGTGGTTCACCTTCGCCGCCGGCGTGGGCCTCGACGCCGAGGTCGTGCGGCGGGTCGAGCGGCACCGCGAGAGCGGGCGCGCCTCCACGCCCGGGCTCTACATCCGCACGGTCGCGGAGACCGTCTCCCGCGACCGGCTGAGCGGCGGCTCGGTCGTCACCCCGGTGACCGTCGAGGTGCCGGGGCTCGCGCCCGTGCAGCTGCGGATGGCGGTGTTCGGCAACACGCGCCCGTGGACGTTCGTCGGCGAGCTGCCCGTCGACCCGTTCCCGCTGGCGTCGTTCGACGACGACCTCGACCTGTTCGGCATGCGCCGCATCGACCCGTTCACGGTCACCGGCGTGCTCGCCCGCGTGCTCCGTCCCGGACGCGGCGCCGGCGGCCGGTCTGCCGTGTCCTTGCACGGGGTGACGTCGGCCGTCGTCACGGCCGACCGTCCGTTCCCGGTGGAGCTCGACGGCGACGCCGTGGAGCTGCGACAGCGGCTCGTCGTCGAGAGCGTGCCACGCGCACTGACCGTAGTCGCCTGACGCTTCGGGCGGGTCCCGCGAGCACGCAGCGTCGCGGGAGGGTTGCGGAGCCGACGGGCCGGGAAGGCAGCGGACGCAGTGTGATGCAGCCGACACTGCCACCGACGAGGAAACGTCGGTGAAACGCTTGTGGAACCAACCGGGCCGGTGGCAGGCTGCACGGCGGGGATCCTGTCCCCCGGACGGCTCACGCCGTGCCAGGAGCCTAGCGCCCCTGGCGCCGTGGCCCTCCCCGGGGGTTCGGAACGTGGGACGGCAGCGCAGCCGTTGGAGCAGGAGCGGGCCGGGGCACGACGTGCCGCTGGCCCGGACGGCGGCCCAGCCCGGAGCCGCACCTGCGGCACCTTCAGACGCACGCACGAGACGAGGAGTGACGGACATGGACTGGCGCCACGAGGCAGCCTGTCGCGAGGAGGACCCCGAGCTGTTCTTCCCGATCGGGAACACCGGCCCGGCCCTGCTGCAGATCGACGAGGCGAAGGCCGTGTGCCGCCGCTGCTCCGTCACCGACACGTGCCTGCAGTGGGCGCTCGAGTCGGGCCAGGACTCCGGGGTGTGGGGCGGGCTGTCCGAGGACGAGCGCCGCGCGCTCAAGCGCCGCGCCGCCCGCAACCGGGTGCGCACCGCCTAGCAGCAGACAGCGCGGCCCCTCTGCGGCCGCACGGGCGAGAGCCCGGACGACGACCCGGCACCCGCCGGGACGTGGTCCGGGCTCTCGCGCGTCTGGCCCGGACGACGCCGGGATGAGCGCCGGGCTAGTCCGGGACGGCCTCGCCCGTGGGCACGGTCAGCGACACCACGGCGCTCGTGCCGCCGCCCTCGCGCCGCTCGAGCACCAGCTCGCCGCGCAGCTCGGTCTTCACCATGCCGGCGACGATGCGCAGCCCGAGGTTGGCCGAGCGCTCGAGGTCGAAGCCCTCCGGCAGGCCCACGCCGTCGTCGCGCACCTGCACCGTGAGCTCCCGGTCGGCCCGGGCGGCCAGCACCTCGACCAGGCCGCCGCGCACGCCCGCGCCGTGCTCCACGGCGTTCTGCACCAGCTCGGTGAGCACGAGCGCGAGCGGCGTCGCGGTCTCGGCCGGCAGCGTGCCGAAGCGTCCGGAGCGCTGCAGCTGCACCGGCGCCTCGGCGCGGGCGACCTCGACGACGCCGGAGGCGAGCCGCTCGGCGATCTCGTCGAACGACACCAGCCCGTCCACCGAGCGCGACAGCGTCTCGTGCACGACGGCGATGGAGCCGACCCGGCGCACGGCCTCCCCCAGGGCGGCCTGCGCCTCCGGCGCCTGCACGCGCCGCGCCTGCAGGCGCAGGAGGGCGGCGACGGCCTGGAGGTTGTTCTTCACCCGGTGGTGGATCTCCCGGATGGTCGCCTCCTTGCTGAGCAGCTCCTGCTCGCGGCGGCGCAGCTCCGTGACGTCGCGGACGAGGACGAGCGCCCCCACCCGCAGCCCGTCGTGCAGCAGGGGCAGCACGCGCAGGACGATGGTCACCCCGCGGGCCTCGATCTCCGTGGTGCGCGGAGCGGCCCCGCCGGCCACCCACTCCACGGCCTCGTCGACCGGCAGCTGCGAGGGCGCGATCGCCGCGGTCAGCCGGCCGAGGTGCGCGCCGACGATGTCGGCCGCGAGCCCGAGGTGCCGGTAGGCCGAGAGCGCGTTCGGGCTCGCGTAGGTCACTAGCCCGGCGGCGTCCAGGCGCAGCATGCCGTCGCCGACGCGGGGGGAGGCCGAGCCCGAGGCGTCCGCGCTGCCGGGGTACGGGAAGCTCCCCTCCGCGATCATCTGCGCCAGGTCGCCCGCGCACTGCAGGTAGGTCACCTCGAGCCGGCTCGGCGTCCGCGCGGTCGCGAGGTTGACGTGCCGGGCGATGACGGCGATGACCCGGCCCTGGTGCACGACCGGCACGGTCTCCTCGCGCACGGGCACGTCCGCGCGCCAGTCGAGGTCGCGCCCGCGGGTGATGCGGCCCTCGTCGAGGGCGAGGTCGACGAGCGTGCGCTTGCCGCGCGGGAGGTGCTCGCCCAGCACGTCGTCGTCGAGCAGGGTGGGCCCGGTGGTGGGGCGCATCTGGGCGCCGGCGACGTAGCCCTGCCCGTCCTTGGTCGGCACCCACAGCACGAGGTCCGCGAAGGAGAGGTCCGCGAGCATCTGCCAGTCGGACGTGAGGGCCTGCAGGTGGGCGACCTGCGCCGGCGTCAGGTCGGTCTGCTCGCGGGTGATGTCCGACAGCGTGCGCACCGGTGCAGGGTACGGGCTGGTGCTCACCGCAGCAGGCTGCGCAGGGCGCGGACCGCGACCGACACGGCGGCGAGGTCCGCGGGCTCCGCGGCGAGCGCGGCACCGACCGTGGCCCGGGTCCGCTCGACCAGCTCGCCCCGGGCCGAGGCCCACGCGGCGACGCGCTCGGCCGGGGTGGCCCCCTCGGCGGCGAGCGCGGCCGCCGTCAGCGCGGAGCCCACGCCGTAGACGTCCGAGCGCACGGAGGCGCGCGCCATGGCCTGCCACCGGTCCCCGCGCGGCAGGGCCGCGACGCGGGCGAGCAGCGCCTCCAGCCCGAGCGCGTCCATCACCGCGTAGTAGACCGGCGCCGCCTCTGCGGGCTCGGTGCCCGTCGAGCGGGCCACCTCGACCACGTCGAGCAGGGCGAACACGTCGAGCAGCGCGGCGACCCGCGCCGCGAGCGCCCGTGGCACGCCGTCGACCGCGAGCCCGTCGGCCAGCCGCTCCAGCCGGGCGCGGGCGACGCCGCTGACGAGCTCCGGCACGCGGGGACCGAGCTCGCCGACCGCACCCGCGTAGCGCGCGGTCTCCTGCTCGACGTCGAGGCCGGGCGGCCGGCTGGAGAGGAACCACCGCGCCGCGCGGTCGACGAGCCGGCGCACCTCCTGCACGAGGGCGTCCTGCGCGGGCACGGGCGCGGAGGTGCCGAGCGACTCCACCTCCTCGAGCAGCGCGGTGACGCCGAAGACCCGCTCCACCACGGCGTACGCGCGGGCGACGTCGGCAAGCGGCGCCCCGGTCTCCTCCTGCGCCCGGAAGGCGAAGGTCGCGCCCGCGGTGTTCACCATCCGGTTGACCAGCCGGGTGGTGACGATCTCGCGGCGCAGCGGGTGGGCGTCGAGCCGGGCGCCCAGCCGCTCGCGCAGCAGCGGCGGGAAGTAGCCGCGCAGCAGCTCGGCGGTCCACGGCTCGTCGGGCACCGGCGTCGCGGCCACGTCGTCGGCGAGGGTGTTCTTCACGTAGGCGAGCAGGACGGCGTACTCCGGGGCGGTGAGCCCGCGCCCGGCGGCGCCGCGCGCGCGCAGCTCGGCGTCGTCGGGCAGCCGCTCGAGCCGGCGCTGCAGCAGCCCTCGCTCCTCGAGCCGGCGCAGCAGCCGCCGGTGCACCGGGAGCAGTGCCGGGGCCAGCACGCGGGCCAGGCCGAGCAGCGCGCTCTGCTCGATGTTGTCGCGCAGCACGAGCGCCGCGACGTCGTCGGTCATCGCGGCGAGCAGCGGCTCGCGCTCGGCAGGTGCGAGCGCCCCGTCGCGCACCGCCTCGTCGACGACGATCTTGATGTTGACCTCGTGGTCGGAGGTGTCGACCCCGGCGGAGTTGTCGATGGCGTCGGTCCCGACGAGCACGCCGGCCTGCGCGGCCTCGACCCGGCCGAGCTGGGTCAGCCCGAGGTTGCCGCCCTCGCCGACGACGCGCACCCGCAGGTCGCGCCCGTCGACGCGGATGGCGTCGTTCGCCTTGTCCCCGACGTCGGCGCTGGACTCGGACGAGGCCTTGACGTAGGTGCCGATGCCGCCGTTCCACAGCAGGTCCACGGGCGCGAGCAGGACCGCGCGGAGCAGCTCGGCCGGCGCCAGCTGCTCCACGTCGTCGGGCAGCCCGAGCCGGGCGCGCACCTGCGGCGAGACCGGGATGTGCTTGAGGGTGCGGGGGAACACCCCGCCGCCCGGCGAGAGCAGCGCGGCGTCGTAGTCCGCCCACGACGATCGCGGGAGGGCGAACAGCCGGCGGCGCTCGGCGTACGACACCGCGGGGTCCGGGTCGGGGTCGAGGAAGACGTGGCGGTGGTCGAAGGCCGCGACGAGGCGCAGCTGGGTCGAGAGCAGCATCCCGTTGCCGAAGACGTCGCCGCTCATGTCGCCGACGCCGACGACCGTCGTCGGCGCGGACTGCACGTCGTGGCCGAGCTCGCGGAAGCGGCGCTGCACCGCCTCCCAGGCTCCGCGCGCGGTGATGCCCATCGCCTTGTGGTCGTAGCCCGCCGAGCCGCCCGAGGCGAAGGCGTCGCCCAGCCAGAACCCCGCCTCGAACGCGATCGCGTTGGCGATGTCGCTGAAGGTCGCGGTGCCCTTGTCCGCCGCGACGACGAGGTACGGGTCGTCCCCGTCGTGCCGCACGACGCGCGGGGGCGGGACGACCTCGCTCGTACCGCCGCGCTGCACGCGGTTGTCGGTGAGGTCGAGCAGGGCGCGCACGAACGTCCGGTACGCCGCGACCCCCTCCGCGAGCACGGCCTCCCGATCGGCGGGGTCGGCCTTGGGCGCGCGCACGACGAACCCGCCCTTCGCGCCGACCGGCACGATCACGGCGTTCTTCACGGCCTGCGCCTTGACAAGCCCGAGCACCTCGGTGCGGAAGTCCTCGGGGCGGTCGGACCAGCGCAGGCCGCCGCGGGCGACGGCGCCGAACCGCAGGTGCACGCCCTCGACCGCGGGCGCCGACACGAACACCTCGTACGCCGGCCGCGGCTCGACGACGTCGGGAACCTCGCGGGTGGCGATCTTCAGCGCCAGCGCGTCCTTCGGGCCGCCGTCCGGGCCCAGCTGGAAGTACGTCGTGCGCAGCACGGCCAGCACCACCCCGAGCAGGCCGCGCAGGATGCGGTCGTCGTCGAGCCCCTCGATGGCCTCGATGCCCTGCTCGACGCGCGCGCGCAGCCCGGCGACGGCGGTCTCGCGACCGGTCTCCCGCGCGGGGTCGAGCCGCGCCTCGAACAGCTGGCTGAGCCCACGGGTGACGAGCGCGTTGCGCACGAGGGCGCGCTCGACGTAGGCCGGGGTGAAGGCGGCGAACCCGGGGCTCGCCTGGCGCAGCCAGCGCGTGAGGGCGCGGAGCACGGCGACCTGCCGCCAGGAGAGCCCGGCGCGCACCACGAGCTGGTCGAGCCCGTCGGACTCGGCCTGTCCGTGCCAGACGGCCGCGAAGGCGTCCTGGAACAGGTGGACGAGGTCGCTATCCGCGTAGCCGTCGGGCACGGAGAGCCCGCGCACGCCGAGGACGTAGACCCACGCGCGGCTGCCGTCGCCGCGCTCGAGCTCGTAGGGCCGTTCGTCGAGCACCTCGACGCCCATGCGGTCGAGCACCGGGAGCACGCGCGAGATCGAGATGGTGGAGGTGCGGTAGACCGTGAACCGCCGCGCGCCGTCCGCGTCGGGCGGGCTCACCGCGGTGACGAGCCCGGCGCTCGCCGCGCCCTCGAGGGACTCCAACCGGCGCAGGTCCTGCACGGCCTGCAGCGCGTCGAAGTCCTCCTTGTACGCCTCGGGGAACGCCGCGCCGTAGCGCGCGCCCAGCCGGCGCGCGTCGTCCTCGCCGACGCTCGCGGCGAGCGCCTCGGCGAGCTCGTCCTCCCACGTGCGCACCGCGGCGGCGAGCCGGGCCTCGAGGGAGGCCACGTCGACGTCGGGGACGGCGCTGCCGGGGGCACTGCGCACGACGAAGAACAGCCGCGCCAGCACGGACTCCGTGACGTAGGCCGAGTACGTCACCGAGTCGGCCGAGAACGCCCTGCGCAGCACGGACTCCAGCCGCAGCCGGGTCTGGGTGGAGTAGCGGTCCCTGGGCAGGAACAGCAGGCACGTGGCGAAGCGGCCGTAGTCGTCACGACGCACGAACAGCCTGACACGTCGGCGTTCCTGGAGCTGGACGACGGCGCGCACGGTGCTCTCGAGCTGGTCGGTGCCGATGGCGAGCAGCTCGTCGCGCGGGTAGGTCTCGAGGACCTGGAGCACGGCGCGGCCCGAGTGCGAGTGGCTCGTGGTGCCGAGCCGGGCGAGCACGTCGGCGACCTTCTGCCGCACGACGGGCATCGTCCGGACGCTCTCGGTGTACGCCGTGGTGGCGAGCAGCCCGATGAAGCGCCGCTCCCCCACGACCTGCCCCGCCGCGTCGAAGACCTTGACGCCGACGTAGTCGAGGTACGCCGCGCGGTGCACCGTCGAGCGGGAGTTCGCCTTGGTGAGCACGAGCAGCTTCGGCTCGCGGGCCTTCGCGCGCACGGCGGGGTCGAGGTGGCGCGCGCCGGCAGTGGTCCGCGGCCGGGACGCCGGCTCGTGCGGGCGGAGCAGCCCCAGCGCCGTGCCGGGCACGACCACGAGCGCGTCATCGGCCTGGAGGGCGTACTCCGCGTAGCCGAGGAAGGTGAAGGCGTCGTCGGCCATCCAGCGCAGGAGCTCCTCCGCCTGCTCGACCTCCTCGGCGGGGACGGCCGGTGGGGTGCTCGCGAGCGCGGCTGCGACCTCGAGCGCCCGCTCCCGCATCGCCGCCCAGTCGGTGACCGCGGCGCGGACGTCGCCGAGCACGCCCTGCACGGCCGCCTCGACCTCGACCGGCGCGACCGGCACCGGCGAAGTGGCCTCGACGTGGATCCAGCTCTCCGCGCGGCAGTCCTCGGGGCAGGCGTCGCCCGCGGTCCCGACGACGTCGACCAGCCGGCCGCCGTCGCGGCGCACGGCGAGCTGGGGGTGCGCCACCCAGGAGATGTGCAGCCCGAGCCGGGTGAGCACCGCGGTGAGCGAGTCGACGAGGAACGGCATGTCGTCGGTGACGACCTCGACCGAGAGCCGGGTGCCACCCTCGGCGAGCGCGCGGACGCGCACGAGCGTCTCGTCGTCGCCGCGCCGGGCGGCCAGCGCGCGGTGCTCGGCGGCGACGGCAGGGGCGCGCCCGTCCAGCTCGGCCCGGTCCTCGGGCGAGAGGCTCCCGAGGTAGAGCTCCTCGAACGCGCTCGGGATCGCAGCTGGCACGGGCTCGGCCTCCTCGACGTCACTGGCGAGACGACCTCATCCTGTCACTCCGGCCCTGCTCCGTCCGGGTGGGCACCGCCGAGGTCGGCCAGCAGCTCGTCCAGCTCCTGGGTCGCCCACCACAGCAGGTCGTGCTCCTCGCAGGCGTCGAGCCGCTCCTCCGTGGGGTCGGCCGCTGCCGCGGCGACCGCCTGCTCGGCCGCCTCCTCGTCGGCGTGCACACTGGCCATGCGCGCCAGCGGGACCTCCTCGCCGAGGAGCACGGCACCCGCGCCGCGCGCAGGGTCGTCGTCCGGGCGGGCGGTGCTGACGTCGGCCGCGATGACGACGCGGCGCGGCGCCGAGCCGTCGGCCGCGAGCAGCAGCACGCTCTCCCGGGCCGCCGCGAGCGTGGCGAGGAACTCGGCCTCCTCCTCGTCTTCACCCGGCACGTCGGCGCGGACGTCGTCCGTCACGGCGTACGCGCGGAGGGGAGCGGGGCCCAGCACCCGCGCCTCACGCAGTGCGGCGAGCACCGCCGCGGTCGCCGGCAGGTAGACCCTCACCCGGCTACGCCCAGGCTCGTCCGCGCCAGCGCCCGCGACGTCGTGCGCAGCGCGGTCTCGAGCACGGCGCTGCGGCGCCGCGGGTCCATGAGGTTCGCTCCCATCACGGCTAGATCCTCGGGCCCCGGGGTCAGCAGCACGACGCGGGTCCCCCGCGACGCGCCGGCGCGCACCTCCTCGAGCACCTTGCGCGTCTCCCGCCGCCGCCAGCGCCGCTCCAGCCGGGAGGCGAGGTCGCGCGGTGCGTCGGGCACCAGCGAGGCGAGCGGCGCCAGCACGTACGCCTCGTCGACCCGCCGGTCCGCCGGCAGCTCGGCGAGCAGGTCCGCGCTCGTGATGGAGGCGACGCCGCCGTCGATGTACGTGCGGCCGCCGAGCTCCGCCGGCGCGTACCAGAGCGGGGCGGTGCACGAGGCCACGACCGCGTCGGCGACGGGGATCCCGGAGGCGGCGGTGAACAGCCGCCGCTCCCCCGTGGCGAAGTCCAGCGCGGGGAGGGCGAGCCCCGGGCGCGGCCAGCCGGGTCCGCACGCGTCGGCGAGGGCGGTCCGGAGCGGCTCGAGGCTCCCGCGCCCGCCGGGCATGGCGGCCCAGAACGTCGCGAGCGGGGGGACGTGCCGGTCGCGCAGCCCGCGGCGGAGCAGGGCGGGCGACGCGGGCGGCGGGGAGGGGCGGGCGGGGAGCCAGCCGCCGGTGCCCGTGTCGTGGTCGAAGCCGACCGTGCGCCCACCGGGCAGCGGCAACAGCCCCTCCGCGGAGCGCTGCGACGCCAGCAGGTCCTCCGCGGAGCACCCGGCGGCCAGCAGGGCGGCGAGCACGGACCCGGCGGAGGTGCCCACGAGCAGGTCCGCGTCGCGCGCCTCGACGCCGAGCGCGTCGCGCAGCGCGACGAGCGAGCCGACCATCCAGGCCGCGCCGAGGACACCGCCGGCGCCGAGCACCACCGCCCGGCGCGGGCCCTGCTGCAGGTCGCCCGCCATGGGGTCCGGGTTCCCGACAGGGCCACCACCTAACCTGGGGAGGCAGTCGGCGACCGAGGGAGAGCCTGTGCGACGCGTCACCGCCGGACCCGTGCTGGGAGCGCTCCTGCTCGTGGCGGCCTGCGGCGGGAGCTCGGGCGAGAAGCCGCTGGGCACCGCGGACGGCGGCGCCAGCACACCGCCCAGCGCGGCCGCGAGCAGCGAGCAGCCCTCCGCGCCGGCGGTCGAGACGCCGCTCCCGGTCGGTACGCCGGTGGCCCTCCCCTCGCCGCCGGCTCCTAGGCGCTCCGCGAGCCCGTCACCCACCGCCAGCCCGCCCCGCTCCGCCTCCCCGACGGCCTCGCCGTCCGCCTCCCCGAGCGCCACGCCGAGCCCCGCCGCGTCCGGCAGCGACGCCGGCGACGCAGGGCAGCCCGTGGCCGGGGAGCGCGCGGTCACGGTGACGATCACGAAGGGGCGCGTCTCCCCGCCGCCGAGCCACGTCGACGTCGCCGTCGGGACCCCGGTCGCCATCACGGTGTCCGAGGACCGCGACGACGTGGTGCACGTGCACGGCTACGACGAGGAGGTCGCCCTGCACGCGGGGACCCCCGTCGTCATCCGCTTCGTCGCCGACCAGACCGGCACCTTCGAGGTCGAGACGCACGAGACCGGGCTGACGCTCTTCCAGCTCGTGGTCCGCTGAGTGCTGCTCGCGCACGGCATCGTCGGGCGGCAGGACCTCCCCCTGCCCTTCGGGTACGTCCTGGCGGGCGCCGCGCTCGCCCTGCTCGTCTCGTTCGCGGCGCTCGGCGCGCTGTGGTCGACGCCCCGGCTCGCGGGCGCTGAGGGCCGCGCCCTCCCCGACGCGCTGCAGCGCGTCCTGCGGGCACCCGCCACCGCCCGCGCCGTCCGGGTCGCGGGCCTCGTCGTCTGCGGCTGGTTCCTCGCCTCGGGCCTGCTCGGCAGGGACGTGGACACCAACCCCTTCCCGGGCGCGGTGTTCGTCCTGCTCTGGGTCGGGATCGTGCCCGCGTCCGTGCTGCTCGGGCCGGTGTGGCGGGCGGTCAGCCCGCTGCGCACGCTGCACGCCGCGTACGCCCGGCTGGCCGGCACCCGCCCCGAGGAGGGGCTGCTCCGCCTGCCCGCCCGCGTCGGCCAGTGGCCCGCCGCCCTGGCGCTGCTCGCGTTCGTCTGGCTCGAGCTGGTCGCCCCGGACCGCACGACGCTGCCGGTGCTGCGCGCGTGGTTCGGGACCTACGCCGGCGTGCTGCTCGTCGGCTCGGCGGTCTACGGCTCGGCGTGGTTCGCCGCGGCCGACCCCTTCGAGGCGTGGTCCGGCGCGTTCGGCCGGCTCTCGCCGCTGGGCCGCCGCGCGGACGGCACCTGGGTGCTCCGCTCGCCGCTGTCCGGGATGACCACCCTGCCCGTCCAGCCCGGCGCGCTCGCCGTCGTCCTCGTCATGCTCGGCTCCACCGCCTGGGACTCGTGGTCAGGGTCGCTGCGCTGGGTGACCTACGCGCAGACCGTCGCGCACCGCACCCTGCTCGGGACCGCCGGCCTGGTCGCCTGCGTGCTCCTCATCGGCGCGGCCTACCTGCTCGCGGTGTGGCTCGCCGGCCGGTTCGGCGGGCGCGCGGCGCGCGGGCTGCCGGGCTCCTTCGCGCACACGCTCGTGCCGATCGCCCTCGGGTACGTCGTCGCGCACTACTACTCGCTGCTCGTCTACCAGGGCCAGCGCACGGTCATCCTCGCCACCGACCCGCTGCAGCGCGGGGCCGACCTGCTGGGGCTGCGCTCGGCGAGCATCTCCTCGACGCTCATCGCCGCGCGCATCGTCGCCGGCGTCCAGGTCACCGCGGTCGTCACGGGGCACGTCCTCGGGGTGGTGCTCGCGCACGACCGGTCGCTCGCGCTGTTCCCGCGGCGGGCCGCGGTGCTCGGCCAGCTGCCCCTCCTGGTGCTCATGGTGGGCTACACCGTCGGCGGGCTGTTCCTGCTCTTCAGCGGCTGAGCCCCCGGTCACGCCCGGGCGGCTGCCCACCGTCGGGCCGAGCGCCGCCGGCGCCGCGGCGCCGTCCCGGTCAGCTCGGCCGCCAGCGCCCGCAGCGGCTCGCGCACCGGCGACCCGGGCGCGGCCTCGGCGAGGGTCCGCCCGGCGAGCAGGGCGGCGTCGAGCCCGGCGCGGTCCTCCGGGACGAGGACGGCGTCGGCCACGCCGGCGTACCGGACGAGGGCGTCGCGCAGCTGCTGCTCGGGGCGTGGTCCGACGACGCTGCGGCGCACCCGGTTGACGAGCACGCGCGGGTCGGCGACCGGCACCGCGTCACGCAGCTCGCGCAGCCCGCGGACCAGGCGCTGCAGGCCGAGCGGGTCCGCCGAGCCGACGGCGAGGACGACGTCGGCCTGCTCCAGCGCGACGAGCGTGGCCGCGTTGCGCCGGGGTGCGGCGACGTCGAAGCTCAGCTCCTCGTCCTGCTCGAGGCAGAAGCCGCAGTCGACCACCACGAGCGCGCCGAGCCCCCGGGCCGCGCGGAGGACGTCCTCGAGCGCCGCCGGGCGCAGCTCGGGCCAGCGCTCGGCCCGCGGGATCCCGGTGAGCAGCCGCAGCCGCGGCGAGACCTCCGGGGCTAGCCGCCCGAGGGCCGCGACGTCCAGGCCGCCGGTCGCCGCGAGCCGCACCGCAGCCGCCAGGCCGGGGGCCTCGTCGAGCAGGCCGAGGGCCTGGGCGAGCACCCCGCCGTACGTGTCGGCGTCGACGAGCACCGTCGGCACCCCGAGCGCCGCCGCCTCGCTGGCCAGCCCGAGGGCGACCGTGCTGCGACCGGGGGCGCCCGCGGGCCCCCACACGGCGACCACAGTGCCCTCGACCGCCGGCTCGGGCGCCTCCTCGGCGGGCAGGTCGGCGACCAGCGGGAGTGCGGCCGCGGGGTCGGCCCAGCCCCGGGCGGTCCCGCCGAGCCGCTCGAGGGCGAGGGACACGGCCTCCTCCAGCGCTGCCAGCGGCGCGTCCGCGGCCAGCACCGGGGCGACGCCGGCGGCGCGCAGGCGCTCGCGCCCGTGGTCGTCCGTCGCCGCCGCGACCCCCAGCACCGCGACGCCCGAGGCGTGCAGGCGGGCGACCGCGTCCCGGTCGAGCCGACGCAGGTCGGCGCCGACGAGGGCGACCTCCCCGCTGCCCGCCGCTGCGGCGGCCAGCAGGTCGGCGAGCTCCACGCACCGGCGCACGACGCGCAGCGCGCCGCCCCCGTGCTCGATCCGCCCGACGAGCTCGCCCTCGAAGGGCGCTCCGGGCAGCGCGACCAGCAGGCCCGTCACGACGCGGCCACGGCAGGAGCGGCAGGGACCTCGACGAGGTGCACCGAGCCGGTCGCGACGGCCGCGAGCAGCGGGGCGACCTGCGCCTCGGGCACCTCGACGGTCACCGTCGTGCTGGCCGAGGAGCCGAAGCCGCTGCCGCTGCCGGTGCGCACGACCGGGACGCGGCGCAGCACGGGGCCGCTGGGAGCCGACTCGCTGGGTGCCGACGAGCTGGGTGCCGGCTCGTCGCGCGGCACGACGTAGACGTCGACGACGGCGTGCCGGTCGATGCCGTCCACGGCGCCGACCTCGAGGGTCACGTCGCGGACCTCGCCCCCGCCGGTGCGCGCGACCGCGCGGCTCGGCAGCAGCTCCCCGGCCGTCACCGGGCGGACGAGCACGAGGCCGCTCGGTGCCTGCCCGGCAGCGAGGTAGCGCCCGGACGCGCCGTCCAGCCGCACGCGGACCGCGACCAGGTCGGCCGGCGAGAGCCGCGCTCCCGCGGCGAGGTCGCGGCGCAGCGCCCACACCGGCGTACGGTCGTCGGCCGAGGCGACGACGCGACTGCCGAGGGCGACCGAGCCGAGGACGAGGAGCAGGCCGAGCACGGCGCGCGGCTCGAGCCAGCGGGCGCGCGGCAGCCGTGCGGCGCTGGGGGCGGGGGCGTCGGGCACGGCGTGCTCCTCCTGTGCTGGTGCGGTGCTGGTGCTGGTGCAGGGGTCGTCGCCCAGGCTGCGGGCAGGCCGAGCACGACGCCGCCCGCTCCCTCGCACGGGTGACCACCGGACGGAGGCACCCACCACCCTGTGGACGAGCGTCGTCACGCTGGGCGTACGACTGCGACACTGGTGCCGCCATGGCCGTGCAGCGACGCTTCCTCCAGCTCAGCGACGTCGCCGAGATCCTCAACATCTCGGCCTCGCAGACCTACGCCCTCGTGCGCAACGGCGACCTGCCGGCGATCAAGATCGGCGGACGCGGCCAGTGGCGGGTCGAGGCGAGCGTGCTGGAGGACTACATCCAGCGGCTCTACTCGGAGACCCGGGCGTTCGTCGACGCGCACCCGTTCGGGGACGAGCCCACCGACTGACGCCGGCTCAGCCGGGCCGCACCACCGCGAGCGCGGGCAGCGGCAGCGTCTGCACCCCGCGCACCTCGCCGCTGCGCCGCGCTCGGTCCGCCGGGTGCACCGCGAGGTCGAGCCAGTCCGCGCCCACGCGGTCCCCGGTGCCGTGGAGCACGGTCCCGTCGCGGAGCACCACGTCGAGCGCCGCGCGCTCGCGGACGAGCCCGCGCAGCACGTAGCCCAGGTCCAGCCGCCGCGCGACCTCGCCCTCCTCGACGGCGCTGCGGGCCGGGAGGCCGCTCACCGCCAGCACCGCGGGGGCGGCGACCACGGCAGCCCGCACGCCCGACCCCAGCAGCAGCCAGCCCGGCCCGCTGTCGACCAGCTCGCCCTCGAGCGGACCGGCCCCCTCCACGCGCAGGACGAGCCTGCAGCCGTGCGCCGAGCGGAGCCGCGCCGCCCACGGCACCCGGGCCCACTCCCGCCGGGTGCGGTCCGCGACCTCGGCCCCGAGCTCGGCGCGCTCGGCGGCCTCCAGCTGGGCCTCCAGGTCCGCGAACAGCTCGTCCCAGCGCACCGGGCAAGCAGACCACACCTTCGAGTGATGGCGGCGCGCACCTCGTGGTGATCGAATGCATCCACACGCAAACGCAAGCAAACGAAGGGATGAGTGCATGGCCGTCCTCCGCAGTGCCTCGACCGCCGTCCTCGCCACGGCAGCGCTGGCGGCGTACGCGCCCGGTGCCGTCCGCGTCGGCTCGGCCGCGCTGCGCGCCCCGGGGGCCGGACCCGCCGCGCTCGACACCTGCACGGGGGCCACCGCAGGACTGCTGGTCGTCGCCGTGCTCGGCTGGCTCGCGCTCGCTGGTGCGCTCTGCGCGCTCGCGGCGCTGCCGGGCGCGGTCGGGGGTGCGGCCACCGTCGCGGCCGAGCGGGTCACTCCCCTGGTGCTGCGCCGGGCGCTGGGCGCCCTCGCGGGTGCCGCCGTCGTCGCGGCACCGGCTGCCCCCGCGCTCGCCGCCGGTCCCGCCGGGACCGTCCGTGCTCCGGCGGTCCCCTCAGCGCTGGCGTGGACGCGGGGCCTCCCCACCGCCGACCGGCCCATGGCTGCCCCGGCACCCGCTCCGGCGACGGCCTCTGCTCCTGCTGCTCCCACCGCGAGGACCGTGACCGTCCGGACGGGCGACTCCCTGTGGGCGCTCGCGGCACGGCAGCTCGGCTCGGCCGCGCGACCCGCGGACGTCGCCCGCGCCTGGCCCCGGTGGTGGCACGCCAACACCGACCAGCTCGGCCGGCACCCCGACCGCCTGGTGCCGGGCCAGGTGCTCCGCATCCCCGTCGAGCGCCCCACCCGCGCCCGGTAGGCGCCCACCTGCTCCGACACCCCGCCAGCGCACCACCCCAGCCGAGGAGACCCCGTGACCACCACGAGCCCCGCGACGCTCCCCTTCCGCCGCCCCGCCCCCGCGCACGAGCCGCCGCACGCCCCGCCCTCCACGCCTCCGGCGGAGCGATCAAGGACGCGGCAGGACCTGGCTCAGCTGCGCCTCGAGCTCGGGTTCGCCGAGCGCACCGGTCCCGTGCGGCTGCGCCTCGTCGACGGCGACGGGCCACGGCGTACGGGCCGCTCCTCGCTCCCGGACGCCCGCGCCTGGGCCACCCGGCTCGTCCAGGCCCTGCTCGAGGTGGAGTCCGGGGCCCGGCCGACGAGCCAGCTCGCCCGCTGGCTGCGCGAGGACGTCCTGCTCGACGTGCGCCGCCGCCGCGCCACGAGCCCGCCGGCCGCGCGTGCCGGGGTGCGTCCGCTGCCGGGACGGCTCGTACGCGTCCACGTCGGGGAGCCCGACGACGGGGTCGCCGAGGTCGCCGCCGTCGTCGCCGTGCACGGGCGGGTGCGCGCGCTCGCCCTGCGCCTCGAGGGCCTCGACGGCCGCTGGGTCTGCACGTCGTACGACCGGCTGCTGCCCGGCACCTCCCCGGAGACGCAGCAGCCCGCCGCCCGGGGGGTCCGGGTGGCGGGCTGAGCGTGCGGCGGGCGGCCTGGCTGACGAGCCGAGCTGGCCAGCCGACCTGGCCAGCCGACCTGGCTAGCCGATCTGGCCGGGGAACGACTCCTGCCGGTTGCGCGGGTCGCCGTGGCAGCGCTTGAACCGCTTGCCCGACCCGCAGGGGCACGGGGCGTTGCGGGCGACCTCGGCGAAGTCGACGCCGTCGAGGTCGTCGCTCTCCTCGCGGATCTCCCGGGCGTCGCCGTCCACGCTGGGCGCCGTGTAGGCGAGCTGCGTCGGGCGGCGCGGCGCCTCCAGGCCCTTGGCGGAGACGTGGACGTGCTCGTGCTCGTCGCCCGCCTCGTCGGCCGCGCCGTCCTCCTCCGCCTCGACCTGGACCTCGAGGTTGAACAGGAAGCCGACCGACTCCTCCTTGATGCCGTCCATCATCGCGGTGAACAGCTGGAAGCCCTCGCGCTGGTACTCGACGAGCGGGTCGCGCTGCGCCATCGCGCGCAGCCCGATGCCCTCCTGGAGGTAGTCCATCTCGTAGAGGTGCTCGCGCCACTTGCGGTCGAGCACCGAGAGGACGACGCGGCGCTCGAGCTCGCGCACGACCTCCTCGCCGAGCGCCTCCTCGCGGCGGGCGTACGCCTCCTGCGCGTCGCGCTGCAGGCGCTCCACCAGCAGGTCCTGGGTGATGCCGGCGCGGTCGCCGCCCGCCTCCTGCTCGACCTCGGCGACGGTGACGCCGACAGGGTAGAGGGTGCGCAGCGCCGTCCAGAGCTGGTCGAGGTCCCACTCCTCGGCGAAGCCGTCGCCGGTCGCGCCCACGACGTACGCCTCGACGACGTCGTCGATCATGTGCGCGACCTGGTCGGCGAGGTCCTCGCCCTCGAGCACGCGGCGGCGCTCGTCGTAGATGACCTCGCGCTGGCGGTTGAGGACGTCGTCGTACTTGAGGACGTTCTTGCGGATCTCGAAGTTCTGCGCCTCGCGCTGCGACTGCGCCGAGCGGATCGCGTTGGTCACCATCTTGGACTCGATGGGCACGTCGTCCGGGATGTTGAAGCGGGTGAGGAACGACTCCACCATCGCGGCGTTGAACAGCCGCATGAGGTCGTCCTCGAGCGAGAGGTAGAACCGCGACTCGCCGGGGTCGCCCTGACGGCCGGAGCGGCCGCGCAGCTGGTTGTCGATGCGCCGCGACTCGTGGCGCTCGGTGCCGAGGACGTAGAGGCCGCCGAGCTCGCTGACCTCGTCGTGCTCGGAGCGCACCGCCTCGCGCGCCTTCTCGACCGCGTCGGCCCAGGCCGCCTCGTAGTCCTCCGGGGTCTCGACCGGGTCGAGGCCGCGCTCGCGCAGCCCGTGGTCGGCGAGGAACTCCGAGTTGCCGCCGAGCATGATGTCGGTGCCGCGGCCGGCCATGTTGGTCGCCACGGTGACGGCGCCCTTGCGGCCGGCGAGCGCGACGATGGCCGCCTCGCGCTCGTGGTGCTTCGCGTTGAGCACCTCGTGCGGGATGCCGCGGCGGCGCAGCTTCTGCGAGAGGTACTCCGACTTCTCGACGCTCACCGTGCCGACGAGGATCGGCTGGCCCTTCTGGTGCCGCTCGGCGATGTCCTCCACGACGGCGTCGAACTTCGCCTCCTCGGTCTTGTAGATGAGGTCGGACTGGTCGGCGCGCTGGGCAGGGCGGTTGGTCCGGATGGGGACGACGCCGAGCTTGTAGATCTGCTGGAACTCCGAGGCCTCGGTCATGGCCGTGCCGGTCATGCCGGAGAGCTTGGAGTAGAGCCGGAAGAAGTTCTGCAGGGTGATCGTGGCGAGCGTCTGGTTCTCGTCCTTGATCGGCACGCCCTCCTTGGCCTCGATGGCCTGGTGCATGCCCTCGTTGTAGCGGCGGCCCGCGAGGATGCGGCCGGTGTGCTCGTCGACGATGAGGACCTCGCCGTTGATGACGACGTAGTCCTTGTCGCGCTTGTAGAGCTCCTTGGCCTTGAGCGCGTTGTTGAGGTAGCCCACGAGCGGGGTGTTGGCCGACTCGTAGAGGTTGTCGATGCCGAGCCAGTCCTCGACCTTGACGACGCCGGGCTCGAGGATGCCGACGGTGCGCTTCTTCTCGTCGACCTCGTAGTCGCCGTCGACGTCCTTCTCGGGGTCGCCGCGCTTCATGCGGCGCACGAGCGCCGCGAACTCGGCGTACCACTTCGTCGCCTGGTCGGCGGGGCCGCTGATGATGAGCGGCGTGCGGGCCTCGTCGATGAGGATCGAGTCGACCTCGTCGACGACGGCGAAGTTGTGCCCGCGCTGGACCAGCTCGTCGCGCGACCACGCCATGTTGTCGCGCAGGTAGTCGAAGCCGAACTCGTTGTTGGTGCCGTAGGTGATGTCGCAGGCGTAGGCCTCGCGGCGCTGCTCCGGCGTCATCGAGGCGAGGATCGTGCCCACCGACAGCCCGAGGAAGCGGTGGACGCGGCCCATCCACTCGGCGTCGCGCTCGGCGAGGTAGTCGTTGACGGTGACGACGTGGACGCCCTTGCCCTCGAGGGCGTTGAGGTAGGCCGGCAGCGTCGAGACGAGGGTCTTGCCCTCACCGGTGCGCATCTCGGCGATGTTGCCGAGGTGGAGCGCGGCGCCGCCCATGAGCTGGACGTCGTAGTGGCGCTGCCCGAGGACGCGCTTGGCCGCCTCCCGCACGGTGGCGAACGCCTCCGGCAGCAGGGAGTCGAGGGACTCGCCCTCGGCGAGGCGGCGGCGGAACTCCTCGGTCTGGCCGCGCAGCTCCTCGTCGCTCATCGCGACGAAGTCCTCCTCGATGGCGTTGACCTGGGCCGCGAGGCCCTCGAGCTTGCGCACCGTCTTGCCCTCGCCGGCGCGAAGGATCTTGTCGAGGATCGCGGGCACCCGTTCGACTCCTACCTGCGTCCGTGTCCCGCCCGCTCCCTGGCGGGAGCGCGGCGAGCGGCGTCGTCGTGGCGCCGTGGCTGTCCATGCTATGCCCGCGCTCCCGCTGCCGGGGCAGGCGGCTAGGCTTGCCCCCGCGCTGGCCCACCGCGTGCTCCGGCAGCGCGGCGCGACGAGCGCCACCGGCACGACCACCAGCACGACCCACGGAGGACACGGATGGCCCAGGCCAGCACGCGCGGACGCCCGATCTCCTGGGTGTGGGTGCTCGTCATGGTGGTCGCGTTCACGGTCGGCGGCATCGGCCTCGCCGCCGGCTCGTGGGTCGTGTTCTGGATCGGGCTCGGGGTCTTCCTCGCGGCCGGGCTCGCGTCGCTGTTCACGGGCATCCTCACCGACGTCCACTAGGCGGCTGTCGGCCGCTGGCAGCCGCTGTCGACGGGGCGCCGGCGCTGACAGCGGGCTGAGCGCCGCCTGACAGCGCCTCCGGGGACGGTGGTCCCATGAGCAGCACGCAGACCACCCAGACCCACAGCCCCGTCGCCCCTGCGCCGGGCACGTCCCGGGCCCTCCGACAGGACCTCGCGCCGATGACGCGGAGCAGCTCCGACCTCGCCGTCCACGCCGAGGGCCTCACCAAGGCGTACGGCGCCACCCGCGCGCTCGACGGCATCGACCTCGCCGTGCCCGCCGGCACGGTGCTCGGCGTCCTCGGGCCCAACGGCGCCGGCAAGACGACCGCCGTGCGCATCCTCGCCACGCTGCTGCGCCCCGACGGCGGGACGGCGCGCGTCGCCGGGCACGACGTCGTCCGCGAGCCCGACGCCGTGCGCCGCTCGATCGGCCTCACCGGCCAGTACGCCTCGGTCGACGAGGACCTCACCGGCCGCGAGAACCTCGTCATGGTCGGGCGCCTGCTCGACCTGCCCGGGCGGGCCGCGAAGGCCCGCGCCGCCGCCCTGCTCGCCGACTTCGACCTCGACGACGCCGCGGACCGGGCGGCCAAGACGTACTCGGGCGGCATGCGCCGTCGGCTCGACCTCGCGGTGAGCCTCGTGAGCTCGCCGCAGGTGATCTTCCTCGACGAGCCCACCACCGGGCTCGACCCCGCCAAGCGCGACGAGGTGTGGGGCATCGTGCGCCGCCTCGTCGCGGACGGCACCACGGTCCTGCTGACCACGCAGTACCTCGAGGAGGCGGAGGCGCTCGCCGACGCCATCACGGTCATCGACGCCGGCCGCGTCATCGCCACCGGCACCCCGGCCGAGCTCAAGCGGGTCGTCGGCGCCTCGAGCGTGCGGGTCCGGCCCGCCGACCCCGGGGACCTGCCAGCCGTGCTCGCCCTGCTCGAGCGCGTCACCGGGCGCGTGCCCGACTCCCCCGGGCGCGGCGTCGCGAGCGTGCCGGGCGACGAGGGCGTCCTGCGCACGCTGCTCGACGTGGTCCAGCGCGAGGGCATCGCGCTCAGCGAGCTCGCCCTCGCCCTCCCCAGCCTCGACGAGGTCTTCTTCGCCCTGACCCGGAAGGACGCCCGATGAGCGCCGCCACCGCCAGCCCCGCCTCGACGCCGCGCCCGCTGCTCCCCGCCACCGTCCGGCAGAGCCTCGTGCTCGCCGGCCGCGCGGTGCGGAAGATCGTCCGCACCCCGGAGCAGCTGCTCGACGTGACGCTGCAGCCGGTGATCTTCGTGCTGCTCTTCGTCTACGTCTTCGGCGGGGCGATCGCCGGCTCCCGCCACGAGTACCTCGAGTACGTCCTGCCCGCCCTGCTCGTCCAGACCGTGCTGTTCGGCTCGGTGGCCATCGGCGTCAACCTCAACACCGACGTCGAGAAGGGCGTCTTCGACCGCTTCCGCAGCCTGCCCATCTCGCGCAGCGCCCCGCTCGTCGGAGCCGTCCTCGGTGACGTCGTGCGCTACGCGGTGTCGGTCGTCGTCCTCGCCGCGGTGGGCTTCTCGATCGGGTTCGACGTGCGCACCAACGCCCTCGAGGCGCTGGCGGGCGCGGTCCTCGTCATCGGGTTCGCGCTGTGCCTGTGCTGGGTCAGCGTGTGGCTCGGGCTCGTCGCGCGCAGCGCCGGGTCCGTGCAGGGCATCGCGTTCCTCGTGCTGTTCCCGCTGACCTTCGGCAGCAACGCGTTCGTCCAGACCAGCACGCTGCCCGGCTGGCTACAGGCCTGGACCCACCTGAACCCCGTCAGCCACGTCCTCGAGGCCGAGCGCGGGCTGCTCGTCGGCGGCCCGGTCGCGCAGCCGCTGCTCGTCACCGCCTGCTGGATGGTCGGGCTGCTCGCGGTCTTCGTCCCGCTCGCCACCCGGGCGTACCGGAAGCGCACCTGACGCGCGCAGCGCTCCCAGCACCTCGTGGCGCCCCAGCGCCCGGCCCTGCGCGTACGCCGCGGACACGCCGTCCTCGCCCACCAGGGCGAGGGCGGCGTCGCGCAGCCTGCGGGTCCGCAGTCCGCCGAGGTCGTCGGCACCGCGCACGGCGGCGGCCGCCCCCAGCGCGTACGCCGCCCCTCCCCCGTCCCCTGCGGCCAGCGCGAGGTCGGCCCAGACCGCGACGACCTCGGCGAGGCAGGGCATGTCGCGCACGGCGCTGGCGCGAGCGAGGGCGTCGAGGCCGGCGACCCGCGCCCGGTCGACAGCGCCGAGGGCGGCCTCCGCCGAGGCGGCGACCGCGAGCACGAGGGCGGTGAGCTGGGCAGGCTCGTGCGACCCCGGCTCCGGCCCGGACGGGCGGACCGGGCCCAGCCGCCGCAGCGCCGCAGCGGGGTCCCCCTCGACGAGGTCGAGCTCGGCCAGCGCCATGAGGGCCAGGGCCCCGCTCGCCAGCGAGCCCGTGCTCTCGGACACCGCGACGGCCGACTCCAGCGCGTCGCGGGCCGCGGCGGGGTCGCCGTGCGCGGCGTGGAGCATCGCGAGCCGGACCCTCGTGAAGGACGCGTCGTCCACGGCCTGCAGCCCGACGAGCCGCTCGACCGCCTCGCGGTACGCCGCCTCCGCCTGCTCGAGCTCCCCGCGCAGCGCGTGCACGCCGGCGAGCTGCGACAGCGTCATCGCCATCCCCCAGCCGTCGCCCACGCGGCGGAACAGCGCGAGCGCCCGCTCCAGCCCCTCGAGCTGGCCCTCGACCTCGCCGGCGTTCTCGTCGGACAGCGCGACGACCAGGTGGAGCGCGGCCTGCTGCCAGGTGTCGGCACCGGGCAGCACCTCCTCGGCGGCCGCGCGCACGGCCGCGCTGTCGTCCGCGACGATGCCCGCGACGACGCCGACGAGCGCGAGCAGGGGGTGCCGCTCGTCCGGAGGGGTGGAGGTCACGAGCTCCTGCACGGCGAGGAAGCGCTCGGCCAGGTCGGGCACGCCCGTGCTCGTGCCCGCGGCCAGCAGCCACATCGACTCGACCAGGGCGCGCGCGCTGGGCGAGGCGTCGCCGGGCAGGTCATGGAGCCGTGCCAGCTCGACGGCGGCCTCGGCGTGGCTGCCGAGCAGCACCCAGTACCAGCACAGGCCGGCGCCCGTGCGCAGCGCGCCGTCGACGTCGCCGGCGGCCACGAAGGCCTCGATCGCCGCGCCGACCTCCGCGCGCTCGGCACGCAGCAGGGAGATGGCGGCCGACTGGCCAGCGGTGCGCAGGTCGGGCTCCACCCGCTCGACCAGCTCGAGGTACGCGCGGGCGTGCCGCAGCCGCACCTCCTCCTCCTCGCCGGCCTCGCGCAGGCGCTCCCGGGCGTACTCCCGGACGGTCTCGAGCATCCGGTAGCGCCCGTCGGCGCCCGCCTCGAGCAGCGACTGCTCGGCGAGCCGGGCGAGCGCGTCGGCGACCTCGACGGCGTCGCCCCCGTCGTCGGCGCACACCGCGGCCGCCAGCGGCACGGACGCACCGCCCGCGAAGACCGCGAGGCGGCGCAGCACCCGCCGGTCGGCTGGAGGGAGCAGCTCCCAGCTCCAGTCGATGACCGCGCGCAGCCCGCGGTGGCGGGTCGACAGCGCGGGGTCGTCGCCGCGCAGCAGCCGGAAGCGGTCGTCGAGCCGGTCGGCGACGTGCTGCAGCGTCATCCCGCGCAGCCGCGCGGCCGCGAGCTCGATCGCCAGCGGCAGGCGGTCGAGGCGCCGGCACACCTCGGCCACGAGCCGGTCGTCGTCGGCCGAGCCCGGGCGCACGGCGTCCGCGCGCTGGCGGAGCAGCTCGGCCGCCGCGGCGTCGTCGAGGGGCGGGACGGCGACGACCCGCTCGCCCAGCAGTCCCAGCGGCTCGCGGCTGGTCGTCACGACCCGCAGCTGCGGGCAGCGCGCCAGCAGCAGCGCGACCAGCCGGGCGGCCGCGGCCACGACGTGCTCGCAGTTGTCGAGCACGAGCACGCGGGGAGCACCGGCGAGCAGCTCGACCAGGCGGTCGCCGGGCGTGCCGGGGACGGCGGTGACGTCCGGCAGCATCGAGCGGCGCGGGCCGAGCGCCTCGACGACGGCGGTGGCGAGCTCCTCGTCCGGCCGCACGGGCGCCAGCAGCGCGAGCACGGGCGGGTCGCCCGACCCCGCCGCCGCGGCGAGCGCCGGTCCCGCCTCCGTGGCGAGGCGGGTCTTGCCCACGCCGCCGGGCCCGAGCAGCGTCACCAGCCGCGCCTCCGCGACGGCTCGGGCGAGCGCCGCGAGCGCGCCGTCGCGGCCGAGGAAGCTCGTGAGGTACGCCGGTGCGGCGGGCCCGGCGGGAGGCGCGGCGGGCTCGGGCGCGGCCCGCTCGCCGCGGAGCACGGCGAGCAGGGCCTCCTGGAGCTCGGCGCCCGGGTCGACGCCGAGCTCGTCGGCGAGCAGCGCCCGCGTCCGCTCCGCGAGCGCGAGTGCGTCGGCCTGCCGGCCGAGGACGACGAGGGCGCGCATGCGCAGGACGACGGCGCTCTCCCGCAGCGGGTCGCGCTCGAGCAGGCCCGCGAGGCGCTCCGCCGCGTCCGCCGCCCGCCCGGCGCCGAGGGCGGCCGCGGCGGCGAGCTCGACGAGGTCGGCGCGGGCGGCCTCGAGGCGCGCGGCGGCGGCCGGCACGTACGGCGCCGTGACGCCCTGGAGCGGCTCGCCGCGCCACAACCCGCACGCGCGGTCGAGGACCGCGGCCGCCTCGGCCGCCCGGCCCTCCCCGAGCAGGGCGCGCCCCTGCCGGGCGAGCCGCTCGGCGAGCCCCGCGTCGACCTCGTCCGGCGCGACGGCGAGCGCGTAGCCGTCGGGCTGCGAGGAGACGGCGGCCGCCTCGGGCAGCGCCCGGCGCAGCCGGGAGACCACCGTCTGCAGGGCTCCCGACGCGTCGGCCGGCGGCTCCTCGCCCCACAGCGCGTCGACGAGCGCGGCCCGCGGGACCGTCCGCCCGGGCTCGAGGGCGAGGCGGGCGAGCAGGGCGCGCGGGCGGGGTCCGGCGACGTCGGGGGCGAGCGGACCCAGCACGCGGTACGCCGGGGTGCCCGTCACGCTCCCACCACTCCGGCGAGCGCGGCCGCGAGGTCGCCGCGGGGGACGACGCGCACCTGATCCAGCCCGAGCCAGCCGGCGAGCAGGCCCAGCTCCTCGGCGAGCTCGCGCGCGGTGGCGGGCGGGGCGTCGGGCTCGGCGTACGCGCCCTGCACGACGAGCACGCCCGCAGCCCGGTCGGCCTTGAGGTCGACGCGGGCGACGAGCCGGTCACCGAGCAGGAAGGGCAGCACGTAGTAGCCGTGGACGCGCTGCGGCGCCGGCACGTAGATCTCGATGCGGTAGCGGAAGCCGAAGAGCTCCTCGACGCGGTCGCGCTGCCAGACGAGCGGGTCGAAGGGCGCGAGCAGGGCGCGGGCCTCGACCCTCCGGGGCAGCCGCGCGGCCGCGTGGAGGTACGCCGGGCGGCGCAGCTCCCCCACCTGCACCGGCAGCAGGACCCCCCGCTCGACGAGCACCTCGATCCCGTGCCGCGCGTCCGCCACCGGCAGGCGGAAGTAGTCGCGCAGGTCGCGCTCGGTGGCGACGCCGGTGGCCCGGGCGGCGGTCTCGACGAGCTCGGGGAAGGGGTCCTCCGGCGGCGCGGCGAGAGCGGCGGCCGGCAGCGCCCGCTCGGGGAGGGCGTAGCGGCGCTCGAACTGCGCGGTGCGCCCGGCGGAGGTGACGCGACCGGAGAAGAACAGGTGCTCCAGCGCCTGCTTGACCAGCGACCAGTTCCACCCCCAGTGGTCCTTCGCCCGCGGCAGGTCGTGGGCGAGCGCGCGCTCCAGCCCGACCGCCGTCACCGGGCCGCGGGCACCGACCTCCTCGAGCACGGCGGCGACGAGGTCGGGGTGCTCCACCGCCACCCGGCGCAGGGAGCCCCACGCGTCGGTCTCCCAGCGCTGCATCCGCCAGTGGAGCAGCGGCAGCGTCGCGGGCGGTACGTAGCTCGCCTCGTGGGCCCAGTACTCCACCAACCGACGAGGAGCGCGCCCGGCCAGGGCGTCCAGCCCGCCGCGGTCGTACGCGCCGAGGCGGCTGAAGAACGGCAGGTAGTGGGCGCGGGACAGGACGTTGACGCTGTCGATCTGGACGACGCCGAGCCGGGCGAGCGTGGCCGTGAGGGCACGGTTGCCGACCGCCGCCGGGCGCTCCACAGCGAAGCCCTGCGCGGCGAGCGCCACGCGCCGGGCCTGGGCGAGGGTCAGCCGCTCCGGGCTGCGCGCGGGCACCGTCCGGGGCTCAGGTGATCTCGAGCAGCTTCTCGCGCACCGCGTAGACGACCGCCTCCATGCGCGAGTGGAGCTGGAGCTTCTCGAGGATGTTGCGGACGTGGTTCTTCACGGTGTTCTCGCTGATGAAGAGCTGCTGGCCGATGTCGCGGTTGTTGAGCCCGCGGGCGACGAGCTTGAGCACCTGCAGCTCGCGCTCGGTGAGCCGCGGGGCCGGCACCTGCTCACGGTCGTCGCTGCGGCGGATCAGCGTCGAGAACTCCGTGAGCAGCTTGCTGGCCAGTGCGGGCGAGATCAGCGACTGCCCACCGTGGACGGCGCGGATGCTGCTCGGGACCTCGTCGATGGCGACGTCCTTCAGCAGGTAGCCCTTGGCCCCCGCCTTGATGGCCTCGAACAGGTCGGCGTCCTCGTCCGAGCTGGTCAGCATGATGATCTCGGCGCTCGGCACCAGCTCGCGGATGGAGCGGCAGGCCTCGATGCCCCCGCGCTGGGGCATCTTGACGTCCATCAGCACGATGTCCGGCGTCAGCTCGACGGTCTGCGCCACGGCCTGGGCGCCGTCACCCGCCTCGCCGACCACCTCGAGGTCCGGCTCCAGGCCGAGCACCGCCTCCAGGCCACGGCGGAACAGTGCGTGGTCGTCGACGATCAGCACGCGGATCGGGTCAGCCGGCACGCCGCCATCTTGTCACGCGACCAGGCGGGGAGCGGGAGAGCGCGCTCCCGCTCCCCCGCCGCGCGGTCGGCTAGCCCTCGTCGGGCGCGGGCCCGGGGGCCGCCTCGAGGTCGAGGGCGATCACGCCGTAGTTCCACCCCTTGCGGCGGTAGACCACGCTCGGGCGCTTGGTGGTGGCGTCGACGAAGAGGAAGAAGTCGTGGCCGACGAGCTCCATCTCGTAGAGCGCCTGGTCCAGCGTCACCGGCTGCGCCTCGTGGACCTTCTCCCGGATGACCACCGGGCTCTCGCCCTGGTCCGGGCCCGCGGCCTCGGCGTCGTCCTCGACGACGAGGTCGGAGGGCGTCGCCCCGGCCGCTGCCGTCGCGGCGGCGACCGACACCGGCGTCTTCCCGCCGTGGTGCACGCGGCGGCGGTCAGCGGCCTTGCGCAGCCGCGCCTCGAGCTTGCCGATCGCGAGGTCGAGCGCCGTCCCGCGGTCGTCGGAGCACGCCTCGGCACGCACGACCGGCCCCTTGGACCGCACGGTGATCTCGACCCGCTCGCACTCACCCGCCAGTCGCGGGTTGTGCTCCTCCGAGACCTCCACGTCGATGCGCATGACCTTGGCGTCGAAGCGGTCGACCCGGCTGAGCTTCTCGACGGCGTGGCGGCGGAACCGGTCGGTCACCTCGGTGTGACGACCCTTGACGACGACATCCACGGATGCGACCTCCAGCGGAGTGGCGACCTGGCGGGGGCCGGGTCACGGACGGGCGATGGTCCTCGGGTCCCTTCTGGGCTGTCCGTACTGACTACCCGGCGATGCGCCCTGATCACCCTGCGACACGCCCGGAGTGTCCCCGGAGCGTCGGGGAGGGGGCGGCACCCGACCGGCCGACCTGGTCTTCGAACCCCACATCCGCCTGCTGAGGGGGTCGCGGCTCCACGCCACTACTGCCCTTCTCCCGGGACGGCGGCCATCTGGACCACCGGCGGGGCAGGACTTACTTCTAAGCCGCACCGTGATCGGTCGACGAGGAGTCGCCTTACGTGGGCCGTTTCGCCTGCGGCTGGCATCGGCTAGCCCGCCCTCCGCGACTGCTCGCGCAGCCGAGGGGGGACGAGCGCAACCACGGACCCGGTCGGGTGCCATGGAGGAACGGTAGTCGCATCCGGCGCGGCGCGGGGGCCCGCCGGCCGACCGGCCCTCCCCACCGACGGCGGACGGCGGCGCCGGGTCGTCGCGACCACCGCCGCACCGACTGGCACCCGCCCGGCGGCGAGCAGCGCGCGGCGCGCCTCGACCAGCGAGGCGCCCGTCGTCATGACGTCGTCGACGAGCACGACCACCCCCCGCGGGCCCCCCGCTCGGGCGGCGTACGCCCCGGCGAGGTTGCGCGCTCGCTCCCCCGCGCCGAGCCCGGCGGAGTCCGCGACCTGCCGGGTCGGGCGCAGCAGGACCGCCCGGCGCGCCGGCACGCCCTGCCGGCGCAGCGCCCCGGCGGCCGCCGCCGCGAGCTCGCCCCCCGCGCTGCGGCCGCGGCGCCGGACGGCCGAGCGCGAGGAGGGGACCGGCACGAGCAGCAGCCCCTCCTCCAGCGGTGCACCCGTCTCGGCGAGCAGCCCGCGGACGGCCGCGGCCAGCGCCTCCCCGAGCGGGGGCGCCAGCGCCCGGCGCCCGTGCTCCTTGAACGCGGCGAGCGCGGCGGGCAGCGGGCCGGCGTACGCCGCGACGGCGTGCACCACCGGGAGACCCGGCGGCTCCGGCGTGGGGCGGGAGCGGTGCGGCGGCGCGCCGAGCAGGGCGAGGCAGTCCGCGCACAGCGGCCCGCTGGCCGGGCCGCGGCAGCCCGCGCAGCGCGCCCGGAGGAGCAGGTCGGCGAGATCGGCGAGCACGTGCCCACGCTCCCGCGCGGCCTCCGCCCTGTGCGAGCACGCGGGTGCGGCCTGGGGACGACGGGCCCCTCGGACGCGGTCGCACCCTGGGGACGGACGCCCGGGCTCCTACTCCTGGAAGGAGGGCTGGGTGAGCCCGGCGCCGAAGGTCTTGCCCTTGAGCAGCTGCAGCTGGCCGCCGGTCCCCGGCAGCCCGAGCACGGGCGGCTGGTCCGGGTTCGCGGAGACGGCGACGGTCTCCGCCCCCGCGGTCTCGTCGACGGTGGACGACACCCGGCCGACCGGGACCACCCGGAAGCTCGGCTGCGCCTTGGAGCCGGGGTTGGACGTGAGCAGCGCGACCGAGGACGGCTGCGCCCACTCGACGTCGCGCACCACCTGGTCGCCGGTGCTCGCCAGCGGCAGCGCCTCCCCTAGCAGGGGCACGGGAGTGGCTTCTCGACGCACGACGGGGAGCACGACCACCACGTCGCGCTGCTTGCCGGTCGTGAGGACGACCGCGACCCTCGCCCCGTCCGGCGCGACGTGGACGAGCTTGAGCGAGAGCCGCGGGACGCCGTAGCGCTGGGCGAGCGCGCCGAGGTCGAGCGGGACCTGCCCGACCTCGGTCGAGCCCGGGGCGACGACGAGCAGCTGGCCGGTCGCGGTGTCCCCCGACCACAGCCAGCCGGTGCCGTCGAAGGACGGCGCCGCGAGCGACCCGCGACCCGTGTAGACAGTCCGCGGCGCCAGCCCGGTGCCGTCGTCGAGCACGAGCTCGCGCCGGCCCGTGCCGCCGAGCGCGGCGCTGCGCACGACGCCCGCGCGGCCGACACCGGTGCGCACGGGGAAGGAGAGCGCCCGACCCCGCAGGCCCGAGTACGCAGTCGCCGAGGACCCTCCGACCGTGGCCACGACCACCTGCCCCGCGCGCACCCCCGGGTGCTTCTTGTCGAGGCGGACGGCCAGGACGGTCTTCTCCGCCTTGGGCGCCGGGTCGTAGCCGGCGGCGAGGCCCGTGACGTCGACCGGCGCCCCCACCCCGGTCGCGAGCGCGACCTTGTCGATGCCGAGCTCGAGGTCGGCGCCGAGGTCGCTCTGCGTCAGCGTCGCGGACAGCTGCGCCCCGAGCAGCTCGCGCTGCGCGGCCGAGAGCGCGTCGAGCCCGCTGAGCTGGACCTGCGCGGTGCTCGTGTCGAGCGTGACCGGCTGCTGCAGGACCGTCCCGCGGGGGACCGCGGTGGTGACGGCGCCCTGCAGGCGGGTCGGCGGGCCCGCGAGCAGCAGCTGGACCAGCGCCGTGGCGAGGCTGCCGCGGCCCTGCGGCAGGAAGACCGGCTCCGGCACGAGGCGCTGGTGGTCGGGAGTCAGCCACCAGAGGTTGAGCGGCGCCAGCGCGTAGGCGACGGAGGCCCGGTCGAGCACCAGGCCGGTGGACAGGTCGATCTCGCCCAGGGCGTCCGCGGCACCCTCGACCGGCGCGCCGGACAGGGCGCCGACGCGCCACTCCGCGCTCCCGCCCTGCACCGCCGCGTCGACGAGGGAGAAGGTCAGCCGCACCTTCACCGGCGCCGGCAGCGGGACGTAGCGCCCGCCGTCGAGCCGCCCGAGCGCCGTCCCGCGCTCGACCTGCTGGGGGGAGGTGGGGTCGCCCCCCTTCTCCGGGGTGAGCGCGTCGACGACGAGAATGCCCGCGGAGGGCTGCCAGCTCGTCGCGGCCGAGGCGGAGAGGAATCTGCGGGCGGTCGCGAAGTCCTCGTCGAACCCGGCGGACGCAGCGAGGAAGCGCGCCACGACCGTGCGCGGGTCCAGCCCCGGCTCGGGGCCCGGCACCCGCACGTGGACGTACGCGTCGGCCGGCGCGACCGCGCGGTCCGGCACCTCGGTCATGCCCGAGGACGGGATGCCGGCGCAGGCGGCCAGCAGCAGGCAGAGGGCGAGCAGGACGGGAGTCCCGCGACGGGCGCGGCTCACAGCAGCCCTCCTGCGCGCTCGGTCTGCTGGTAGGCCACGCCGATGTCGGTGATGGCGTTGCGCCGGGCCGGGCCCAGCGGGATCGGCGAGCCGTGGAGCTCCGCGCCGGCGTGCCGGGGCAGGGTCAGCCGGAAGTGCGCGCCGTGCCCGGGCTCGCCGTACGCCTGAAGCCACCCGCCGTGGAGGTGCGCGTCCTCCAGCGCGATCGAGAGCCCGAGCCCGGTGCCCCCGGTGTGGCGGGCGCGGGAGGGGTCCGCGCGCCAGAACCGGTCGAACACCCGCAGCGCGTCCTCGGGCGTGAAGCCGATGCCCCGGTCGCGCACGCCGATCGCGACAGCCTCGTCGTTGCCCGCGATCGCCACGGTGATGGGCCGGCCCTCGCCGTGCTCGACGGCGTTGACGACGAGGTTGCGCACGACCCGCTCGATCCGCCGCGGATCGCACTCGGCGAGGCAGGGCTGCATGGGCGGCTGCAGCACCAGCTCGCTGCCGCGCCGCTCGGCGAGCGGCTCGGCCGCCTCGAGCGCGCGGCGCACCAGGGCCTCGAGGTCGACGGGCTCCAGCTCGAGCTGCGCGGCGCCGGCGTCGAAGCGGCTGATCTCGAGCAGGTCGGCGAGCAGCGCCTCGAACCGGTCGAGCTGGGTCTGGAGCAGCTCGCTGGAGCGCGCGACGTGCGGCGGGAAGGTGTCGGAGAAGCCGTGGAGCACGTCCGCGGCCATGCGCACCGTCGTGAGCGGGGTGCGCAGCTCGTGGGAGACGTCGGAGACGAACCGCCGCTGCACCCGCGAGAGGTCCTCCAGCGCGCGGATCTGGCTCTGCAGGTTGGTCGCCATGCGGTTGAACGACGCCCCCAGCCGGGCGAGGTCGTCCTCACCACGTACGTGCATCCGCTCCTCGAGCTTGCCCGCGGCGAGCCGCTCGGCGATGCGCGCGGCGAGGCGGACGGGCGTGACGACGGTGCGCGCCACGACGTACGCGATGAGCCCGACGAGCACGACGAGGGCGATCCCGGCGAGGAGGAAGGTGTTGCGGACCAGGTCGAGGGTGTCGCGCTCGGAGGTGAGGAAGAAGACGTAGTAGAGCTCGTACTGCAGCCCGTCGACCTGGACCCCGGTCCCGACGACGAGCGCCGGCACGCTGCGCTGGCGCTTCGGGTCGCGTCCCACGGCGTACGCGTAGCCGGACCGGCCCTCGGACACCGCGTCGCGCAGCTCCGCCGGCACCACCTGCTGCTCGTTGACCCCGGACTGCCAATCCTTCAGCACCTCGGTGCCGCCGGCGAAGCGCCGGGTGACGAGCAGGAGAACCTCGCGCCGGCCGGGCTCCCCGCCGGTGCTCGCGAGCGAGCGCACCAGCTTCCCGGCGTCGGCGTTGACCTTCGCGGCGCTCGTGCCGTCGGGAGCCGGCGCCGACACCTTCGACCCCGCCGCGCCGGACAGCGTCTCGGCGACCGCGCTCGTGACGCGGGCGCGCAGGATCGCGTCGCGCACCTGGACGAACAGGAACGTCCCCAGCAGCGAGACGAACAGCAGCGAGAGCGCGACCGTCGTCGAGACGACCCGCAGGCGCAGCGAGCGGCGCCACGCGGCGACCACCCGGCGAGCGGGGTGGCGCGGCAGCGGGGCCCGGGGCAGCGTCGCGGGCCGGGGCGCGCGGAGGGCGGGGCGCGGCGAGGCCGGCCGGCGCCCCGAGCGCAGCGCGGAGGGCAGGCGCACGGGCTAGGCCGGTCCCGCCTTGTAGCCGACGCCGCGGACGGTGACGACGACCTCCGGGTGCTCCGGGTCGCGCTCGATCTTGGCGCGCAGGCGCTGCACGTGGACGTTGACCAGCCGGGTGTCGGCGGCGTGGCGGTAGCCCCACACCTGCTCGAGCAGCACCTCGCGGCTGAAGACCTGCCAGGGCTTGCGCGCGAGGGCGGCCAGCAGGTCGAACTCCAGCGGGGTCAGCCCGATGAGCTGGCCGTCGCGCCGCACGCTGTGGCCGGCGAGGTCGATGGAGAGGTCGCCGATCTGCAGCGACTCCGAGGCCGGCTCGTCGCCGCGGCGCAGCCGGGCACGCAGCCGCGCGACGAGCTCCTTGGGCTTGAACGGCTTGACGACGTAGTCGTCGGCGCCCGCCTCGAGCCCGACGACGACGTCGACGGTGTCGCCCTTGGCCGTGAGCATGACGATGGGCAGGCCGGACTCCGCCCGGATCTGCCGGCACACCTCGATGCCGTCGCGGCCGGGGAGCATGAGGTCGAGCAGCACGATGTCGGGGCGCGACTCGCGGAACACCTCCAGCGCGGAGTCCCCGTCCGCGCAGAACACGGGGTCGAGCCCCTCGCTGCGCAGCACGATCCCGAGCATCTCCGCCAGCGCCGGGTCGTCGTCGACCACGAGCACTCGTCCCTTCACCTGCGTCCCCGTCCTCTCCCTCGCCCGCCGGCCCGTACGGGCCCCCTCCATCGTGCACCCCCGCCGCAACCGGGGGTGGCAGGATCGGCGGGGCTCGGCACGACGGACGACGAGGGCGAGGCGAGGCAGGGCATGTCGCAGGAACCGCAGGGGCCGCCCGGGGGCGGGTGGCACCCACCGGTCCCCCCTGTCCAGCCCGTCCCGCCGCCGGCGCCGCCGGCTGGCGCGCCGCTGCCGCCCCCCGCTCCGGGCTGGGGACCCTCGCCGTACGGCGCGCCCGCCACCCCTGCTTACGCCGCGGTGCGGCCGGGCGTCGTCCCCCTCCGCCCGCTTGCGGTCGGCGAGATCCTCGACGGCGCCGTGCAGACCGCGCGCGCCCACCCCCGGGTCGTGCTCGGGCTCTCCGCCGTGGCCGTGAGCGTGGGCGCGCTGGTCGGGCTCGTCGCCAACACGACCGTCGGCGCCGGCGCGGCCCCGCTGTTCCGCGACTCGACCGTCCCCCTGACCGACGACCAGGCGACGAGCGCCCTCGGCCACCTCACGGCCGCGACGGGGATCTCCGCGCTCGTCGGCGTGCTCGTGCACGTCGTCCTCACGGGGATGCTCGTCGGTGTGCTCGGCCGCGCGGTGCTCGGCCGCCCCGCTCCCGCTGGCGAGGTGTGGCGGGAGGTCCGGCCCCGGCTCCTCCCGCTGCTCGGCATGACGCTGCTGCTCGCCCTCGTCTCGGTGCTCGCGGTCGCCGTCGTGGTGGTGGTCATCGCCGTCGCAGCGGTCGCCGTCGCGCCCGTGGCCGGGGCCCTGCTGGCGGTCCCGCTGCTGGCCGGGCTGGTCGTGCTGCTGGCCTGGCTCTGGACCGCCACGGGCGTCGCGGCTCCCGCGCTCGTGCTGGAGAAGCAGGGCGTGCGCGGGGCGCTGCGCCGCTCGGTGCGCCTGGTGCGCGGGTCGTTCTGGCGGGTGCTCGGCATCCAGCTGCTGGTGCAGATCGGGGCGAGCGTCGCCGGCGGCATCCTCGGCGGCGTCTTCAGCGTGGCCGCCTTCGTGGTGTCGCGCGCGTCCGACGGCTCGCTCTACGACGTGGGGCCGCAGCTGCTCGTCGCGGTCGGTTCCGTCGTGTCCGGCACGCTCACGGCGCCGATCGTCGCCTGCTCGGTCGGCCTGCTCTACGTCGACCTGCGCATGCGCCGCGAGGGACTCGACCTCGAGCTGGCGCGCGCCGCGGCCTGAGCGGTGGCCGTCCCCGTCGAGCTCGGCCGCGCTGCCGCCCGCGAGCTCGCGCGGCGCGAGCTCGCCCGCCCGGAGTACGCCCGCGACCGCCCCGGCGTCGTCTCCCGGGCGCTGCGCTGGGTGCTCGACCGGGCCGGGGACCTGCTCTCCTCGGTCGGGGGCGGCGGGGGCGGGGTGGGCTGGCTGGGGCTCGCCGCCCTCGTGCTGCTCGTCGTCGGCGCCGTCGTCGCCGTGCGGCTGCGGACCGGCGCGCTCGTGCGGTCGGCGGCGGCTCCCCCGCTGTTCGCCGGCGGCGCGCTCGACGCCGCCGGCCACGCCGCGCTCGCCGACGAGCACGCCCGCGCCGGGCGCCACGACCTCGCCCTGCGCGAGCGCTGGCGGGCCCTCGTCCGCGGCCTCGAGGAGGACGGGAGGCTGGAGCCGCGCGCCGGCCGGACGGTCGGTGAGGCCGCGGCGGAGGCGGCCCTGGCCGTGCCCGCGGCGCGGGAGGCGCTCGGCGCGGCGGCCGCATCCTTCGAGCAGGTCTGGTACGCCGGGCGCCCGGCGACCGGCAACGACGACGCGCTCGGGGTCGCCGCGCTGCGCGCGGTGCGGGCGGGGGTGCGCGCGTGAGCGCCCGCCGGCCCGTACGCCGGCGGGCGGCGGCCGCGGCCGTGGTCCTGCTCGTCGTGCTCACCGGCGCCGCGGTGGCGCTCACGGCCTCGGGCGCCCGGGCCGGCTACCTCGACCCCCGCGCCGCCGACTCCTCGGGGAGCCTTGCGCTCGCTCGGCTGCTCGGCCGCCAGGGCGTGGCGGTCACGCTCGTGCGCACCGCCGCCGAGGCCGGCCGGGCGCCTGCCGGGATGACGCTGCTCGTCACGGAGCCCGCGGCTCTGGTCGACGCCCAGGTCCGCGCCCTCGCGGGCAGCGGCGCGGACCTCGTCCTCGTCGCACCGGACGAGCCGCAGCTCCGCGTGCTCGCTCCCGAGCTGCGCCCGGTCGGTACGGCCGGGCGCGGGCGGCGCGACCCCGGCTGCGGGCTGCCGGCCGCCCAGCGAGCGGGCCGCGTGCGGCTCCCGGGCACGGCGTACTCGTCGGGGCCCGGGGCGCTGACCTGCTACCCGGCGGGCGGCGGCGCACTGCTCGTCGACGACCAGGTCGGGAGCCGCCGGGTCACGGTGCTCGGCTCGCCCCGCCCCCTGCAGAACGGCACGCTCGGCGAGGAAGGGAGCGCCGCCCTCGCGCTCGGGCTGCTCGGGGCACACCCGGGGCTCGCGTGGTACCTCCCCTCACCCGACGACGTGCCCGCCGAGTCCCGCCGCACGCTGGTCTCCCTGCTGCCCGCCGGCCTCCGCTACGGCGTGGCCCAGCTGCTGGTCGCGGCCCTCGTCGCCGCGCTGTGGCGGGCGCGGCGCCTCGGCCGCGTCGTCCCCGAGCCGCTGCCGGTGGTGGTGCCGGCCGCCGAGGCGGTCGAGGGGCGGGGGCGGCTCTACCTGCGGGCGCGTGCCCGCGACCGGGCCGTCGACGCCCTGCGCGGAGCGGCGGCCGAGCGGCTGCGTCGGGCTCTGGGCCTGCCCGCGGGCACGCCGCCGGAGCAGCTCGTCACCGCCGTCGCGCGCGCCAGCGGCAGGCCGCCCGGCAGCGTCGGACCGCTGCTGTACGGTGCGGCTCCGGCCGACGACCCGGCCCTGACCCGCTCGGCCGCCGCGCTCGACGCGCTGGAGGAGGAGGTGCGCCGCACGTGAGCGAGCAGCCGTACGCCGACCCCCGCGAGGCCCTGCTCGCCGTGCGCGCCGAGGTCGCCAAGGCCGTCGTCGGGCAGGACGCCGCGGTGACCGGGCTGGTCATCGCCCTGGTCTGCCGCGGGCACGTGCTGCTCGAGGGCGTGCCCGGCGTCGCCAAGACCCTGCTCGTGCGCGCGCTGGCTGCCTCGCTCTCGCTGCGGGCGACGCGGGTGCAGTTCACGCCCGACCTCATGCCCGGCGACATCACGGGCTCGCTCGTCTACGACGCGCGGACCGCGGAGTTCTCCTTCCGCCCGGGCCCCGTCTTCACCGACCTGCTGCTGGCCGACGAGATCAACCGCACGCCCGCCAAGACGCAGGCGGCGCTGCTCGAGGCCATGGAGGAGCGCCAGGTCAGCGTCGACGGCACCCCGCGCGCTCTCCCCGACCCGTTCCTCGTGGCGGCGACGCAGAACCCCGTCGACCACGACGGCACCTACCCGCTGCCCGAGGCGCAGCTCGACCGCTTCCTGCTCAAGCTCGTGCTGCCGCTACCCACCCGTGAGGAGGAGGTCGGCGTCCTCCTCCGGCACGCCGAGGGCTTCGACCCGCGCGACCTCGCCGCCGCCGGCGTACGCCCCGTCGCCGACGCCGCCGTGCTCGCGCGTGCCCGCGAGCAGGCCCGGCGCGTCAGCGTCGCGCCGGAGGTGCTGGCCTACGTCGTCGACGTCTGCCGGGCCACCCGCAGCTCACCCTCCCTGCGCCTCGGCGCGTCGCCGCGCGGCGCCACGGCGCTGCTCGCGGCCGCCCGGGCCTGGGCCTGGCTGTCCGGGCGCGACTACCTCCTCCCCGACGACGTCAAGGCGCTGGCCCGCCCCGCCCTGCGCCACCGGGTCGTCCTGCGGCCGGAGGCGGAGCTCGAGGGGGTCACCGCGGACGCCGTGCTCGAGGCCGTGCTCGCCGCCGTGCCGGTGCCCCGCTAGCCGTGGCCCTCACCGGCCGCGCGGCGCTGCTCGCCCTCGCGAGCGTGCTCGCGGTCGCGCTCCTCACGCCCTCCTGGGCGGGCGTGCTCGGCTGGAACCTCGCCCTCGTCGTGCTGGTGGGCCTCGACGCCCTGCTCGCCCCGTCTCCCCGCCGGCTCGAGCTGTCGCGCACCGGTGACGCGGCCGTCCGCCTCGGCTCCGCCGCTGCGACCACCCTCACCGTCCGCGCTCCCGCCGGACGCCGCGTCACCGGGCTGCTCCGCGACGCGTGGCCCCCGTCGGCGGGCGCCTCGCCGCGTACGCACCGGCTCGACGTGCCGGCCGGCGGTGCGCAGCGCTGCACGACGGACCTGCTGCCCACGCGCCGCGGCGACCGGAGGGCGGACCGCGTCACCGTACGCACCCGGGGGCCCCTCGGCCTGGCGGCGCGGCAGCGCTCGCTGGAGGTCCCCGGCGTCCTGCGCGCCCTGCCGCCGTTCGCGTCCCGGCGCCACCTGCCCGGCAAGCTGGCGCAGCTGCGCGAGATCGAGGGCCGTGACGCCGTGCTCGTGCGCGGGCAGGGGACGGAGGCCGACGCCCACCGCGCGTACGTGCCCGGTGACGACGTCCGCTCCATCGACTGGCGCGGGACGGCGCGCGCTGGCACCGTCGTCGTGCGCACCTGGCGCCCTGAGCGCGGGCGGCACGTCGTGCTCGTCCTCGACACGGGTCGCGCCTCGGCCGGGCGCGTCGGCGACGCCCCGCGCCTCGACGCCGCGCTCGACGCCGCGCTGCTGCTCGCGGCCCTCGCCGCCGCGGCGGGCGACCGCGTCTCGCTGCTCGCGCACGCGTCGGGTCCGCGGGCGCGGGTCACCGGCAGCACCGGCCCCGCGCTCCTGCCCGCGCTGGTCCAGGCGATGGCGCCGCTCGAGCCCGAGCTCGTCGACGCCGACCTCGCCGGCGCCGTGCGCGACGTGCTGACGAGCGCGCCGCAGCGCGCGCTGGTCGTGCTGCTCACCGGGCTCGACCGGGTGCGCCTCGAGGAGGGGCTGCTGCCCGCGCTGCCCCCGCTGCTGCGCCGGCACGCGGTGCTCGTCGCCGCCGTCGCCGACCCGCGCGTCGAGCAGCTGGCCCGCGGGCGGGGCGACGCCGCCGCGGTGTACGCCGCGGCGGCCGCCGAGCGCTCCCTCGCCGAGCGCCGCCGCCTCGCCGCCCTGCTCGAGCGGCAGGGCGTCACCGCCGTCGACGCGCCTCCGGACCGGCTCGCGCCGGCGCTCGCCGACGCGTACCTCGCGCTGAAGGCGGCCGGCCGGCTCTAGCCCGCGGTCGGCAGGACGGCGGGCGCCTGCTCGAGGTCGCCCGTGGTCCCGGCCCGGGCGGCGCGGGAGCCCAGCACCCCGGCGTAGGCCAGGAACGCCGCCCACGCGACGACGCCCACGCCGACCTTCACCGCGGCCGGGAGCCCGGAGGGCGTGACGAAGCCCTCGATCGTGCCGGCGACCGCGAAGACCGGCACCAGGCCGAGCGCCACCGCGCCCATCGCCCGGCCCTCGACGGCGAGCGCGGCCGAGCGCGTGCGCGGCCCCGGGTCGACGAGCGTCCAGCCGAGCCGCAGCCCGGTGCCCGCGGCGGTGAAGACCGAGGTGAGCTCGAGCAGCCCGTGCGGCGAGATGAAGACGAGGAACGTGCCGAGCTGGCCGTCGCGGGCGAGCAGCCCAGCGGAGACCCCGACGTCGGCGGCGTTCTGCAGCAGCACCCAGACCGGGAACACCAGCGAGATCCCGGCGAGCAGGCACTGCGCCGCGACCCACGCGTTGTTGGTCCACACCTTGAAGGCGAACGACCCGTGCGCGCTCTGCGAGTAGTAGTCGACGAACTCGCGGCGGAAGTCCGGCAGCTGCCCCGCCGGCACGACCGTGGCCGCCACCTGCGCGTCGCGCGCGACCCACACCGCGGCGGCGACGATGACGACCAGCGAGCCGAGGGACGCACCGCCGACCCACCACCGGGCGCGCCACAGCGCCGCCGGCAGCACCACGGCGAAGAAGCGGCCGAGCGCCCGCCAGCTCGGCGCCGGACCCCCCGCGACGGCGGCCCGGCCGCGAGCCACGAGCGAGGAGAGCCGGCCGACGAGCGCGGGGTCGGGTGCGGCCGCCTGCACCGCGGCGAGGTGCGCGCCGGCCCGCTGGTAGAGCTCCACCAGCTCGTCGACCTCGGCGCCCGCGAGGTGCCGGCGCCGCGCCAGCGCGTCGAGGCGCTCCCACTCCCCGCGGTGGGCGGCGGCGTACGCCTCGAGGTCCACGCGCGCACGATAGCCGCGCCGGACCGGCTGGGGCAGACTGCGCCCATGAGCGCGCTGCCGGGCCCGGTCGTCACCGGCGAGGCGGTCCCGCTCGACCTGCGGCCCGCGACCTTCCTCACCCGCGGCATCGCCGCCGCGCTCGACGTCGCGCTCCAGGTGGCGCTGCTCCTCGGGCTCGTCACCCTCGTCGCGCTCGTCGGCGACGTCGTGGACGACGCCGTCCTCGCGGGGCTGGTCGTGCTCGCCGTGGTCGCCGTCTTCGTCGGCGAGCCCGTCCTCCTCGAGACCGTCACCGGAGGGCGCAGCCTCGGCAAGCTCGCCCTGGGGCTGCGCGTGGTGGGCGACGACGGCTCCCCCGTCCGCCCCCGGCAGAGCATCGTCCGCGCGCTCGTGGGCTTCGGCGAGCTCTGGCTCACCTCCGGCGTCGTGGCGCTCGTCGCCTCCGCCGCCTCGGCGCGCGGCAAGCGCGTGGGCGACCACCTCGCCGGGACCGTGGTCCTGCGCGAGCGGGTGCCGCGGGCGCGGGCCGCCGTGGACGCCCACCCCGGCGTACCGCCCGCGTGGTCCGCGGCGCTCGACCTGTCCGGGCTGCCGGACGCGCTCGCGCAGGAGGCGCGGACGTTCCTGGGCCGCACCGCCGACCTGCTGCCCGACCGGCGGGCGGCGCTCGGCGCGCGCTACGCGACAGCGGTCGCCGAGCGGGTGACCCCGGCGCCGCTGCCCGGCATGCCGCCGGAGGCCTACCTCGCCGCCGTGCTCGCCGAGCGGCGCCGCCGGGAGCTCGCGCGCCTGGCCGGGAGCACCGCGGTGCCTGCGTCGCCCGTCCTGCCCCCGCTGCCGGCTCCAGCACCGCCCGCGCCCTCGCCGCCCGGCGCCGGCGGCTTCGCGCCGCCCGTCTGAGGGGCGCGGGCGAGCAGCGGCAGCAGCCGGTGGACGAGCGGGCCGATCGCCACCGCGTACGCCACGGTGCCGATGCCGGCGGTGCCGCCCAGCAGCACGCCGGTGACGAGGACGGTGACCTCGACCGCGGTGCGGACCCGCCACAGCGGCAGGCCCCGCTCGGCCAGGCCCAGGCTCAGCCCGTCGCGCGGTCCGGTGCCGAGCCCCGCGCCGACGTACGCCGCGGTGGCCACCGCGTTGAGCAGCACCCCGGCGACGAGCAGCGCGCCCCGCGCGACGAGCCCGTGCGCGTGCGGCAGCTCGCGCAGCGCGAGGTCGAGGAACGGCCCGATGAGCGCGACGTTGAGCACGGTCCCGAGCCCGGGGCGCCGCCGCAGCGGCAGCCAGAGCAGGAGCACGGCGACGCCGACGAGGTTGGTGACGACGCCGATGCTGAGCCCGCTCTGCCGCGCGAGTCCCTGGTGCAGCGCGGTCCACGGGTCGAGGCCGAGCCCCGCCCGGACGAGCAGGGCGTCGGAGAGGCCGTACGCCGCGAGGCCGGCGAGGAGCTGGGCGAGGCGGGAGGTCACCCTGCCATCCTGCTGACCGACCAGCCAGGCGGACAGGGCCAATGCCGCGCGAGTGGCCCGATCAGGAGCCCGACCGCCAGGAGGAGAGGTACGCCCGCTGCTCCTCGCTGAGCACGTCCACGCGTACGGAGAGCGCTGCCAGCGCGAGCTCGGCGACGCGGGCGTCGAGCTCCGGAGGGACGGGGAGCACGGCCGCGCGCTCCGGGTGCTGCTCGACGAGCCAGCGCACGACCAGCGCCTGCAGCGCGAAAGCGACGTCCATGGCCTCGGGCGGCGACCCCTCAGCGGCGGCGAGCCCTGCCACGCGGCCCTCGGCGAGGACGCTGACCCGCCGGCCGTCGGGCAGCTGCCACGTGTCGAGCGAGGGTCGTACGCGGGGCAGCCTCGTCCCCGCGGCGGCCACGGCCGCGACGTCCACCTCGACGTCGAAGTGCCCGGCGTTGACCAGCACGACACCGTCGCGCAGCAGCGGCACGTGCTCGGCCGCGACGACGCCGATGCCTCCGGTCGCGGTGACGACGAGGTCGGCCTCGCGCACGGCGTCGGCCATGGGCAGCACGCGGTGGCCCTCGAGGACGGCCTCGAGCGCGGCGACCGGGTCGACCTCGGTGACGACCACGTGGGCGCCCATGCCGCGCAGCCGGGTGGCGACGGCGCGGCCGACGTCGCCGTAGCCCGCCACCACGGCCGTCTTGCCGGCGATGAGCAGCCCGCTGCCGCGCAGCAGCGCGTCGACCGTGGCCTGGCCGCTGCCCCACCGGGTGTCGACGACGCGGCGTACGCGGCTGCCGTCCACGGCGACGACGGGCAGCCGGAGCAGGCCCTCGGCCGCCAGCCGCCGGAGGCGCAGCGCGCCGCTCGCCGTCTGCTCGCTCGCGGCGAGCGGGACCGCCGCGAGCAGGTCGGCGCGCTCGTCGTGCAGGGTGCTGAGCAGGTCGCAGCCGTCGTCGAGCAGCACGCCGCAGCGCGCGTCCGCCAGCTCGTCGAGCGTGCCGCGCAGGGCGGCGTAGTAGTCGTCGCGCGACGCGCCGCGGCGCGCCCGCACCGCGACGCCGGCCGCGTGCAGTGCCCGCGCCACGTCGTCCTGCGTCGACAGCGGGTTCGACGAGCAGAGGGCCACCGCGGCACCGGCCGCCTGGAGCGCCAGGACGAGGACCGCCGTCTCGGCGGTCACCGGCAGGCACGCGGCGACGGCCACCCCCTCGAGGGGGCGCTCCTGCGCCCACCGGTCCCGCAACGCCGACAGCACGGGCATCGAGCGGGCGGAGTGCTCGATGCGCCGTGCTGTCATGACGCGGACCTGCTGGTCAGTGTGCGGATCGGAAGGGGATCGGCAGCAGGGACTAGTAGCGGTAGTGGTCCGGCTTGAACGGCCCCTCGACCGGCACGCCGATGTACTGCGCCTGCTCCTTCGACAGCGTCGTGAGCTTCACGCCCAGCGCGTCGAGGTGCATGCGCGCGACCTTCTCGTCGAGGTGCTTGGGCAGGACGTGGACCTGCTTGTCGTACGACGAGGTGTTGCCGAACAGCTCGATCTGCGCGATGACCTGGTTCGAGAACGAGTTCGACATGACGAAGCTGGGGTGCCCCGTCGCGTTGCCGAGGTTGAGCAGGCGGCCCTCCGACAGCACGATGATGCTGTGGCCGTCGGGGAAGGTCCACTCGTCGACCTGCGGCTTGATGGTCGTCCGGCGGATGCCGGCCACGCGGCCCAGCCCGGCCATGTCGATCTCGTTGTCGAAGTGGCCGATGTTGCCGACGATCGCCTGGTGCTTGGTGCTCGAGAGGTGCTCGACCGTCAGCACGTCCTTGTTGCCGGTCGCCGTGATGATGATGTCGGCCTGGCCGACGACGTCCTCGAGCGTCGTCACCTGGAAGCCGTCCATGGCGGCCTGCAGCGCGCAGATCGGGTCGATCTCGGTGACGATGACGCGGGCGCCCTGGCCGCGCAGCGACTCCGCGCAGCCCTTGCCGACGTCGCCGTAGCCGCAGACCACGGCGACCTTGCCGCCGATGAGGACGTCGGTGGCGCGGTTGATGCCGTCGATGAGCGAGTGGCGGGTGCCGTACTTGTTGTCGAACTTCGACTTGGTGACCGAGTCGTTGACGTTGATCGCCGGGAAGAGCAGCGAGCCCGCCTGGGCGAACTCGTAGAGGCGGTGGACGCCGGTGGTCGTCTCCTCGGTGACGCCCTTGATGCCGGCGCCGATGCGGGTGAAGCGCTGCGGGTCCGCCGCGAGCGAGCGGCGCAGCGTGTCGAGGACGACCGCCCACTCCTCGGAGTCGTCGTCGGCCGTCGCCGGGACCGCGCCCGCGGCCTCGAACTCGACGCCCTTGTGGACGAGCAGCGTGACGTCGCCGCCGTCGTCGAGGATCATGTTGGGGCCGCCGCCGTCCGGCCAGGCGACGATCTGCTCGGTGCACCACCAGTACTCGGGGAGCGTCTCGCCCTTCCAGGCGAAGACCGGGACGCCGGCGGGGGCGTCGACCGTGCCGGTCGGGCCGACCACGACCGCGGCGGCCGCGTGGTCCTGGGTGGAGAAGATGTTGCAGGAGACCCAGCGCACCTCGGCGCCGAGCGCGACGAGCGTCTCGATGAGCACGGCGGTCTGGACCGTCATGTGCAGCGAGCCCGCGATGCGCGCGCCGGCGAGCGGCTTGCTCCCGCCGAACTCCTCGCGCAGCTGGACGAGGCCCGGCATCTCGTGCTCGGCCAGGCGGATCTCGTTGCGGCCGAACTCGGCCAGCGCGAGGTCGGCGACCTTGAAGTCGAGCCCGTTGCGGACGTCGGGCTGCAGCCCGGTGCTGGTGGTGGTGCTGGTCATGCGGGAGGCTCCCCTGCTTCCGGGTGGAGGGCTGGTGCTGGTTCTTCTGCTGGGCCGGCTGCTGCATCGGCAGCTCCCGCCCGCTCCTTGACAGTGTCGCGTGAACCTTGGCCGGGGCGCAACAGGCGGGCGGAGCGCTCCTGCTCCCACCGCAGCGCCTCGAGCGCCGGTCCCTCGGCCTCCGGCACGCCGTCGAGCCACTCGTCGACCGCCGCCGCGAGCGCCCGGTCGCGGCGCAGCCGCAGCGCGCTGGCCACCTCGGCGAGCTCGAGGCCCGTCTCGTCGAGCAGCGCGCGCAGGCTGCGCAGGCGCTCGAGCTCCGCGGGGCCGTAGAGCCGGTAGCCGGCGGCCGAGCGCTCGGGACGGACGAGGTCGCGCGCCTCGAGGTAGCGCAGCATGCGCGGCGACCAGCCCGACGCGGCCGCGGCGTCCTGCACAGTGGCGGCGCGCTCCATGGGCCAACCCTACCACGAGCGTGTCAGGGTTGGCCGTCCTGGGAGGCTGGTCGCCGTGGGCGACCTGCTGCTCGGACTCGCGCTCGGGCTGGCCGCCGGCGTCAGCCCGGGCCCGCTGCTCGTGCTCGTCGTCACCTCGACGCTGCGCGGGGGCGTCCGTGCCGGGGCGGCCGTCGCCTCCGCGCCGCTCCTCAGCGACGTCGTCGTGGTGGCCGTCGCCGTCACGCTCGCGGACGCGCTGCCCGACTGGTGGTTCGGGGCGCTGGGCTCGCTGGGTGCCGTCGTCGTCGGGTGGACCGCGCTGCAGACCTGGCGGGAGGCGCGGTACGCCGTGCTGCCCGCCCCCGGAGCCCCGTCCACGGCGCGGCGCGACCTCGTCCGCGCCGCGGGGGTGAACCTCGCCAGCCCGCACCCCTGGCTCTCCTGGCTGACCGCGCTCGGGCCGCTGACGGTGGCGGCGTGGCGGTCCAGCCCGCCCTCCGCGGTCGCGCTCGTCGCCGGCTTCTACGCCGGGCTGGTGGGGGCGAAGCTCGCGGTGAGCCTGCTCGCGGCGGGCGGACGGCGCCGGATCGGCGACGCCGGCTACCGCCGCTCGCTGCGCGCTGGCGCTCTCCTGCTGGCCGCGGCGGCGGTGGCGCTCGCCGTCGAGTTCGTGCCGCGCCTGCTCTGACGGTGCTGCCCGTCCCAGCTGCTGGACGCGGATTCCGCAGCGCAGGACGCCCCCGCCCACGCGCTGCTACTCTGCGGCGGCGCACGGCCGAGGGATCCACGGCGCGCGACCCCTCGCGGCGTCGACGCGGCGGGACCGGCGGACCGGCGCCCGCGCAGCGCTGCGTACCCTGACCGGCTCCACCTCCCGAGGACCCCCATGAAGCTGCGCCCCCTCGCCGCCGTCGCCGCCCTCGCCGCGCTCGCCGCCTGCGCCCAGAGCTCCTCCTCCACGGGAGCCGCGACTCCCAGCGCCGCCGCGGGCGGCAGCTCCGCGGCCAGCGCCCCGGCCTCCGGCGCGGCGAGCGCCGCCCCCGACGCCTCCGCGGGTGGGTCGAGCGCCGCTCCCGACGCCGCCTGCGCCAAGGACTCGCTGAAGCTGCAGAAGTCCGGCGTGCTGACCGTCGGCACCGACAAGCCGGCCTACGACCCGTGGTTCAGCGACGACGACCCGACCAACGGCAAGGGCTACGAGTCCGCCGTGGCGTACGCCGTGGCAGCGAAGCTCGGCTTCAGCCGCGACCAGGTGAAGTGGATCACCGTGCCCTTCGACGCGGTCGCAGCTCCCGGGCGCAAGAAGTTCGACGTCGACATCAACCAGGTGAGCATCACCGACGAGCGCAAGAAGGTCGTCGACTTCAGCTCGGGCTACTACGACGTCACCCAAGCGATCATCGCCCGCAAGGACTCCCCCATCGCCGGGGCCAAGACCATCGCCGACCTCAAGGGCGCGAAGCTCGGCGGCCAGATCGGCACGACGAGCCTCGACACGCTCACGGACGTCGTCAAGCCGTCGAAGAAGGTCGCGGCGTTCCGCACCAACGACATCGCGAAGGCCGCGCTGAAGAACGGTCAGATCGACGGGCTCGCCGTCGACCTGCCGACCGCGTTCTACATCACCGCCGCGGAGATCCCGGACGCGAAGATCGTCGGCCAGTTCCCGGCCAAGCCCGGTGGTGAGCAGTTCGGCATGGTCCTCGAGAAGGGCAGCGCCCTCACCAGCTGCGTCTCGCAGGCGGTCGACGCGCTGCGCGCGGACGGCACCCTGACCGAGCTCCAGCAGCAGTTCCTGGCCAAGACGGTCGGCGCCCCCGTCCTCGGCGAGTGAGCGGTTGGGTCGCCAGCGAGCGGCAGCGCGAGCGGGAGGCGTACCGCCGCTCGCGCGCCGCCCGCTCCCGCTGGGTCGCCGGCACCCTCACCGTCGCGCTCGTCGCCGGAGTGCTGGCGGTCCTCGTCAGCTCCCCCGGCTGGCCGGCCGTGCAGCAGTCGTTCCTCAGCCCGCACTGGGCGTGGACGTCGCTGCCCGACGTCGCCGACGGGCTCTGGCTCAACGTCCGGATCATGGTCTGCTGCGAGGTGGTCATCCTCGCGCTCGGGCTGACCCTCGCGCTGATGCGCACGCTGCAGGGCCCGGTCGCGTTCCCGCTGCGGCTGTTCGCGACCGCCTACACCGACCTCTTCCGCGGCCTGCCGCTCATCCTCGTGCTACTGCTGCTCGGTCTGGGCGTGCCGGCGCTGCGGCTCACCGGCGTCACCGACTCCGTGGTGTTCTGGGGCTCGGCCGCGCTGGTGCTGACCTACTCGGCGTACGTCGCGGAGGTGTTCCGCGCCGGCATCGAGTCGGTGCACCCCTCCCAGCGCATGGCCGCCCGCTCGCTCGGGCTGTCGTACGCCCAGTCGCTGCGCCACGTCGTCCTGCCGCAGGCCGTGCGCCGGGTCGTGCCGCCGCTGCTCAACGACCTCGTCTCCCTGCAGAAGGACAGCGGCCTCGTCTCCGTGCTCGGGGTGACCGACGCCGTGCAGGCCGCGAGCATCATCAACGGCCGGACCTTCAACTTCACGCCGTACGTCGTGGCGGGCGCGCTGTTCGTCGCCCTCACCATCCCCATGACCCGGCTCACCGATTGGCTCGCGGCCCGCTCCCAGGGCGGGGTCCGCTCCACGGGAGGGCCGCTGTGAGCGCGCTGCTGCAGGCGCACGGGGTGCGCAAGGCCTTCGGCGACCACGTCGTGCTCGACGCTGTCGACCTCGAGGTCGCGCCGCACACCGTCACCGCGCTCATCGGCGCCTCCGGCTCGGGCAAGTCGACGCTGCTGCGCTGCCTCAACCTGCTCGAGACCCTCGACGACGGCTGGATCGAGCTCGAGGGCGAGGACATCACCGACCCGCGGGTCGACGCCGACGCCGTGCGCCGCCGCATCGGGATCGTCTTCCAGGCCTACAACCTCTTCCCGCACCTCAGCGTGCTCGACAACTGCACGCTCGGCCCCCGCCGCGTGCTCGGCACCCCGCGCCGGGAGGCGGAGGACGAGGCCCGCCGGCTGCTCGCGCGCTTCGGGCTCGAGGACAAGGCCGGCGCGTACCCCGACCGGCTGTCCGGCGGCCAGCAGCAGCGCGCCGCGATCGCCCGCTCGCTCGCCATGCGCCCGACCCTGCTGCTGCTCGACGAGGTGACCTCGGCGCTCGACCCCGAGCTCGTCGGCGAGGTGCTCGACGCCGTCCGCGAGCTGCAGGCCGAGGGCATGACGATGGTGCTGGCGACCCACGAGATGGCCTTCGCCCGCTCGGTGGCCGACCAGGTCTGCTTCCTCGAGGGCGGGCGGGTGGTCGAGCGCGGCACCGCCGAGCAGGTGCTGGGCGACCCGCAGGACGAGCGGACCCAGCGGTTCCTGCGGCGCGTCAGCGCCTGACGGGCACGAGGCGCGTCAGCGCCTGACGGGCACGAGGCGCGTCAGCGCCTGACGGGCACGAGGCGCGTCAGCGCCTGACGGGCACGAGGCGCGCCAGCGCCTGACGGGCACGTACGGCTCAGTGCCCGCCCGCGGGCGGACCGACCGGCGGCAGGTCGGAGCCGCGCGCGGCGGCCTCGTCGCTCCACACGTCGGGCTCGAGGTAGATCACGCGGGCGATGGGGACGGCGGCGCGCACGGCCACCTCGGCCTCGTCGATGGCGGCGGCGACGGCCGCCGCGGTCTCGTCGTGGCGCACCGCGACCTTCGCGGCGACGAGCAGCTCCTCGGGGCCGAGGTGCATCGTGCGCATGTGGATCACGCGCTCGACCCGCGGGCTCTGCTCGAGCGCGGCGCGGATCCGGGCGACGGACTCGGGGGACGCGGCCTCGCCGAGCAGCAGGGACTTGGTCTCGACGGCGAGCACCGTGGCGATGACGACGAGCAGCAGGCCGATCATCCCCGTGCCCGCGGCGTCCCAGCGCCCGTCGTCCGTCACGAGCGTGAGCACGACCCCGAACAGTGCGAGGACGAGACCGGTCAGCGCCCCGGCGTCCTCGAGCAGCACGACGGGCAGCTCGGGCGCCTTCGCGGTGCGGACGAACTGCACCCACGACTGCTCGCCCTTCGGCGCCCGCGACTCCGCGACGGCGGTCCGGAAGGAGAACGACTCGAGCGCGATCGACACGACGAGCACGACGACCGGGACCCACTTCCAGCTCTCGATCGGCTCGGGGTGCTGCCACTTGTGGACGCCCTCGTACAGCGCGAACAGCCCGCCCACGCTGAACAGCACGACGGAGACGATGAAGCCGAAGACGTAGCGCTCGCGGCCGTAGCCGAAGGGGTGCCGCTCGTCGGCCTCGCGCTGCGCGCGGCGCCCGCCGACGAGGAGGAGCAGCTGGTTGCCGGAGTCGGCGACCGAGTGGATCGCCTCCGCCAGCATCGACGACGAGCCGGTGAGCCCGAACGCGACGAACTTGGTGGCGGCGATCCCGAGGTTGGCGCCGAGGGCCGCGACGATCGCGCGGCTGCCGCCTCCGCTGCTCACCGCGCGTCCAGGGCGGTGCGCGCCTTGAGCTCGTCGATCGCCGGGATCGGGGTCGGGTCGACGCCCGTCGCGAGCGCGAGGTACGTGCTGGCGAAGTCCCCGAGGGCGACGAGCGAGGCGAGCTGCTGGACCGGGCTCGCGCCGGTCGCGCGCAGGACGGTCGTGGCGATCCCGCGCTGCTCGGCGACGGCCTGCAGCGCGCCGGCGCGCACCGCGACCCGCGGGTGCTCGTCGTCGGCGCGGAGGAGGACGGGGCGCAGGGAGATCCCGGCCGGGTCGTCGAAGGGGTCGCGGAAGACGTCGTCGACCGCGCCGCCGGCGTACGGGCCGTCGAAGGCGACGACCTGGTTGTGGCCGACCTCCGGCACGTCGCCGAGGACGGCCGGCAGCTTCGCGTTCTCGGCCAGCTGCCCGACCAGCCGGTACGCGGCGGCGGACGCCACGCTCGACGCGCCCCAGACCAGCGGCAGCCGGCCGGCCAGCGCGAGCGCGAGGTCCTTGGCCGGGTTCTCCCCCAGCGGCACCGACGGCGCGAGCGCCGTGGCGGTGGCGTCCAGCGCGTCGGCCGTGGCGAGCAGGTCGGCCTCGGGGACCGTCGCGAGCCCGAGCGCGTCGGCCAGCACCAGCAGCGGGACCGACAGCGCCCACAGGTTGGCCCGGGGCAGCCGCCCACCGGCGTCGACCGGGACGTGGCGGGCGCGGGCCTGCTCGCCGTAGCGGTGCAGCGGCGAGCCGGCGGCGCCGACGGTCACGAGCCGGCAGCCCCGCCGGGCGGCCTCCTCCACGACCAGCAGGGTCTCCTCGGTGCGCCCGCTGCACGAGACGGCCACCACGAGGTCGAGCGGCCCGACCCAGCCGGGGAGCACGACGTCGCGCACGCCCACGACGGGGACGGGGCAGCGCGTGCCGGTGGCGGCCGCGAGCACGGACCCCGCCGTCCCGGACCCGCCCACGCCGGCGACGACGAGGCTGCGCGGGCGGCCCTCCGCCGCGACCGCGGCGAGCCCGGCCTCTGCGCTGGTGCGGAGCGCCGCGCGGACCTGCGCCCCGGCCGAGGCGCAGGCCAGCAGCATCCCGCCGTGGTCCGCCGCGGCGAGCGCGGAGGGGTCGTCGAGCAGCGCGTCGTCGGCGACGAGCGTGCCGGTCACGGCCGGCGCGCCTCGTCGAGGAGCAGGACGGGGATGCCGTCGCGGACGGGGTAGGCGAGCCCGCAGCGCGTGCAGACGAGCTCACCGGCGGCCTCGTCGGCCCGCAGCGGCGCGGTGTCCTGGGGGCAGGCGAGGATCTCGAGGACCCAGGGCGCCACGCCGAGCGGGCCCGCCGTCACGACTGCGCCCGCACGATCGCGAGCACCTCGTCGCGCAGCGCCTCCATCGCGGGGACGTCGGCCGCCTCGGCGTTGAGCCGGAGGAACGGCTCGGTGTTGGAGGGCCGCAGGTTGAACCACCAGTCGGGGTGCGTGACGGTCAGCCCGTCGAGGTGGTCGACGACGACGCCGTCGCGGCTGCCGAAGGCCTCCTCGACCGCCGCGCTGCGCTCCCGCGGGTCGGCCACGCGGCTGTTGATCTCGCCCGACGCGACGTAGCGGGTGTACGCGGAGAGCAGCCCGCTGAGCGGCGTCCCCGCCGGCGCCTCGGCGAGCGCGGCGAGCGTGTGCAGCGCCGCGAGCATGCCGGAGTCGGCCTTCCAGAAGTCCCGGAAGTAGAAGTGGCCGGAGTGCTCGCCGCCGAAGATCGCGCCGTGCTCGGCCATGTCGCCCTTGATGAACGAGTGGCCGACGCGCGAGCGCACGGGGCGCCCGCCGTGCTCGGTGATGATCTCGGGGACGGCGCGCGAGGTGATGAGGTTGTGGATCACGGCCGCGCCCGGCTCGCGGCGCAGCTCGCGCACCGCGACCAGCCCCGTGATGGCCGAGGGCGAGACGATCTCGCCGCGCTCGTCGACGACGAAGCAGCGGTCGGCGTCGCCGTCGAAGGCGAGGCCGATGTCGGCGCCGTGCTCGAGCACGGCCTTCTGCAGGTCGGCGACGTTGGCCGGCTCGAGGGGGTTGGCCTCGTGGTTGGGGAAGTTGCCGTCGAGCTCGAAGTAGAGCGGGACGACCTCGAAGGGCAGCGAGCCGAACACCACCGGCACGGTGTGGCCGGCCATGCCGTTGCCGGCGTCGACGACGACCTTGAGCGGGCGCGCGGCCGCGAGCGGCACGAGCTGGTGCATGTAGGCCGCGTAGTCCTGGAGGAGGTCGCGCTCCTCGATGGTCCCGGGGGTCGCGACGGCGGGCGGGAGGCCCTCGTCGAGGTACTGGCTGGTCAGCTCGGAGACGCGGCGCAGCCCGGTGTCCTGCCCCACGGGCGCGGCGCCCGGGCGGCAGAGCTTGATGCCGTTGTAGGCCGCCGGGTTGTGCGACGCGGTGAACATCGCGCCGGGCCGGTCGAGGGAGCCCGACGCGAAGTAGAGCTGGTCCGTCGACGCGAGACCGATGTCCGTGACCGACACGCCCTGGCTGGCGACCCCTTCGGAGAAGGCCCGCGACAGCGAGGGCGAGGAGGGGCGCATGTCCTTGCCGACCACGATCGCGTCGGCGCCGGTCTCGGCGCACACGACCTGGACGAAGGCCACACCCACGGCGCGGGCCAGGTCTTCGGTCATCTGCTCGCCCACGAGTCCGCGGACGTCGTAGGCCTTGATGATCTGGGAGAGGTCCGCCATGCCGGGCAGCCTATCGAGGCGCGGGGGTGCCGCGGGAGGCCCCTCGCGGCGCGGGTCTCAGCGCTCCGGCGGCGGCAGGACGCGCAGGTGGCCCCTGCGGCCGGGCCCGACGGGGGTGGGGGCGACGCCGTCGGCCGCGGGGCGAGCGGCCTCGCGCACGGCGTCGGCCAGCGCCTCGAGGTCGTCGACGGAGGGCTGCGGGGCCGCGGTCCCGAGCGCCAGCCGCACGACCTCCCAGCCGCGCGGCGCGGTCAGCCGCTCCGCGTGCTCGGCGCACAGGTCGTAGCAGTGCGGCTCGGCGTAGGTCGCGAGCGGGCCCAGGACGGCCGTGGAGTCGGCGTAGACGTAGGTCAGCGTCGCGACGGCAGGCCGCCCGCACGCGGTGCGGGTGCAGCGGCGCATCGGGCTCACGAGGGGCAACGATAGGACCCGCGCGGGGTGTGCGCAGGGACCTGCCGCCGCGCCGCCCGTGTCGCGCTCGCCCTCCGCTGCTCCCGGAGCCGGCCGCGTACGCTGCGGCGCATGCCCCCGCTGCCCCGCCGACGCCGGCGCGACCGGCACGGGCGCGGGCTGCGCGGCCCCCTCAGCCCGCCCGGGACGCCGCTCGCGCGGACCCGCGCGCAGGTCTTCGACGACCTCGTCCTCGACGCAGTGGAGAGCCTGGAGCAGCGCTGGGCCGACCAGCTGCGCGGGCTCGAGGTGGCGGTCGAGGACGTGCCGCCGACCGACGCGCCGAGCCCCGGGCCGGACCCCGTCCCGCTCGGGCGCGCCTTCCCGGCGACGCCCGGGCTGGCGCCGCGCATCGTGATCTACCGCCGGCCGGTCGAGACGCGGGCGGTCGGCCCGGACGACCTCGCCGACCTCGTGCAGGACGTCGTCACCGAGCAAGTGGCCGAGCTGCTCGGCCTGCCGCCCGAGTCCGTCGACCCGGACTACGACCTGCGCGACGACGACTGAGGAGCGCGCGCCAGCGCCACCTCGGCCAGCTCGAGCGCCTCGCGCACGAGACCCGAGACCTGCGCGGTCTCCAGCAGGAAGGCGTCGTGCCCGTACGCCGAGCGCACCACGCGCAGGCCGGTCGACGTCCCACGCACGTGGAGTCAGGTGGACCGGAGCGGACGGAGCTCGTACGGCGGTCAGCCGCGGGCCAGCCCCGGGTCCTCCTGCACGGCGGGCACCCGGACCGACGACGCGACCGCGCGCAGCGGCAGCGCCGCCAGCAGCGGGCCGTCGGCGCCGGCCTCGCGCAGGGTCACCCCGGCGCTGACCGGGCCGGAGCCGGCGAGCACCTGGACGCGCACGGCGTACGGGTAGGTGCCGACCGCGGTCGGCAGCGCGACACGGACGGTCCGGTCGGAGGGCACGTCCACCTCGCTGGCCGCGGGCGCCGGGCGCCCCGGACGCCCGAGGGGGGTGAGGCGCACGCGGGCGGCGGTCGTGGTGGCCGACAGGGTGAGCTCGGCGAAGCGGCCGGTCCCGGTCGGCACCCAGGGGACGACGGCGACCTCGCCGGCGCGCAGCGGGGGGACGGCGGCGGTGTACGCGAGCTCCCCCGGTCGCGTGCTCGCGCCGGGGGCGGCGCCCTGGCGCTCGAGCACGGAGGCGGTGACCGGGACGTCGGAGCTCACGACGAGGGCCGAGGGGGTCGCCGAGACCGCGCTGGTGACGTCGACGTCGGTCACGGTCCCGGCGCGCACGCGCACCGCGGCGAGCGCGTCGGGCGCCACGTCACCGTCGGGCCCGACGACGCGCACGGCGACGACGGCCGAGCGCCTCCCCGGTGCGACGACGCGCAGCGTGCGGGTGCCCGAGCCGGGCAGCACGGCGGGGACCACGAGCCGCTCGGCGGGTGCCTCGGCGGCGGGGACCCAGTCCCAGCCGAGCGGCTGCAGCCCCGACGCCTCGCTCGTGCGCAGCGCCGCGGCGACGCGGCCCTGGCTCGGGACGACGTGCACGGCGTAGCGGTCGGCGGGCACCACCGCGTCGAGCCGGAGGACCCGCTGCCCGCCCGGGGCCAGCGCCACGTCGTGCAGCGCGGGCGCGTCGAGCGGGCCGGAGGGTCCCCAGACCTCGACGTCGACCACCGCGGGGGCGGGGTCCGGGTCGGACAGGTAGAGCGCGGCGGTCCGGCCGGTGCCGCCGCTCCCCCCGACGAACCACGTCGAGGTCGTGGCGGAGGAGCACGCGGCCAGTCCGGTGCCGCGCGAGGACCCGGTCGCGCTGCCCTGCGGCTCCAGCCCGCTGGTCGAGCGCGTCCACTGCCCCGCCGCGAGGTCGGGCGCGAGCAGCCCGGAGGCCCGGGCGACGACCGGGCCGGTGCCGGCGGGGACGAGGGCGTGGAGCAGCTCGCCGCGGCGGCGCTCGAGCAGCGCCGTGCCCCCGCCGGGCAGCGCGTCGCCCTGCAGGCGGCCGCGCCCCTGCAGCCGGTCCAGCGCGAGCTGCCCGCGCACCTCGCCCCCGTCGAGGGCGCCTGCGGAGACCGCGGTGACCTCCGACGTCGTCGCGCCTCCCACCACCGGGTCGGGGCAGGCGAGCACCGCGGCGGCGAGCGGCACGGTGCTGGCAGCGGGCGGAGCCGCCGGCGCGGGGGCTGCCGGCTGCGCGCGGGTCGCCGCGCCCGCCCCCGCGGCGAGCAGGACCGCCGCCAGCACGACGCGCACGGGCCCGCCCCTCACGACGCGCTCCGGCGGCGCGGCCACGGCAGCGGCAGGGCGAGGAGGAGGAGCAGGGCCGCCCCGGCCAGTCGCAGCTCCTGCTCGGGGCGCACGGCCGGCGCGGAGTGCCGCAGGACGAGGCGCCCGCCGGACGCGGGGAGGGCGAAGGCCTGGGCCCAGCGGGCGACCGGGTCGCTGGCCGCGGCGAGCGGGCGCCCGTCCAGCGCGGCGTGCCAGCCGGGGCCGGCCGGCTCCGCGAGCACGAGCAGCCGCCCGGCGCCGCCGGCGGCGAGACGGGCCACGGCCCCGACGGGACGGGCCGGGACGGCGGCGAGGTCCGCGCCGCGGGCGTCGGTCACGCGCAGCCGCGCGGACAGCCCGCCCGTGCGGCCCGACGCGACCTCCCACACCCCGTCCGGCTCCTGGCGCCCTGAGCGCGTGAGGCCCGGCACCCCGTCGAGGGTCCGGCGCAGCGCCTCGTCGACCGGCGCGCGCAGCACGACGTAGCGCACGCCGAGCGCCGCGAGGCCGCGCGCGGCGCCGCCGCCCTGCCCGGACGCGACCGCCTGGACCGCTGCGGCCGCAGCCCGCCGGGCCGCAGCGGGCTCCCGCGAGGGGTCCCCGCCGAGCGGGCTGCCGCCGCCGCGCTCCACCGCCCAGCGCAGCCGCGTCCCCGTGCCCGCGAGCACGAGCACGCGCGGGCGGTCGGGGGTCGCGAGGTCCGCCAGGACGTACGCCGGCAGCGACGGCTCCGCGGCCCGCAGGGGCGAGCGGCTCGTGCCGGCGACGGGCAGCGCCCCGACCCAGAGCAGCGCGACGACCAGCGGGACGGGCAGGGCGAGCGCCGCGACCAGCGCGGTCGCGGGGTGGCGCCAGCCGAAGGCGCGCGCCCGCAGCCGGACGACCGCCGCCTCGGCGCCGGTGGCCGCCGCGAGCAGCACGCCCGCCCCGGCCACCGCCAGCGCCGGGCCGGTCCACGGCCCGCGCCCCGCGGAGTGCGCTCCGGCGGCGGTGAGCGCGGCGGCCCAGCCGGACAGGGCGAGCAGCCAGGCCGTGCGCACGGCGGCGGCGCGCCGCCCCTCGACGAGCAGGGCGGCGAGCGCGCCCAGGACCAGCGGCGCGGCGAGGAGGACCGGCGCCATGCCCGGCCCTCCGGGGTGGAGCAGGAGCAGCTCCCAGGGGGCCGACCGGCCCGTACCCCCGTCGGCGACGGCGAGCGCCGCGCGCGGCTCGTCGAGCGCCGCGCGCAGCAGGGGCAGCTCCAGGGCCAGCGGGAGGACGAGGACGAGCGCGACGCGCAGGGCGGCGGCAGCACCCGCGCGGGTCCGCTGCGCGAGCGCGAGGAGGGCGAGGAGCACCCCCGCGGGCGCGAGGGCCGTCCAGAGCTGCGGCGCGGCCGCGGCGAGCACGCCGAGCAGCAGGGCGGCTCCCCAGGCAGCGTGCCAGCTGCGGCGCCGGCCCGGCTGCGCGGCTGCGCCGGCCAGCCGCAGCAGGACGGGGAGGGCGACGACGACGAGGGCGCTCAGCGACCTCCCGCCGGCGGTCGCGCCGGTCGCCGCGGGCAGCAGGGCGTAGGCCCCCGCCGCCCAGAGCCGCACCGCGCGGCGCTCGAGCACCCCGCGCAGCGCGAGCGACGCGGTCAGCCCGGCGAGCGGCACGCCCAGCGCGACGAGCAGCCCGGCGCCCAGCACGGGCGAGCCCCCGGCGGCGAGGGCGGCCAGGCAGAGCGGGACGAGCGGCTCGGCGGCGGCGGACACCCCGGCCCAGCCGAGGCCGACCGGGTGCCAGCCGTCGACGAGCAGGCCGCGCAGCGCGCCGAGGCTGCCGGGCACGCGCCCCACGGGCCCCCCGGCCAGCGCCCCGCCGAGCAGGTCGCGCAGCGGCCAGAGGGCGACCACCGCGAGGACGGCGACGAGCAGCCCCGTGCCGCGCACCTCGGCGGCCAGCCCGCGCTCCTCGCCGCGCTCGGCCGGCGCGACGGCGGCCGCGGCGGCGTCGCGGACGAGGCGCACGACGCCCGTGCGGCGGGCGAGCAACGGGCGCAGCTCGCGGGAGGGGACGCGCGCCGTCCGGCGCCGCCGCCAGCGCCCGCGCACGACCCGGTCGGGGCGGACGAGGACGGCGGCGACGGCGAGCAGCTCGCGGGCGGCGGAGCCCGGTGCCGCGGCGAGCAGCAGGCCGAGCGCGCGGCCGACGGCCCCCACCACGGCGCGGACCAGCACCTGGGGCAGCGCCAGCGCGCCGCAGTCGAGCAGCAGCGCGAGCAGGGCGGCGCGCCGCTCGGCGACGAGCGGCGCACCGCCCGGGGAGGGGTGGGGGCGCAGGCCGTGCCGGGCGGCCTCGGCGTGCCAGGCGGAGGTGCGGGCGTCGCAGAGCGCGCGCCAGCCGGCCCGGCGGGCGCGCCAGCCGAGGTCGAGGTCGTCGCGGAACAGCGGCAGCAGCGGCTCCAGCCCGCCGAGCCGCTCCCACGCGGAGGCCCGGACGAGCAGGGCGGCGGTGCTCAGCGCCAGCACGTCGCGCACGCCCTCGTGCTGGCCCTGGTCGACCTCCCCCGGCTCGACGCCGGTGCTGCGCCGCCCGCCGAGGGTGGTCGAGGTGCCGAGCTCGAGCAGCCGGCGCCCGTCGGGGCCGCCCACGAGGCGGGGGCCGACGAGGGCGACGCCCGGGTCGGCCTCCCCGGTGCCGAGCAGCCGCCCGAGCGCGTCGGGGGCCGGGGCGCAGTCGTCGTGGAGGAGCCAGTACCAGCCCGACGCGGGCGCCGCGCGCACGCCCTCCGCGACGGCGGCGCCGAAGCCGGTGCGGCGCCCGAGCTCGACGACGTGGGTGACGAGCCCCTCCTGCCGCGCGGCGGCGAGCAGCTCGAGCGTCGCGTCAGTGCTGCCGGCGTCCACCGCCACGACCGCGTCCGGGCGCCGGTCCTGCGCCCGCAGGGCGCGGAGCAGCCGGGGCAGCCAGCGCGCGCCGTCGGAGCAGACGACCACCGCGGTGACGCCCGCCGCTCCCTCCACCCGCTCGGAGGGGCTCAGACCGCGCGCTTGCGCAGCTTGCGCCGCTCGCGCTCGGACAGCCCGCCCCAGATGCCGAAGCGCTCGTCGTTGGCCAGGGCGTACTCCAGGCACTCGGCGCGCACGTCGCAGCCGAGGCACACGCGCTTGGCCTCGCGGGTGCTGCCGCCCTTCTCCGGGAAGAAGGCCTCGGGGTCGGTCTGGGCGCACAGCGCGCGCTCCTGCCACCCCGCCTCGTCGCCGCCGTCGCCCTCGACCACGTCGAGGACGTCCTCGAGGGTGGCCGGCGCGAGCGCCCCGCCCCCGATGAGGGCCACCGGGGCGACCCCGGCCGCAGCGGTGACGCCGTCGTCGCCGTGCATGCGCACCTCCAGCATCTGTGCCTCCTGGACCCTGGTCGTGGCCGACCCGTGCGGACCCTCGTCCGCATCCCCCGGTTGCCGGAACGACATGCCTGGAATTACACGCGCGTCGGTACCGGGAAGTCAAGGTGGCGGGTGCTACGAGCCGCTGACCTGCGGGGCTTCCGGCGCTCCCGCGGCGGTGACGCGCCGTGCCCGCTCGTGCGCGTCCCGGAAACCCCTCAAGATCCTGCCGCCGTGCCGATAGGAGCGGCACGCCTACGGTGGCCTCGTGCCCGGGCGCAGCGGTCCGTGCAGTCCGTGCACCCGGTCGGAGGAGGTGGCGCAGCGTGGCGCAGGTCCCGGTCCACACCGGCTCCCTCGACGCCGCCGCGCTCGAGCACGCCGGGGCGCTCGTCGTCGTGCTCGACGACACCGGCCGGGTCCTCCGCATGAACGCCACCGCGCGCGCCGCGCAGGGCTGGACCGAGGGCGACGTGCTCGGGCGCTACGCCTGGGAGGTCTACGCCAGCGAGGACGACCGCGCCGAGGCCGAGCGCAGCATCCGCGCCGCGCTCGAGGCCGCCAGCGGCGGCATGCGCGAGTCCGCGTTCCTCACGGTCGAGGGCGACCGCCAGCGCGTCTCCTGGATCGACAGCGTGCTGCGCTCCCCTGAGGGCGAGCCGCGGTTCCTCGTCTGCGTCGGCATCGACGTCACCGAGCAGCGCCAGCGCGAGGCGCAGCTGCGCCAGCTCGCCGAGACCGACGCCCTCACCGGCCTGCTCAACCGCGTCTCCTTCGACGCCGCCCTGAGCGACGCGCTCGACGCGGGGACCGGTCTGGGCGCCGGCCTGCTCTTCTGCGACCTCGACGGCTTCAAGGCCATCAACGACACCCACGGCCACGCGGCCGGCGACGCGCTGCTGGCCGAGGTCGCCCGCCGCCTGCGCACGCTCGTGCGCGCCTCCGACGTCGTGGCCCGGCTCGGCGGCGACGAGTTCGTCGTGCTCTGCCTGGGCGCCGGCCGTCCCGAGGTCAAGGCGCTCGCGACCCGCGTCGAGGCCGCCGTCCGCCGCCCGTTCGCCGTGTCCGGCCTGCTCCTGAGGGTCGGCGTCAGCGTCGGTGCGACGGTCGGCACGCCCGGCGAGACGCCCGAGGAGGTGCTCGGCACCGCCGACAAGCAGATGTACGCCGTCAAGGCCGCCCGCCGCGCGCGCGGCGAGTCGGGCGTCCGCCACGGGTCGCTCTCCGCCTGAGCCCATTCGCCCGAGCCCTCCCCGCCCGGGCTGCGGCCCGTCGGCGAGGATGGCGGCATGCACCTCGTCGTCCCGGCCGGCGGGACGGGCGGCGCCCGCTTCGTGCGCGGCCTGCTCTCCGCCCTCGAGGCCCTCCCCGGCCCCCACCGCGTCACCGTCGTCGCCAACACCGGCGACGACGTCACCATGTGGGGGCTGCGCGTGTGCCCCGACCTCGACACGCTGACCTACACCCTCGGCGGGGCCGTCTCCGAGGAGCAGGGGTGGGGCCGGCAGGGCGAGACCTACGTCGTGCGCGACGAGCTCGCGGCGTACGGCGTGCTGCCGACCTGGTTCGCGCTGGGCGACCACGACCTCGGGACGCACCTCACCCGGACGAGCATGCTGGCCGGCGGCGCCACGCTCAGCGAGGCGACCGCGCTGGTCGCCGGCCGCTGGGGCCTCCCCGCGCGCGGCGTCGAGCTGCTGCCCATGACCGACGAGCCGGTCGAGACCCACGTGCGGGTGCGCGACGCCGACGGCGAGCGCCTCGTGCACTTCCAGGAGTACTGGGTCGGCCTGCGCGCGGCTCCCGAGGTCGTCGAGGTCGTGGCCGTGGGTGCCGAGGCGTCCCGGCCGGCGCCCGGGGTCCTCGAGGCCGTCGCCTCCGCCGACGCCGTCCTCCTGCCGCCGAGCAACCCGGTCGTCTCGATCGGCACCGTGCTGCAGGTCCCCGGGGTCCGCGCGGCGCTGGAGGCCACGGCCGCTCCCGTGGTCGGCATCAGCCCGCTCGTCGGCGGCGCCGTGGTGCGGGGCATGGCCGACAAGCTGCTGCCCTCGCTCGGGGTCGCGGTCGACGCCGGGTCGGTGGCCAGGCACTACGGCCCCGCGCTCCTCGACGGCTGGCTCGTCGACACGGTCGACGCCGACCTCGTGCCCGGGGTCGTGGAGGCGGGGATCCCCTGCCGCGCCGTCCCCCTCCTCATGACCGACGTCCCGGCGACGGCCGCGATCGCCCGTGAGGCGCTCGAGCTGGCCGGGGTGCTGTGAGCGCAGGTCCGCCGGTGCTGCAGGTCCTCCCGGTCCCCGGCCTTCCCGAGGTCGCCGCGGGCGACGACCTGGTCGCGCTCCTCGCGGCCACCGCCCCCCTGCAGGACGGCGACGTCCTCGTCGTCGCGAGCAAGGTCGTGGCGAAGGCCGAGGGGCAGGCCCGCCCCGGGATGGACCGGGCGGCGGCGATCGAGGCGGAGACCGTGCGCGTGGTCGCGGCGCGCGGCGACACCCGCATCGTCGAGACCCGCCACGGGCTCGTCATCGCCGCGGCGGGCGTCGACGCGAGCAACGTCGGCCCCGGGGGCGGCGTGCTGCTGCTGCCCGAGGACCCCGACGCGTCCGCCCGTCAGCTGCGTACGGGCCTGCTGGCCGCGCTCGGCCTGACCCGGCTGGGGGTCGTCGTCAGCGACACGGCCGGCCGCGCCTGGCGCGAGGGGCAGACCGACATCGCCGTGGGCGCGGCCGGGGTGGCGGTGCTCCAGGACCTGCGCGGCGGCACGGACGCCGACGGCCGCCCCCTCGAGGTGACCGTCCCGGCGGTCGGCGACGAGCTCGCGGCGGCGGCGGACCTCGTGAAGGGCAAGGCCGCGGGCGTCCCCGCGGCCGTCGTCCGCGGGGCCGACGCGCTGCTCCTCGACGAGGACGGACCGGGGGCGCGCGCGCTGGTCCGACCCGCGGCCGGCGACATGTTCCGGCTGGGGACCCGCGAGGCGCTCGCCGAGGGCGCGCGGGCGGCGGTGCCGGCGCGGCGTACGGTCCGCTCCTTCGCGCCCGGCGCCCCGGACCCCGCGGCCGTGCGCCGCGCCCTGGCCTCCGCGGCCACGGCCCCCGCTCCGCACCACACGGTCCCCTGGCGCTTCGTCGTCCTCGAGACGGCCGAGGCGCGGACCCGACTGCTCGACGCGATGGAGGCGGCGTGGGCGGCCGACCTGCGGGCGGACGGCTTCGACGAGGCGGCGGTCGGGCGCCGGCTGCGGCGCGGCGGCGTGCTGCGCGGCGCCCCGCTCCTCGTCGTGCCCTGCCTCGTGACCGAGGGCGCCCACGCGTACCCCGACGAGCGGCGCTCCCGCGCCGAGCGCGAGATGTTCCTGCTCTCGGCCGGTGCCGCCGTGCAGGGGCTGCTGGTGGCGCTGGCCGCCGAGGGGCTCGGGTCGGCGTGGGTGTCCTCGACGCTGTTCTGCCCGGAGGTCGCCCGCGAGGCCCTCGGGGTGAGCGATCATTGGGACCCGATGGGCGCCGTCGCCGTGGGCACCCCCGCAGGGGAGCCGGCGGCGCGGGGCCCGCGCGACATGGACGGGCTCGTGCTCGTCCGCTAGGGATGGACGGGCTCGTGCTCGTCCGCTAGGGATGGACGGGCTCGTGCTCGTCCGCTAGGGACCGCAGGAGACGACGGCATGATGCCCGCGCAGCAGCAGCGCCCCACGCTGGAGGAGGTGGCGGCGTCCGCGGGGGTGTCCCGCGCCACGGTGTCCCGCGTCGTCAACAACTCCCCCACGGTGGCACCGCACCTGCGCGAGCGGGTCGAGCAGGCGATCCGGGAGCTGGGCTACCGGCCTAACCTCGCGGCCCGCAGCCTCGTGACCCGGCGCACCGGCGCCGTGGGTGTCGTCGTCGCCGAGTCGGCGGAGTTCGTCTTCGCGGACCCGTTCTTCGGGCCCATCGTGCGTGCGGCGTCGCGCGAGCTCGCCCGCACCGGCCGGCAGATGGTCCTCCTCCTCGCCCAGGACGAGCAGGACCACGAGCGGATCGCGCAGTACCTCGAGGGCGGCCACGTCGACGGCGCCCTGCTGTTCTCGCTGCACCGCAACGACCCGCTGCCCGAGGTGGCGGCCCGGCTGGGGCTGCCCGTCGTGCTGCAGGGCCGCCCCTGGGACGCCGGCCCGCTGCGCCACTGGGTCGACAACGACAACCGCGGCGGGGGCCGCACCGCGACGCGCTACCTGCTGGAGCAGGGGCGCAGCCGCATCGCGACCATCACCGGCCCGCTCGACATGCCGGCCGCGGTCGACCGGCTCTCCGGCTACCGCGAGGCCCTCGGGAACCAGTTCGACGACCGGCTCGTGGTCGCCGGCGACTTCCGCCAGGAGAGCGGCGAGGCGGGGATGCGCGAGCTGCTCGAGCGCGCCCCCGACATCGACGGCGTGTTCGCGGCGAGCGACCTCATGGCGGTCGGCGCCCTGCGCGCGCTGCGCCGCAGCGGCCGCAAGGTGCCGGAGGACGTCGCCGTGGTCGGCTTCGACGACCACGCCGCGCTCGACGAGTGGACCGACCCGCCGCTGACGAGCGTGCACCAGGACATCGACGGTGCGGTCGTGCAGATGGTCAGCCTGCTCGGGCTGATGCTCGACGGCGAGGAGGCCCCGCAGCACGTCGTGCTGCCCACGCGGCTCGTCGTGCGCGCCTCGGCCTAGCGCCGTACGCGGCAGGCAGCCCGTCCGCGCGCGCTCAGCGCCGGGGGCGGGGCACCTGCAGCCGCGGCTCGCTGCGCAGCCACGGCCCGAGCGCGACGGGGTCCAGCGCCGTCGACCACAGGTGGCCCTGCGCGCGGGTGATGCCCCCGGCCAGCAGCGCGTCGAGCTCCTGCTGCTGCTCGACGCCCTCGGCGACCACCTCCAGCCCCATCTCGCGGGCGAGGGCGAGGGTGCCGCTGAGCAGCCGGGCGCCGCGCGGCGTGGCGACCCCGCGGACGAGCTGGCGCGGGATCTTCAGCAGCGAGACCGGCAGGTCGACGAGGCGGTCGAGGGCGGCGTACCCCGTCCCGAAGTCGTCGAGCGCCCAGGTCACGCCGAGCTCGCCGACGGCCCGCATGAGCTCGGCGGCCTCCTCCGGCCGGGAGAGCGCCAGCCCCTCGGTCACCTCGAGCACCAGCCGGTCGGGGGCCAGGCCCGACTCGTGCAGGGCGAGCGCCACGAGGTGCGGGAGCCCCGCGTCCATCTGGGCGGGGCTGATGTTGACGTGGAGCCGGTGGTCCCGGCCGTCCTGCGCCTGCAGGCGCACGACCTCGCGGCAGGCGGCGCGCAGGACCTGCTCGCCGATCTGCCGGATGAGCCCGCTGTCCTCGGCGGCACCGAGGAAGGCGGCCGGCAGCAAGAGGCCCTGCTGCGGGTGCTGCCAGCGGACGAGGGCCTCCAGGCCGAACGACGCGCCCGTCTCCAGGTCGACCAGCGGCTGGTAGTGGCAGACGAACTCGCCGTCGGCCACCGCCGCCGGCAGCACCGAGGACAGCAGCGCCGGGCCCTCGCCCGCCATGCGGAGCCCGGGCCGCCACGACTGGTGGCCCGCCTTGCCGTTGCGCTTCACCTGGTAGAGCGCGACGTCCGCGCGGCGCACGAGCTCGTCCAGGTCGAGCGGCTCGCCGTCGCGGGCGGCGGTGCCGATGCTCGCGCGCGGCGCCACCCGCGTCGCTCCCAGCTGGACCGGGGCGGCGAGGGCCTCGACGAGCCGCGCGGCGACCTCGGCGCTGCGCGCGGCGGAGCAGTCCGGGAGCACGACGGCGAACTCGTCCCCGCCCAGCCGGGCGGGGGTGTCCTCGGCCCGGACCACCTCGCGGAGCCGGTCGGCGACGGCCCGGAGCAGCTCGTCGCCGGCGGCGTGGCCGAGCTGGTCGTTGACGGCCTTGAAGTCGTCGAGGTCGACGAGCACGACGGCGGCCGGTCCGGGGCCCGCGAGCGCCTCCTCGAGCGCGGTGGTGAAGCGCGTGCGGTTGGCGAGGCCGGTCAGCCCGTCGTGGGTGGCCTCGTGCGCCATGCGCTGCTGCAGGGCGGTGATCTGCGCCAGCGCCTGCTCCAGCCGGCCCGTCTCGAGCGCGCCCCCGACCTGGTTGGCGAGCGCCTCGACGAGCGTGCGGTCGCTCTCCGCGTAGCGCGGCTGCGGACCGAGCCGGGGGCCCACGAGCAGGTGCCCGAGCAGCCGGTCCTCGTCCCGGATCGCGGCGACCAGCGCGCTCGCGCCCGGCACCAGCAGCGCCTCCACCTCGGCCGCGCTCGCGCCCCTGAAGCGCGGCCGAGCCTCCGCGTCCGTCGCCACGTCGAGGCGCAGCCAGGTGCCCTCCCCCGCGCTGCCTCCCGTCGCCGCGGGCGCGACGAGCAGGGTCGCGCGCTCGGCGTGGACGCGCTCCTGGAGGGCCGCGAGGACCGTGGACCAGCCGCCGCTGGTGTCGCCGTCGTCACCGCCGCGCTGCAGCGTCTGCGTCGCCGCCAGGAGCAGCGCGAGGTGCTCGCGCCGCTGCCGCGCGTGCACGTAGGCCCGGTACGACGCGAGCGCCGCCGCGACGGCCGGGGCGGCACAGAGCAGCGCGAGCGGACCCTCGGAGGCGAGCAGGAGCAGCGAGAGCCCGAGCCCGGCGTTGGCGGCCGCGCCGGCGTACCCGATGACGAGGACGTCGAGGTTCTCCCGCAGCGGGGGCACCCGGTCGACGAGCCCGATCGCCGCGGTGATGAGGACGAAGCCGACGCTGGACGCGACGAGCAGGCCGGCGAGCACGGCGAGCGCGGTGGCGGCGTCGAGCAGGCGCGGCGCGGGTGCCAGGGCGTGCACGACCGGCACCGCGCAGGCGACGGAGAGGGCGTACTGCGCGACGTTGAAGGCGAGCTTCACCAGCGTCTGGCGCCGCCAGAGCAGGGCGAGCAGGACGCCGACGGCCTCGGCGGTGACGAGCTCGCGGCCGCCGGCGGCGAGCAGGCCCACGGCGAGGGCGAGCTCGCCGGCGCCGAAGGTGTGGGCCTCGCGGCGGATCTCCACGTGGACGACGATGACCTCGGCCAGCGCGAGCGCCACGACCAGCGCCGGCCACGGCAGGTGCGGGACGCCCGCCGCGGCGGGGACGTCCAGCAGCGGGGAGACGAGCAGCGCGCCGAGGGCGCCGAGCATGGCGACGACGAGGGCCGGGACGGCGAGGCGGGTCCGCACGCCGCTCACGAGCACCTCCCCAGCCGACTGGGGGCGGACCCGTCCCCCGCCCCTTCGGAGCAGCATCGGCAGGGCACGCCGACCTGCTGATGCACCCGCTCCCCGCCTCCCCCGTACGGCGCAGCGGGTGGCCGTCGACGACGGCCACCCGCTGCGGGTCGAGCAGGACCTAGAGGACGAGCGCGTTGTCCGCGATCACCTGGCGGTAGGCCCTGCCGCTGTCCTTGAGGATGCGGCGCTGCGTGTCGTAGTCGACGTGCACGATGCCGAACCGCTTGCTGTAGCCGTAGGCCCACTCGAAGTTGTCGAGCAGCGACCACAGCATGTAGCCGCGCAGGTCGACGCCGTCGCTCAGCGCCTCGTGCGCCGCCCGCAGGTGGCGCTGGAGGTAGTCGACGCGCTGGGGGTCGTGCACCTCGCCGTCGGCCGAGACCTCGTCCTCCCAGGCGGAGCCGTTCTCCGTGATCATGAGCGGCAGGCCGGGGTAGTCCTTGGACACCCGCTGGAGCAGGTCGTAGAGCCCGCTCTCGTCCACCGGCCAGCCCATCGCGGTGTACGGCCCCGGCTGCTGGAGGAACTCCACGCCGCTGCAGCCCGGCCACGGGGTGCCGGTCCCGTTGCCGTGCCCGTCGAAGGCGTCCGCCGCCCGCTCCCCCTGCGCCGCACGCACGAGGGTCGGGTTGTAGTAGTTGATGCCGAGCGTCGTGACCGGCGTCTCGCGGATGAGCCCGAGGTCGCCGTCCTGCACGAAGCCCCAGTCGGTGATCGCCTCGGTGTCGGCGTAGAGGTCCGCGGGGTACTCGCCGGCCAGCATCGGGCCGAGGAAGACGCGGTTGGCCACGGCGTCGACCCGGCGGGCGGCGTCGGTGTCAGCCGGGTCCTCCGTCGCCGCGCGCACGTGGTGGAGGTTGAGCGTCACGCTGCGCTCGGCGTCACCGATGTACGGCTTGATCGCCGTCAGCGCGAGGCCGTGGGCGAGGTTGAGGTGGTGGGCCGCGCGCAGCGAGGTCTCCTCCTCGGTGCGGCCCGGGGCGTGGACGCCCGAGCCGTAGCCGAGGAACGCCGAGCACCACGGCTCGTTGAGCGTCGTCCACGTGTGCACGCGGTCGCCGAGGACCTTGGCGACCTCGACGGCGTACTCGGCGAAGCGGTACGCGGTGGCGCGGTTGCCCCAGCCGTCCGCGTCCTCGAGGCCCTGCGGGAGGTCCCAGTGGTACAGCGTGGCGATCGGCTGGATGCCCTTGCCGAGCAGCTCGTCGACGAGGCGGCTGTAGAAGTCCAGGCCGCGGCGCTCGACCGCGCCGGAGCCGGTCGGGACGATGCGGGGCCACGCCACCGAGAAGCGGTACGCGCCGACGCCGAGGTCGGCGAGGATCGCGACGTCCTCGGGGTAGCGGTGGTAGTGGTCGTCGGCGACGTCGCCGTTGTCGCCACCGAGGACCTTGCCCGGGGTGCGGCTGAAGGTGTCCCAGATGGACGGACCGCGGCCGTCCTCGTCGACGGCGCCCTCGATCTGGTAGGACGCGGTCGCCGTCCCCCACAGGAAGCCCTGCGGGAACTCGAGGCGGGTGCCCGCAGCGGGCGTGGACGGAGTGCTCATAGCGGGTTCCTTCGTCAGGGCCGTCATCCCTTGAGGGACCCCTGCATGATGCCACCAACGATCTGGCGGCCGAGCAGGGCGAAGACGACGATCACAGGGATGGTGCCGGCGACGACTCCCGCGAAGACGATCGAGTAGTCCGTGAAGTAGCCGACGCCGATGTTGTTGAGCGCGACCTGCACCGTCGGGTTGTCCGAGCTGAGGGTCACGACGGGCCAGAAGAAGTCGTTCCACGCGGCGAGGAACGTGATCATGCCGAGCACGGTCATCGCGGGTCGGACGATCGGGATGACGATCGAGAAGAAGATGCGCGAGGTGCTGGCCCCGTCGATCCAGCCGGCCTCGAGCAGCTCGGTGGGGACGGCCTGGGTGACGTACTGGCGCATGAAGAACACGCCGAAGGCCGTCACGAGCGTGGGCAGGATGACCGAGATGATGTGGTTGTTGAAGTGCAGCTTGGACATCAGCAGGTACAGCGGGATGATCCCGAGCTGCGGCGGCACCATCATCGTCGCGACCGTGAACCCGAACAGCGCGTTGTTGCCCTTGAAGCGCAGCTTCGCGAACGCGAACCCGGCCATCGTGCAGAAGAGCACGGTGCCCAGTGCGATGGAACCGCTGACGACGAGGGAGTTGAGCAGGGCCTTGCCCATGTGCCCGTCGTCCCAGGCGGTCTTGAGGTTGGTCCAGAGGTTGCCGCCGGGCACGAAGGGCGGCGGGTCCGAGCTGATGTCGGCGGAGGTGCGCGAGCCACCGACGAGCGCCCAGTAGAGCGGGTAGACCGAGACGAGCGAGACGACCGTCAGGACGACGTACGTCGGCCAGCTCGCCCGTTGGACGTCGCCCGCGCCGCTGCGGCGGTTCCGGCGGCGCGGGGACTGCGCGGCTGCGGGAGTGGTCGGCTTCTCGAGGACCGCGCTCATGCGCGTGCTCCCTTCCGGCGCAGGCCGGGGATGCGGATCCGGCCGCTGACGAGCAGCGTGTTGAGCAGGGTGACGAGGATGATGATGACGAACATCGTCCAGGCGGTCGCGGCCGCGCGGCCGAGCGAGCCGTCGGTGAAGGCCTGCTGGTACATGAGCAGGCCCATGGTCTGGTACTGGTGGCTGCTGCCGCCGAGCGGGTTCGCGTTGCCGGCGCCGGCCGAGAAGAGCAGCGGCTCGCCGAACAACTGCGTCGCGCCGATCGAGGAGACCACGACGGTGAACAGGATCGTGGGCTTCAGGCTCGGCAGCGTGACGTTGCGGAACTGCTGCCACTTGCTCGCGCCGTCGATGGCCGCGGCCTCGTAGAGGTCACCGGGGACGGCCTGCATGGCAGCGAGGTAGATGAGGGCGTTGTAGCCGGTCCAGCGCCAGATCACGATGGTGGACACCGCGATCTGCGAGGTCCAGTGCCCGGGCTCCCAGGCGACCGGGGAGATCCCGACCGTGCCGAGCAGCCAGTTGAGCAGACCGCTGTCCGTCCCGAAGATCTGCGCGAACACCAGCGCCGCGGCGGCCACCGACGTGGCGTACGGCATCAGCATGATGACGCGGAAGAACGTGCGACCACGCATCTTCATGTTGAGCAGGTGCGCGAGCCCGAGGGCGACGAGCAGCTGCGGCACCGTCGACAGGATGCCGATGGTGACGGTGTTGAGCAGGGACTTGCGGAAGTACTCGTTGCCGAAAAGCCAGGTGAAGTTGTCGAAGCCGACCCACGAGCTCCCGGACGCGGTGAGGCTCTCCCTGTGCAGGGCCACCCACGCCGTGTCGAGCAGCGGGTACAGCCCGAACGCGAAGAACAGCACGAAGAACGGCGCGATGAAGCCGTACGCCGTGATGGAGCGGTCCCAGAGGGAGAGACGCTGCCGCAGGGTGATCCGCGGGCGTCCCGGTAGTGCAGCGGAGCTCGCCATGTGCTCTCTCGATTCTGTGGTTCGCGACGAGACCTGTGGCGCTCCGGCAAGGGGTCCGGAGCGCCACAGGTCACTGGTGGTGCAGGATCAGCCGCTCAGGGCGTCCTTCGTCGTCTTCACGGCCTCGTCCCAGGCCTTCTTCGGGTCCTTGCCCTGCTGCTCGACCGACTGGATGCCGTTGTTCAGGTCGACCTGGATCACGCCGTCCTTCGCGCCGTTCGGCTGGACCGGGATGTTCGCGGCGGCGTCGGCGAAGATCTTGCCGACGGGAGCGCCACGGAAGTACGGGTCCACGACAGCGGCGACCTTCGGGTCGCTCGCGGCCTTCGCGTTGCTCGGGAAGTGGCGGCCCGGGTCGGTGAAGAGCTTCACCTGCTGCTCAGCACCGGTGACCCACTTGATGAAGTCGTAGGCCTCCTTCTGGTGCTTGCTCGCCGTCGGGATGCCGAGGAACGAGCCGCCCCAGTTGCCGCTGCCGTTGGGCTCGGGGACGATGTCCCACTTGCCGCTGGCGGCCTGCTTGCCCTGCGCCTCGATGAAGGAGACCATCCACGCGGGGCAGGCGACGGTCGCGAAGCCGCCCTTGGCGATGGCGGTCATCCACGGCGGCGAGAACTGCGCGAGCTTCGCGCTCAGCCCGGCCTCGTGGGCCTGCATCGCGTAGTCCCAGGCCTTCGCCACGGCGGGGTTCGTGTCGAACACCGGCTTGCCGCTGGCGTCGTAGAACTTCGTCGAGCCCTGGTTCGTGATGGCGTTGAACAGGCTGGAGGCGCTGTCGACGAACGGGGCCTTGGGCTTGGCGGCCTCGTACTTCTTGCCCAGCGCGATGTAGCCGTCCCAGGTGGACATCGCCTTGGCGACCGACTCGCGGTCGTCGGGGATGCCGGCGGCCTTGAACAGGTCGGCGCGGTAGCAGACCGCCTGCGGGCCGATGTCGGTGCCGAGGGCGAGCAGCTTGCCGTCGGTCGTGCTGGCCTGCTTGATCTTCCACGGGAAGTAGTCGCCCGCGACGTCCTTGGCCCCGAGCGAGTCGAGGTCCACCCACTTGTCGGCCTGGTTCTGCGTGACGTCGGCGATGCGGCCGACCTCGATGCCCTGGACGTCGGCGAGGCCCGAGCCCGAGCGGAGGTGCGTCTGCAGCGCCGGCCAGTAGTTCTGCTCCTGCGCGACCGAGCTGGCCTTGATGGTGATGTTCGGGTGCAGCTTCATGTACGCGTCGTACAGACCGCTGGTGTCGAAGTCGAAGCCGCCGAAGGTCTGCACCGTGAGCGTGACCTTCTCGCCCGAGTCGGCGGCGGCGCCGCCGCTGCTCGCCGCGGGAGCCGCGCTGGCCGCGGCGCCGCCGCTGCTGGCGGGCTGGGTGTCCGAGCTCGCGGTGCTCTTGCTGCTGCCGCCGCACGCGGCGAGCATCGAGACGGCCGCGATGGCCGTCACCGCCTGTGCCGGCCACCGGCGCAGGGTCGGGTTGAGCTGCATGTGTCCTCCTGGGAGCGTTGGCGCCTCCGGCAAGCCGTCCTGGGGCCGGGGCACCGCGCGAGAGAGCGCTCTCTGACTCTGCGGGGAGAGCGCTCTCCCGTCAAGGCTCAGAACGATAACGAATTCACTACGGTCTCGCTGAACCGGTTAGCCCGTGCGACCGGTCGCACGGTCCGCGCCGCGGATCAGATGCGGCGGAAGTCGCGTACGGCGTAGCGCGGGGCGCGTCGCGGCCGCGGCGGGACGAGCCCGCCACCGAGGGCCAGCTCGACCATCCGCACCGCGCGGTAGCGGGCGCCGCGGTACGGCTCGAGCAGCTCGAGCATGCGCGCGTCGTCCGCCCACGGCTCCGCGGCCAGGGCCCAGCCGACGAGCCCCGGCAGGTGCAGGTCGCCGACCGAGACGTGGTCGGCGGAGCCGTGGGCGCGCTGCAGCACCTCGGCCGCGGTCCACGGGCCGATGCCGGGGAGGCTGCACAGGACGGCCGCCGCCTCGTCGGCCGGGAGCGCCAGCGTGCGCTCCAGGGCCGGCGCCACCGCGCAGGAGCGGACGATCGTCGCGGCCCGCTTGTCATCGACGCCCGCCTGGTGCCAGGTCCACGAGGGCACGCGGCACCAGTCGCGGGCCGCGGGCGGCGCCCACATGGGCACGGGGGTGGGGCCGGGAGCCGGGACGCCGTACGCGCGGACGAGGTCGCGCCAGGCGCGCCGCGCCTCGGTCGAGGTGACCTTCTGCTCGAGCACCGCCGGCACGAGCGCCTCCACCACGCACCCGGTGCGCGGCACCCGCCACCCCCGGTGCCGGCGCACCGACTCGGCGAGCACCGGGTGGGACGGCGCGAACCCCGCCGAGGCGTCGCTGGCGCCGAGCAGGTCGGGCACGCGGGCGACCGCCTCCTCCGCGCCCGGCCCCCACGCCTGCGCGGTCACGACGGTGCCGCTGGCCAGGTGCTCCGCGGCCAGCCGGAGGGAGGCGACGCCCGAGGGGAGCAGGGAGGCGCGCCAGACCGCCGGGAGCCCGCCGCCGACGGCGGGCTCCACCGCGTACGCCGGGTCACCGCCGCCGCGCCGCAGCGGCCCGAGCACCGCGCGCAGGTCGAGCAGGTGACCGGGGTCGTGCACGCCCGTCGCGTCCGGCCGCGCGCCCGACGTCGCCAGGGGCGCGGTGCGGGGCTGTGGGGTCACGCCTCCATGGTGACCGACGCACGGCCCGGGTGCGGCCAGCGGCTCGGTTCAGCCCCGCCGCCCCCGGAAGACCCAGACCCGGAGCAGGACGAACCGCAGGACCGTCGCAGCGAGGTTCGCGAGCACGAGCACGGCGACCTCGACCCCCCGGCTCGTCGTGCCCGCAGCGGCGAGGGCGGCGAGCGAGCCGCTGGTGAGCGCGAGCCCGAGGGCGAAGACCACCAGCCCCTGCGCCTGCTGGCGCAGCGCGCCCTCGCTGCTGACGACGCCGAAGGTGAGCCGGCGGTTCGCGGCGGTGTTCGCCACCGCCGTCACGAGCAGCGCGAGCAGGTTGGCGGCCTGGGCGCCGAGTCTGCCGCGCAGCCCGGCGTACAGCAGCACGTAGGCCAGCGTGCTCAGCACGCCGATCCCGCCGAAGCGGATCAGCTGCGCCGCCATGCCGCGGGGGACGCCGGGGACGCTGGAGGGGCCCGCGTCGAGCGGCCCCCGCCCGAGCTCGGAGCGCAGCCGTGCCAGCGGCAGCGACCCAGTCGCGAGCGCCCGCGACAGCCGCGCCACTCCCTTGAGGTCGGCGACGGCGGTGGCGACGATGTCGACCCGGCTGTCGGGGTCGTCGACCCAGTCGACCGGCACCTCGTGGATCCGCAGGCCCGCCCGCTGGGCGAGCACGAGCAGCTCGGTGTCGAAGAACCAGCCCGGGTCCTCGACGAGCGGCAGCAGGCGCTGTGCGACGTCGCGGCGCACGGCCTTGAACCCGCACTGGGCGTCACTGAAGCGCACGGCGAGCGTGCGGCGCAGGATCGTGTTGTAGCAGCGCGAGACCACCTCCCGCTTCGCTCCCCGCACCACCCGCGACGAGCGCGACAGCCGCGTGCCGATCGCCACGTCGCTGTGGCCGCTGACGAGCGGGGCGACGAGCGGGAGCAGGGCCCGCAGGTCGGTCGAGAGGTCGACGTCCATGTAGGCCAGGACCTGGGCCTCGGACTCCGACCAGACGGCCTTGAGCGCCCGCCCCCGGCCCTTCTCCTCCAGCCGCTGCACCCGGACCTCGGGGTACGCCGCGGCGAGCGCCGCCGCCACGAGCGGCGTCCCGTCCGTGCTGGCGTTGTCCGCGACCGTGATGCGGAAGCTGAACGGCAGCTCGGCGCGGAGGTACGCGTGGAGCCGCTCGATGCACGGCCCCAGGTCGCGCTCCTCGTCGAAGACGGGGATGACGACGTCGAGGACGAGGAGGGACTGCCGCGGCGCGGGGGGCGCGTCGCGCAGCGAGGTGGCGGGGAGCTCGAGGGCGGTGTCCATGGCTCGAGGTTCGGGCCCGGTGCTGTCGCACCCGTGTGCCGGCGCTGTGCCGTCCCTGTGAGCGTCAGGAGGCGGTGCGCTGGGGCTGCTCGGAGGCCCGGCGGGCCGGCTCGAGCAGCGCGTCGACCGGGCGGTCCGCCGACGGCGTCAGCGGCAGCCGCACGGTGAAGCGCGTACGTCCGGGCACCGAGCCCACCCCGACCGCTCCCCCGTGCGCGGTGACGATCGCGGCGACGATGGCGAGCCCGAGCCCCGTGCTGCCGGCGCCCCGCGAGCGGGAGGAGTCCCCGCGGGCGAAGCGCTCGAAGACGTCGGGCAGCAGGTCGGGCGGGATGCCCGGCCCGTCGTCGCTGACGGTGACGACGCACGTCCCGTCCTCCCGGCGCAGCGCCACCTCCACCGCCGTGCCGGGAGGCGTGTGCGTCCGGGCGTTGCTCAGCAGGTTGGCGACCACCTGGTGCAGCCGACCCGCGTCGCCGACGACCTCGACCGGCTCGTCGGGCAGGTCGAGCTCCCAGCGGTGGTCCTGCGAGACCGCGTGCGCGTCGCTGACCGCGTCCACGACCACCGAGGTGAGGTCCACGGGCTCGGCCGCCAGCGGGCGCCCCGAGTCGAGGCGCGCCAGCAGCAGGAGGTCCTCGACGAGCGAGGTCATCCGGGCCGCCTCCGACTCCACCCGCGTCATCGCGTACGCCGTGTCCTCCGGCAGCGTCGCCCGGTGCCGGCGGGTCAGCTCGGCGTAGCCCCGGATCGCGGCGAGCGGCGTGCGCAGCTCGTGGCTGGCGTCGGCGACGAACTGCCGCACCCGCATCTCGCTGGCGTGCCGGGCGTTGAGCGCGCTGTCCATCGAGACCAGCAGGCGGTTCAGCGCGGAGCCCACCTGCCCGGCCTCCGTGCGCGGGTCGGCGTCGCGCGCCGGGACGAGCTCGCCCAGCGCCACCTCGCCGCGCTCGAGGGGCATCTCGCTGACGCGCGCGGCCACGCCGGCGACGCGCTGCAGCGGGGCGAGGGCGCGGCGCAGCAGGGCGGCGCCCCCGAGGACGACGAGCAGCACGGTGCCGAGCGAGACCAGCAGGATGTCCAGGGCGACCTGGTGCACCTGGCGGGTCACCTCGGCCAGCGGGTAGCCGATCACGCGGACGACGCCCGTCGAGGGGGTGCCGAACGCGACCAGCCGGTAGTCACCGAGGCCGGGCACCGAGCGGGTGACCGGCCGGCGCTCGTCGGTCGCGGGGACGCTGAGGAAGACCGAGGTGCGCGTCAGCGCTGTCCCCGAGGAGCCGAACGACGACCCTGCCGGGAACACCCGCGCGTCCTCGACGGTGCCGTCGGAGATGCAGGCGAACACGGAGTTCGGGCGCGACGGGACCCGGACCGTGCCGCACCCCGGGTCGGCGCCCGGCGGTGGCACCTCGTGGCGCTGCCCTCCGCCGCCGGGCTGGGCGGTGAGCTGGCGGTCGAGGTTGCCGCGCAGCGAGTGGTCGATGGCGACCAGCGCGAGGCTGCCGACGAGCAGGCACGCGAGCGACGTGACGACCGCCAGCAGGAGCAGCAGGCGGGTGCGCAGCGAGCGCCCGGGCAGCCTCACGAGCAGCCTCAGGCGCCGGCGTCGACGGCGGGCTTGAGCACGTACCCCGCGCCGCGCACGGTGTGGATCATGGGCTCGCGGCCAGCGTCGATCTTCTTGCGCAGGTAGGAGATGTAGAGCTCAACCACGTTGGCCTGGCCACCGAAGTCGTAGTTCCAGACGCGGTCGAGGATCTGGGCCTTGCTCAGCACCCGGCGGGGGTTGCGCATGAGGTAGCGCAGCAGCTCGAACTCCGTCGCGGTCAGCGCCACGGAGTCGCCGCCGCGCCGCACCTCGCGGCTGTCCTCGTCCATGGTGAGGTCGCCGACCACCAGCAGCGGGCTCTCGGCCGCCACGCTCACCCCCGAGCGGCGCATGAGGCCGCGCAGCCGGGCGACGACCTCCTCGATGCTGAACGGCTTGGTGACGTAGTCGTCCCCGCCCGCGGTCAGCCCGGCGACCCGGTCCTCGACGGCGTCCTTGGCGGTGAGGAAGAGCACCGGCAGGCGCGGCGCCTCGGCGCGCAGCCGGCGCAGCACCTCGAGCCCGTCGATGTCGGGCAGCATCCAGTCGAGCACGACCGCGTCGGGCTGCTCGGCGCGGGCCACGCGCACCGCCGTCAGCCCGTCCGGCGCCGAGCGCACGTCCCAGCCCTCGTAGCGCAAGGCCATGGAGAGCAGCTCGGACAGGGTCGGCTCGTCGTCGACGACGAGGACGCGCACCGGGGAGCCGTCCGGCCGGCGGAGGTCCTCGGTGGCGGAGGGGTCGTTGGCACCGCTGCGCAGCCCGGTCGCGATCGTCATGCCACCACCCTCGGCCGTCCACGTGGGGACCCGCTGTCAGCCGGCTGTGAGGAGCCTGTGACTGCTGCCGGGCCGCCGGGCCGGCGGCTCAGCCCGCGTCGCTGCTGAAGCGCACCGAGCCCTCGGCCAGCTCGGCGCCGGCCCAGACGCGCACGCCGGTGAGCAGCTCGTTGCGGGCGCCGATGCGCGCCGCCTCGCCGACGACGACGCCCTCGAGCACGGCCCCGGCGCCGATGGAGGCACCTGCCCCGACGACCGAGTCGCGGACGACGGCGCCCTCCTCGACGACCGCGCCGTCGAGCAGGACGCTGCCCTCGACGACGGCCCCGCGGCCGACCACCGCGCCGGCGCCCACGGTCGTGCCGCCGCTCACCTTGGCGTCGATCGCCACCTCGCCGCCGGGGAGCACGAGCTTCTCCCCGGTCGGCCCGGGCACGGCCGTCGAGGCGATGCGGCCCGTCACGAGGTCGCGCGAGCCCTGGACGAACGCCGCGGGCGTGCCCAGGTCGAGCCAGTACGCGCTGTCGACGTGCCCGAGCACGAGCGCGCCGCTCGAGAGCAGCCCGGGGAACGTCTCCCGCTCCACCGAGACGGGGCGGCCCTCCGGGATCCCGTCGATGACGGAGCGCTTGAACACGTAGCAGCCGGCGTTGATCCGGTTGGTGGGCGGGTCGGGCGTCTTCTCGAGGAACGCCTCGACCCGGCCGCTCTCGTCGGTCACCACGCAGCCGAAGGCGCGGGGGTCGTCCACCTCGACCAGGTGGAGGGTGACGTCGGCGCCGCGCTCCTGGTGGGCGGCGACCTGGGCGGCGATGTCGTGCCCGGAGAGCACGTCGCCGTTGAAGATGACGACCGGCTCGTCAGGGGCGCTGCGCAGCTTGTCGGCGACGTTGCGGATGCCACCGCCGGTGCCGAGCGGCTCGGTCTCCGTGACGTAGTCGATCTCCAGGCCGAGCTCGGCGCCGTCGCCGAAGTGCGCGGAGAACGTCTCCGCGCGGTACGACGTCGCGAGCACGACGTGCGTCACCCCGGCGTCGCGCAGCCGCGCGAGCTGGTGGGTGAGGAACGGCACGCCCGCCGTCGGGATCATGGGCTTGGCGCAGTTCAGCGTCAGGGGGCGCAGCCGCGTCCCCTTGCCGCCGACGAGCAGGATGGCCTCGGACATGGAGGAACCCTAGCGGGTGATCGTTACCGCTCCGTGACCGAACGGCGGCGCCCGGCCTGCCACGCGGCGACGGCCGCCCCCGCGGTGAGCACGTCCCCGAGGGTCATGAGCAGCCGTGCCACGACCGAGACGGCGAGCGCCTCGGAGCGCTGCAGGACCGGTGCGAGCACGGCGACCAGCACGACCTCGCGGGGCCCGGCGCCAGCGGGGGCGAGGACGACGAGGAACCCCACCGACCAGGCTGCGGCGAAGCCGCCGACCGCGAGGGGCAGCGCGCGCCCGGGGGGCGCCCCCAGCGAGGAGGCGAGCAGCTCGACCATGACGCCGAAGGCCACCCAGGAGACGAGCGACCAGAGGGCCGCGGCGAGGACCCCGCGCCCGGAGAGGTCGTGCTCGGGGGCGGGCCGGCGCGCGAGCGCGACCACTCGGCGCACGAGCGGGTTGAGCAGGCGGGGGTGCAGCAGGGCGAGGAGCAGGGGCGCGGCGAGCACGAGCCAGCGGTAGGCCACGGGCACCCCGCTGGCGAACAGCAGCGCGACCCCGCCCACGAGCAGCCCGATGCCGAGGTATATGAGGATCGTCAGCGTGATGGCGGTGGCGCTGCGCTGGCGGGGCACGCCGGCGTCGCGGCCCATCTCCATCTGCGCGACGACCGGCCACAGCGAGCCCGGGATGTACTTGCCGAGCTGCCCGACGAAGAAGATGCGGGCGGCGACCACGACGGGCAGGGGCGAGCCGAGGTCGGCGAGCAGCGCGCGGTACGCCAACATGCTGGCGACGAGCCCGACGAGGACCGCGGCCAGCCCCCCGCCGAGGGCACCCGCGGAGAGCTCGCGCAGGGCGCGGGAGAGGTCGTGCCGGCTCTTCCACAGCGCGGTGGCGAAGCCGACGAGCACGGCGACGACGAACGCCCACCGCACCTGCGGCGAGCCGAGCGCGCGCAGGAGCCTCCGGACCACCGGGGCAGAGTAGCGGTCAGGTCAGCGCGCCCGGCGCGGCGTCGAGCGCGGCCTCGTCGAGCGGGACGTGGGCGTGCTGCGCACGGGCGGCGAGGGGCAGGGCGTACCAGAGCGCGGCGAACAGCAGACCCAGCCCGCCGGCCAGCGCCGCCGCCCACCCGCCCAGCACGAGGCTCGCGGCGAGGCCGACCGAGCCGACCAGCGCGAGCAGCAGCAGGGCGAGCCCGACGATCGCGCAGCGGTGCGCCGTCCGCACCAGCTGTGCCGTGAGCCGGCGGCGGAAGACGAGCCGGTGGTAGCTCACCGGGGCCACGAGGAAGGCCGCGCTCGCCGCCGTGAGCGTCAGCACCACGACGTACGTCGCCTGCTGGGCGCCGCTCAGGCTGGTGAAGCGCGCGGTGAACGAGAGGCCGAGCAGGAACGCGAAGAGGATCTGCACCCCTGTCTGCGCGACGCGCAGCTCCTGGAGCAGCTCGACGAGGTGCGGTCGGTGCGCTGCGCCTCCGTCTCACCGCGCGCCAGCAGGTTCCACTCGGCGTCGTCCAGGTGCGCCTGCCAGGCGCAGTCGACGCACCCCGCGCCGCCCGGACCTGGGGCATGGTCGTGCCCCGGGCCGAGGTGGAGCATCAGCCGTCCTCGCGGTCCGGGTTCTCCAGGCGGAAGAACGTGCTCGGCCGGCCGTCCGTGTGGTCCTCCTGGTAGATGAAGTTGAGCCCGCGCTCGTCGAACGTCGCGAACCACTCGTCCCAGGAGACGTGCGTCAGCCGGTCGCCGTCGTCGCCGCCGAAGTCGAGGCGCAGCACCCCGAGCGTGTCGCCGGGACCGGTGCCCTCGACGGTGGACGGGACGCCGTCGCGCGACTCCGCCCACTGCCGGATCACCTCGTGGCTCGTGGTGACGAGGCTGCGGCCCTCGCGCTCGGGGTCGTCGTCGGGCGAGGTGATCTCCTGGGAGTACTTGAGCGACTTCGAGGAGTCGGGGCCGGTGCGCACGCGGCCGTCGTCGGGACCGCCGTCGCCGGGCTCGCCGGCGCTCCCGCCGCCCTCCCGGGCGCTCTCCTGGGCGCCGCCGTGTCCCTCGCGGACGTCGACGATCGCGTCGACGAGCTCGTCCTTGTGGAGGTCGCCGGCGCCCGGCACGCCCTCCTGCTCCGCGATCACGCGGAGGTCGGCGACCTTCTGCTTGCGCAGCTCGGTCTCGCTGACGTCCGGTGTGTCCGGCGTCTGGTTGCCGGGCTGGTCGGTCTTCGTGGCCACGTGCGCTCCCAGTGGTGTGGTGGTGTCGGTCGTCCGCTCCGTCTCCTGGGACCGCTGCCCGCTCGAACCGGGCGATAACCGCCCATACAGGGCGCCGCGCACGGGCCCCTAGGCTGGGACGGTGACCCCGCCGCTCCGTACGCTCCCCCGGCTCCTGCTGCCGCTGCTCGCCGCCGGCCTCTCGCTCGTCCCCGGCGCCGCCTCCGCGGCCGCCCCTGGTCCAGCCGCTCCCGGGGCCACCGGCGTCGACGTCAACGCCGCGCAGGCCGGGCGCGCGCTGCCGGCCAGGACGTACGGCGTGGTGTCGGTGACGGGGCTGAACTTCGGCACCCCCAACCCCGACCTCGCCCGCCAGCTGTCGTGGGCCGCGGCACGCCCGAGCGCGCTCCAGCTCTCGGTCAACGTCGCGCTGGTCGTCGGGGGGGCGTACTGGGGCAAGGGCGGCCCGCGCCGCTGCGCGGCCGGTGCGTCCTCCCCGGCGAGCACGGCCTGCGCGTACGACTACGGCTGGACGGGCGCGCAGGCAGCCGTCGCGTGGACCCGCGCGGCGGGCCTGCCGCGCACGCGCGAGGTCCAGTGGTGGATCGACGTGGAGAGCGCGTCGTCGTGGGTCGACGAGTCGCCGGCGCTCAACCGCGCGGCCGTCCAGGGCGTCCGCGACGCGCTGCGCCACAGCGGCGCCGCCTCCAGCGTCGGGATCTACACGCTCGGCAGCGAGTGGAGCACCATCGTCGGCGCGGCTCCCGACCTCGCGACGCTCCCCGTCTGGGCCAACGGCGGCGCGGGGAGCTCGCTCGCGAAGGCCCGCGCCGTCTGCAGCCGCACCTCGCCCACCGGCGGCCCGATCGTCCAGGGGCAGTCCGGCGGCCGGGACGGCAGCACCGCGCTCGACGTGGACGCGGTGTGCCCCGTCGCGGTCGCGGCTCCCGGCCGGCTCAGCCGCGCGGGGGCGCTCGCCCTCCACGGGACCGTGCTGCCCGGGACGCGGGTCACGCTGACGGTCGCGCAGCACGGCCGGCGGACCAGGGCGTACGCGACGACGGCGAGCGCCCTCGGCACCTGGCGGGTCACCGCGCGCGGGCTCTCCCCTCGGCTCGCCGCGACCGTGACCATCGCCCACGGGCGCCGCGTCGTCGCCGCCGCGGCGGGCTGAGTGCGCGTCCTGCTGTTCGGCACGTACGACGTTCGCTCGCACCCGCGGGTCGCGGTGCTCGGCCAGGGGCTGCGCCGGCACGGCCTCGACGTGCGCTCGCTCAACGCCCCGCTGGGCATCGGCACCGCGGGCCGTGTCGCCGCGCTGCAGGACGTGCGCCGGCTCCCGGCGTTCGCGGCCACCCTGCTCGCGCGCTGGCGGACCCTCGCCGCCGGCGCGCTGCGCCTCCGGCTGCGGCGGCAGGTGCCGGACGTGGTCCTCGTCGGCTACCTCGGCCACTTCGACGTGCTGCTGGCCCGGGCGCTGTTCCCCCGCACGCCGATCGTGCTGGACCACCTCATCAGCGCGGCCGGCACCGCGGTCGACCGCGGCGAGCGGGGTGCGGTGAAGCAGCGGCTGCTGCGCTCGCTCGACGCTGCGGCGCTCGCCGCCGCCGACCTCGTCGTCGTCGACACCGAGGAGCACCTGGCCGCGCTCCCCGCGCGGGCCCGCGGCAAGGGCCTCGTCGTCCTCGTGGGCGCGCCCGACGCGTGGTACGCCGAGCCGCGCCCCCGCGCCGACGGCCCGCTCCGCGTCGTCTTCTTCGGGCTGTTCACACCGCTGCAGGGAGCGCCGGTGGTCGGGGCGGCGCTCGCCCTGCTCGCCGGCGACGAGGTCGAGGCGACGCTGGTCGGCAGCGGTCAGGACCTCGAGGCGACCCGGCGCGCGGCCACAGGGGCGCGGGTCGCGTGGCGCGACTGGGTCGACGCGGACGAGCTGCCCGCCCTCGTCGCCGACCACGACGTCTGCCTCGGGATCTTCGGCACCGGCGAGAAGGCCCTGCGCGTCGTCCCCAACAAGGTGTTCCAGGGCGCGGCGGCCGGCTGCGCGGTCGTCACCTCCGCGACGCCGCCGCAGCAGCGGGTGCTCGGCGAGGCCGCGCTGCTCGTCCCGCCGGGCGACCCGGGGGCGCTGGCCGAGGCGCTGCGCGCGCTGCACCTCGACCGCGAGCGGCTCGCGGCGTACCAGGAGGCGGGGCGGCGGCTCGCCGAGACCGCGTTCCGCCCGGAGGCCGTCGTGGCCCCGCTGGCACGCGCGCTGCAGGAGCGTTGGCAGGATGGGCGCCGATGAGCGCTCCCCTGCCTCCGCTGACCGCCAACGCCTGGCTGCGCTGGGACGTCGTGTCCCGGCTGCTGCCCGACCCCCCGCTCGACGTGCTCGAGGTCGGGTGCGGGCAGGGCGCCGCGGGCGCGCGCCTCGCCGGGCTCGGCCGCTACGTCGGGCTCGAGCCGGACGCCGCGTCGTACGCCGTGGCCGTCGAGCGCGTCGGCGCTGCCGGCGGCGAGGTCCGGCACGGCTCGGTCGAGCAGCTGCGGGAGGGCGAGGAGTTCGACCTCGTCTGCGCGTTCGAGGTGCTCGAGCACATCGAGGACGACGCGGTCGCCCTCGCCTCGTGGGTGGAGCGCATCCGGCCCGGCGGCTCGCTGCTGCTCTCGGTGCCGGCGCACGCGGCGCGCTTCGCTGCGGCCGACCAGCTCGTCGGCCACTTCCGCCGCTACGACCCGCCCGCCCTGCGGCTGCTGCTGCGGCGGGCCGGTCTCGACGAGGTCGACCTCCGGCTGTACGGCGCTCCGGTCGGCTACGCGCTGGAGGCCGCGCGCAACGCCATCTCGGCCCGCAAGCTCGCCTCCGCCGGGTCGATGGAGGAGCGCTCGGGCCACAGCGGGCGCTACCTCCAGCCGCAGGAGGACTGGCAGAGCACGGCGATCCGCCTCGGGACCGTGCCGTTCCGCCTGCTGCAGCGCGCGTTCCCGGGCACGGGC